>NZ_JBHWUE010000045.1:0-86124 GCF_042738615.1 Rhodococcus sp. NPDC059968
CCTGCCAATTTGTACAACTCGTCCGGAATCAGCGCGCCCAATCCGGCACCCGACTCGACCACCACGTCGACGCCCTTGGCGATCAACGACGCCACGACCTTCGGCACCAACGCCACCCGACGCTCACCGTCGTCCGACTCCCCAACGACGCCGACCGTCGGGGGCGGCTGTGCCGCGCTCTGCGATGAACCCACTGTGTTAATCCGTTTCCATCGATTCGTTTCTTGCGGCAAGAAACATGTGTTGACCAGGCCGTTCTGCCGATCAGTTCGTTCGTGTTTGCCTTGCTCGCCGGTATGATGATCCGGTAGACAGCAACCTACGGCCCGCCATGGGGTTGCTGACACCTGCAAATAGGGGTGGCGCAAACAAGGCGACTTCGCGTGGGTGTATGTCGTTGTCACAGTAGTGATCTCGACGCGCGGCACTCTTGTGGAGGTTCGACAAAATGTGTTACAGCATCAACGAGGTTCAAGGTCTTCACGCCCTGGGCGCCGCAGTCCGTGACATATCCGGACTATCGGATCCGCGCTTCCTGTTTGCGCGTGTCTGCAGCGCCGCGGCAGAACTGCTGGGTGTCGATGCGACAGCCATCGGACTCGTCGAAGACGGAACTTTCATCCGGATCGCCGATTGTTATGGACTTCCGAGCCGAATCCGCGAGACTATTGTCGAATCATCAAGCACTGAAATGGCGAGCCTTTTGCTGTCCGGTGAGCCGCATCTCATCACCGACGGATCGGTTCGGCCGGTGGTGTCCGAGTTTCAAACGCAGCGAACGTCCGAACGCCCTGACACTGAGCCCGCAAAGTTCTGCACCGGCGGTTTTCTGGACCCCGCACTGCACACCGTCATCTCCCAGCCCGTTCAGTACGGTGGGATGGTGATCGCCGTCCTCTACGCCGGCAATCGCACACCTGATCCGCTTGAGCCTCAGGTGTTTTCCATGCTTGAAGAGTTCACTGCCTTTGCGGCCCCGCTCATCATGACGGCCATTCGAGCAACAAAGCTCGAGCAACTGGCGCGGGACGAGGAACGCCAGCGGATCACCCAGCACCTGCACGATACGTCGCTGCAACTACTCTTCAGCATCTCGATGTCCGCGCGCGCGCTCGGTGAGTCCGGAGCACTGCCGCCCGATGTCTTGGAAACAGTGCAGGCGATCGCGGCGCACGCCATGCAGGCTTCGTTGTGCATGCGCGATACATTCAAGTCCACCCTTCCTCAGGACGGGGATTTGCTTGTTGCCCTGCGCCAGCTCATCGACGCATTCTCGGCTCGGTCGTCCATACCGACGCAGATCACCTATTTCGGCCAGCCACGCAGGGTACCGCCAGAGGTGGATAACGGACTCGTCTGCACACTCCGAGAAGCGCTCCACAATGTGGAGAAACACGCACACGCAAGCAACGTCTCTGTGGGACTGACTTTCACTCCGGAGCTTCTCATCCTTGTCATACAGGATGATGGGATCGGCATCGACGAAGGCATGGCTGTATCGCCGCAGCCCGGCCGTCATCACGGACTCGGTCTGTCCAGCCTTTCGCGGCGCGCAATGAGCCTCGGGGGCGAGTTCAACTGCTCGAGGAACGAAGACGGCGGGACGACCATCCGTGTAATCATTCCGACGTCAAGCTCCCCGGCGGAACTGAGTACCACCTAACCTTCATCTGCAGGTGCTGCAGGGCACAAGATCACGGCACGGTAGTTCGTACAGCTTCGGTCAACCGTTCACTTGGAGATCACGAACATGACGTACGTAATTACTGAAGGTTGTGTCGACATCATGGACCGCCAGTGCATGGACCAATGCCCGGTCGATGCGATCCATGCTGGCACGCGAATGGCTTACATCAATCCTGACGAGTGCATCGATTGCGGGGCATGTTTACCGGTCTGCCCACAAGCGGCAATCTTCCTCGACAACGTTGTTCCAGCAGACGCGGACGACTACATTGCCGTCAATGTCGAGTTCTTCGAACAAGACTGCGACTTCGATGATGAGGGTCCCCACCCCGACCACCCACACGTGGCTCAGCTCCCGCCTCGCGTCGATGCCTGACGATTGAGGATCCCCGGCCGTGACCACCGCAAGAACGAGCGTCCTGATCGTCGACGATCATTCGATCGTCCTCGCCGGCCTGCGAGCGCTCGTCGAATCGAGCACGGACTTCGAAGTCGTCGGAGACTGCACCTCGGCAGCGGACGCCCGTGCACTCGCTCCTCAGTTGGTGCCTGATCTCGCAGTCCTCGATCTACGACTCGGGGATGCCCTCGGCCCGGAGCTTTGCCGCGACGTCATTCAGTCAAGTCCTCGCACCAAGGTGCTCATCCTCACCGGATTCAGTGACATTCGAATACTGCGAGCCTGCATGCAGGAGGGAGCATCGGGCATCCTGCTCAAGGGCGCCGCCGATCTCGATCTCCTCGGCGCAATGCGGGACGTCATCGAAGGAACCATCGTCCTGGATCCCGTTATCCGACAAGAGCTCAACGCCGACGAGGAACTACTCCATGGCGGCGAGGGACGGCTCTACGCGACGCTGCGGCCACGCGAATACAAGGTTCTGCGGTTGATGGCCCAAGGGATGACAACGAAGGAGATCGGAGAGGAACTCGGACTGACTATCAACACGGTCCGAAGCTACGCTCAGGCCCTGATGCAGAAGCTCGATGCGCACAGCCGAGTACAACTAATCGTCAAAGCGAGACAGATGAATCTGATCTAGCACGCAGGCAGGCAGTTGTCCGAAGTTGGGACAGTTCGAATCGGTGCGCTCCAAACGACCATGAGAACTGTCCAAGCGAATCGAGAAGATTGGAGGAGAACGAGCGCCATGAACACGGTGGAACATTCGTTCTTCGGTTGGAACTCACGGCGAGTCGTTCTGGAACGACCCTGCCATGCCACGCCAGAACCGCAGGGGGCAGCGGACGCTCCTGACCTCGGCATCGGCTTGGATGTATCCCTGACGATCGGGGCAAGAAGAGCCCGCTTGATCACCCTCGTGGATCACGATGCCGACGATTACGTGGCGTTAGTCATCGGTGACGTGCCAGGCGGGCATGACGTGCCCGTTCGACCTGTCGAGGAAGAAATGCTGCTGATCGAAGGAAGTCGCAGCGACCTACCTGCAGAGATCCTCATCGCGGTTCCGGCGGCGACCATCGGGCGTGCAGTCAGTGGGCGACGCACCATGGACAGTCAACTGTGCATGGGCGGGCCGGTTCGGGACATCGTGTTATTGACCGGGGCTATTTCCGTGACCTTCGAATGGTGCGACGCCACAACTACTGGCGCCGCGTAGCACGCTTGATCCGGCACGAGATTTCGTGTCGTCGATCGGAAAAGCCGAACGGAATCGAAGGGGCCACCTACCGCGCGGCCGCCAGCATGCTCTCAATACTGGTGAGCTTGGTCCGCGGCCGACCACTCGCTGCCCCAGCAGATCGCTCCGCTTTGTCGATCCGCTGCCAACCCTGAAAGTCGACTGCATTCGGCTGGCGTTCCGCAATCAAATTGTCCAGCTGGTCGCGCTCACGGGGCATCGCAAGGCGTCCACTGATGAAGTCGTCGACCAGCAAGGCCACGGTCTCCGCGGAGCAGTACTTGTTGGTGCCGATCACTCCGGACGGGCCACGCTTGATCCAGCCCGCCACGTACACGCCCCTCAGGGGCATCCCAGTCTCCGGATCCAGGACACGCCCATTCTCGTTAGGAATGACCCCGCGCCGAGCATCAAAGGGAACATCGGCGACCGGGGTCCCGCGGTAACCGATCGACCGCAGAACGAGGCCCGTCTGCAGCATCTCCGTCTCGCCCGACGGCTTGGCGCGAATCGCGCCGGACTCGTCCGTGACCATCGTGTTCCTCGCGAGACGCATGGATTCGACACGGTCGTCACCGAACAGTTCTACCGGCGATACGAGGAATCGCAGCACGATCCGCTTACGTCCAGACTCGAGTGTCCGCGCCGCGAACCTCTCGACCTGCCTGACCTTCAGTCGCGTCGACGGCTCAGCCTCATCACCATCCACGAATGCCCGGCTGGCCGGGTCGAGCGTCGCCTCCCGGGCGTCGACCACGATGTCGACGTCGGCCATCTGACCGAGCGCGAGCAGCTCCGGGTTTGAGTAGGCGGCCTGTGCTGGTCCACGTCGGCCCAGGATCACGACCTCCCGGACCTTGCTCCGCCGCAGCGCGTCGAGAGCGTGCTCGGCCATGTCTGTCTTCGCGAGAATGGCCGGATCCGTCACCAGGATCCGGGCGACATCGAGGGCGACGTTGCCGTTCCCGACGATGACGGCGCGCTCACCGGAGAGATCGAACGTGCGGTCCGCATGGCCGGGATGGCCGTTGTACCAGGCGACGAACTCAGTGGCGGCGTGGCTGCCCCTCAGATCTTCGCCCGGCACGCCCAGCCTGCGGTCGCCCGCAGCGCCGACGGCATAGAGGACGGCGTGATGGTACTCGAGCAGCTCGGCGTGGCTGATATCCCTGCCTACCTCCACGTTGAAATGGCAGTGCACCGAACGCGCACCGATCGCGGCACGGAACAGCTCGGTGACGCGCTTCGTTCCAGGATGATCCGGGGCGACACCGGCACGAACCAGGCCATAAGGCGTGGGCAACCGATCGAAGAGGTCCACCTCGATGCCCGACACGGCCGTCAACTCCCTGGTCGCGTAGCAGGCGGCGGGACCCGACCCGACGATCGCGACGCGCAAGGTACCCAGTTCGGGGCTCAGTGGTGGAAGCTTGACCAACTCCGGCCATCCGCGTCCGATCGGATGTTTGGTGTAGAAGTCGGCATTGATGGCAAGGTACGGCTCGTCGGACTCGCTGATCACGATATCCGGGTAGATCGCGTCAACCGGGCATTCATCGACGCACGCCCCGCAATCTATGCACGTGTCCGGATCGATGTACAGCATCTCCGTAGTGGCGAACGGCTTCTCGTCCGGCGTGGGATGAATGCAATTCACCGGGCAGACAGTCACGCACGACGCATCGTTGCAGCAGGGCTGAGTAATCACATAAGTCACGGTTCACCCCTACCTACCCTGAACAGCGCATAAGTCATCCTAACGCGAGGTCAGACTATAACGCGTTCCAGTTCTACGGGAAAAGGGCTGCGGTCCGCGGGGATTACATCTGGCCGACTGGCTCTCGTCGATCACTCCGGATCCGGCCTTCGCCGGGTCGAGTCGCCACGCGGCGGGGTCGTCGCGGCCGGCGAAATGGTCGTGGAGGAAATGGCCGCGGTATCCGTGGATCCGGCCGAGGCGGCAGGCGTCGACGAATTGCCTTCGCCCAAGGGGGACCGTGGCTCGCTGAAATTCAGCTGGAACCGGCCCGGCGACCTCCGCCTCTACGGCGCCAGTGGACTTCCAGGCACTGGCGGGTACAAGGCAATTCCGCTCGGCCCCAGCCACCCGGCCGCGGCCCCCTACCTGCCCGTCGCCGACCTCGGAATGGGCTACGGACAGGAATCCGAGATCCATGGGTTGCCGGTGGTGTGTTCCTCCGCCGAGGGGCGATCGGTCGGCTTACCGTGATCGCATGGGGTCCGCGAACGCCGTGGTGAGCACCCTCGGCACGGTCATCGCGGGCTGACCGGACAGCACGGCCGGCGGCCCGCGCCCGCCCCGGGGTGCGGGTGCCTGTTCGTGCGGGGTCGGCGCCGGAGGGTCCGGGGCCAGGGCGCGGGCGCCGGAGGTCCTGGCCCGTGCCAATCAACGTCGCTTCCGATGTGCGGCAACGGGACTGGGGTTGATCGACCGCACATCACAGCGGTGGTATCACGGGAGGTTCGACGAGGTTCGGGTCGAGCATCGTTTGCTCCCGGACGGGGACCCGATCAGTCCTTGTCTGACCCGAAAATAGGATGATGAGTGGGCAGACCGAAGGCACCCGGGCGGAGCCGGGTTATGTTGTTCTGCCGCTTTAAGTTTGGGGTCAGGCGGCGGTGTCGGTGATGACGGCTTTGCCGTCGCGGATGGCGATGTGCTGGCCGGTGAGTGCCTGGAGCTGGGTGGCGAGGTCGCGGGCGCGGCGGTGTTTGTTGATCCGGGATTCGTAGTATCCGGGCCCGAGGTCGCAGAATTCGGCGTCTGGGTCCGAGAGCAGGTGGTAGACGACGGTGAGTACCGAGTTGCCGGTGGCGACGATCGCCTTCTGCTTGCCGCGGCGTCGCGCGAGGCGCCGATAGCGGGTGCCCAGGAAGGTGTCGGCGCGGGAGTTGGCGAACGCGATGCGGCCGAGAGTGCCAGCCAGCCATGGGTTGCCCTTGCCGCGGCCCTTGCTCATGGACTTGCCGGCGGACTGGTGGGTCTGCGGGCAGAACTTCGCCCACGACACCAGATGCGCGGCGGATGGGAATCGGGTCATGTCGACCCCGGTCTCGGCGATCAACTCGGCGGCGGCAACGGTGTTCACGCCGACGATGTCAGCGAGGCGGGTCGCCTGTCGGGAGAAAGGGCTGATCGCGTCCTCGATCAGCGCGTCGAGTGCGGTGATCTGGGCGCCGATCCGGTCGCTGTTGTCGAGCATCATCTTCAGAATCGTCGCGTGGTGGTCGGTGAAGAATCCGCGCAGCGCCTCTTCGAGCTGGTCGGTCTTCTTCCGTGCACCGCTCTTGGCCAGCCGGGCCAGGGTCCGCGGATCGCGTTCTCCGGCGATGAGGGCGTGCATCATCGCCCGTCCGGATACGCCGTGCAGGTCCGAGAGCACCGACGAGATCTTGATCTGGGCATCCTCGAGCAGTTTCTCGACCCGTTGCTGCTCGCGGGTGCGGTCCTGCACCAGGGCGCGGCGGTAGCGGGTGAGGTCGCGCAGCCGGCGGATCTCCGGCGGCTGCACCAGCGACGGCCGGCACATGCCACGCTCGACCACCTTCGCCAGCCAGACCGCGTCGGCCCGATCGGTCTTTGCCCTGCCGGGCACGTTCTTCACCTCGCGGGCGTTGACCAGCCAGCAGTCGAAGCCCTCGGCTTCGAGAAGGTAGTACACGCCCTTCCAGTAGGTGCTGGTGGATTCCATCACCACCCGCTGCACGTGCCAGTGCCGCAACCAGGCCGCCATCGCCAGCAGCTGTGCGGTGGTCGTGCCGTAATCGCGCAGCTCCTGCATTCGCCTACCGGGCCGCTGTGGGTGCGGCACCCGCACACACGCCTCGAGAACGGCTTTGCCGAGATCCAGCGCCGCGACCCGCTCCACTAACAGTTCGACATCGTCGACCTCATCCATGACGAAATTCCTTCCCACCGAACCGATTGCATGAACGCGGTCGCCCGCAGGAACCGAACAGGGAAAGGTAAGAGTCGGACCCTCGTGCTCGTGGCAACAATGCGCAGCCCCACTATCGGCTCCCCGGATCAAACTGTTATTCGGGCTCACCGGCGCCAAGAAAAGATCGACCTCGGCGAGCGACCGCACCCGATTTTCCCGCATGCGCGGGCGTCCCCGGAAGGGACCACACAACTGTTATGTGGGGTGGCTACCGTGGGGTTTGTGGCAACAGGTAGTGCGGGGCGTGCGCACAAGATGACGCCCAGCCCGGAGGTGGGGCTCGACTTCGCTCGGGAATGGGTCGAGTTCCTCGATCCCGACAACTCCGAGCACCTCATCGCCGCGGACATGACGTCTCTTCTCTCGCACTGGACCTGCGTGTTCGGCACCCCGGCCTGCCAGGGCATCATCGCGGGCCGACCCGACGACGGCTGCTGCTCGCACGGCGCGTTCTTCTCCGACGAGGAGGATGTCGAGAGGTTGCACGAGTCGGTGAAGCTGCTCAGACCTGAGGACTGGCAGTTCATGAAGCAGGGTCTCGGGAAGAGGGGGTACATCGAGGAGGACGAGCTCGAGGACGAGCCGGCGCTGCGTACCCGCCGCTACCAGGGCGCGTGCATCTTCCTCAACCGTCCCGGATTCGAGGGTGGCATCGGGTGTGCGCTGCATTCGATGGCGCTCGAGCGCGGCATCGAGCCGCTCGAGGTGAAGCCGGACGTGTGCTGGCAGCTGCCGATCCGGCGCACCCAGGAATGGGTGGAGCGACCCGACGGTGAGCAGGTCCTGAAGACGACGATCACCGAGTACGACCGCCGCGGGTGGGGTGAGGGCGGATCGGACCTGGACTGGTACTGCTCCGGCTCGCCGGACGCGCACGTCGGCGCCAAGGCGGTGTGGCAGTCGTATGCGCCGGAGCTCACCGAGTTGCTCGGTGAGGCCGCTTATCGCGAGCTGGCGCGGCTGTGCAAGCGACGCCAAGGCCTCGGCCTGATTGCCGTGCACCCGGCGACCGCGGTCGCCGAGGAGAATTCCCGGTTACGGAGCGGCGGTCCCTGAGGATGTCGATCCCGGTCACATCGTTATGCGCGTCTACGACAGGGTCGACGTACCGGCGGAAACTGTCGGCGTCGCATCACCGGTGTGCTCCGGCGGCGCGGGGACTCGGTGCCGGGGCCGGCGGTGGTCACATCCAGGGCATGTCGGGGTCGAGGGGATGGGAGATCACGCCGTCGTCGGGTTCGAGGGGGTAGTTCGCGGCGTGGTACGGGGCGCTGGAGGACCCGAAGAGGTCGACGCCTCCCGGTTGGGTGAGTGTGGTGCCCGGCTCGGTGAGGGTGGTGCCCGGCTCGTAGAGTTCGACCTGCTCGGGCACGTCCTCGTCGGGGGCATCGCAGGCGACCATGGGCCACGCGTTGGCGCATCCGATGCGGTCGCGCACCTGGACGGTGTACGGGACCTGCGGGGCGGCGCCGTCGGTGGGTGCTGCTGCGGCGGTGGCACTCTGGGCGAGCACGGCACCGAAGCCGAGGGCGACGCCGACGGCTGCTGCGGCTGCGGTGCGGGTGGTGATCGAGGACATTCTGTGGCTCCTGAAGTTCGGGGTTGGTGTTCTCGGACGACCACTAGTTTTCGCCGGAAGCGGGCGTTCGATAACACCCCGGAGGGGGTGATCGGTGACCCGCAAGGGGGGCGGGAAAGTACCCCTGGGTGGCGGCTCCGCGGATACCGCACGACCTCATTTTCCGCTAGACAGGCGGAGAGGCCGCTCAGGCCGTCGAGCTCGGTGATCACTGACAGCGGGTGCGACGCACGATCGCCGGCACCCCGCTGACCTGGGACGATGGCACGAGTCGGCGCTCCGTGTGTGCTGCCGCGCACCCGGGCTGTGCAGGTGCAGGTGCGTCTCCGATCCGGAGCCGCAGTGACGCGCTCGTTTCAGGGTGGGCCGAATGCGCGCGGTTGGTGCTGCTCGCCGGTGGGTTAACAGTGAGGTAGTCTGTTAGTAACTGTTAGGAGGTGTTGGTGGTGGGCACGATCGATGACCGTTACCTCGCCGGCGATGTCGATTTCGAGGCCGCGGTGGGGGAGGCCCTCGGTACCCCGGTCTCGCGGGAGGCGATGCTGCCGTTGCTGCATGCGCTGCGCCGCGGAGCGCACCCGAGCGCCCAGCTCAGCGACCACGATGCCGCCTTGTACGACGCGGCGGGGTTCACCGAGGACCCTCTCGCTCCGGCTGCTGCTGCCGCCGAGCGGGAGCAACGCATGCGTGAGCTCACCGCCACCGCCAGGACGGTCGAGGAGGCGGCCCGCCTGCTCGGGGTGTCGACCTCCCGGATCCGCCAGCGCGCCGGGGCGGGCAGTGTGTGGGCGATCAAGGTCGGCAACAAACTGCTGCTGCCGGCGGTGCAGTTCACCGGTGAGGCGATGGTGCCGAACCTCGACCGCCTCCTGACGATGCTGCCGGATGGTTTGCATCCCCTTGCGCTCGAGCGGGCCCTGACCGACCCGAGGGCCGATCTGATGCTGGACGGAGGCCCGGTGTCGGTCATCGGCTGGCTCACCAGTGGCGGCGACGTCGAGTCCGCACAGGAGATCATCACCCAAATCGAATGGGAGGCAGCGTAAGTGGCGCGGATGCTCCCGCACCCTCCGACCGTCGACGAACTTTCCCACCACGGCATCCGCGACAACGAATACGCCCCGATCCCCACCACCGGGATGCTCTGGCGGGTGCACCGCACCACCAGCAGCCACGCGCTCGCCTGGAACGAGCTCCGCACGTATGGGCCGGTGCTGCGGTTCGACCCGCACCCACACCCGAGCGGTGACCACCCGCGGCACGGGGTCTGGTACGGGGCCACCGATGTGCACGGCGCACTCGCGGAAGCATTCCAGGCCACCCGCACGATCGACCGGGTGGAGGAGGCGCCGTATCTGACCGGGCTGCATCCGGCCCGGGATCTGCGGCTGCTCGACGTCGGCGGGTTCGGGGCCGGCCGCTGGCCGACCCGGGTCGGTGGCACCTTCGCCCTCGATTCCGCCGGACACGGCATCACCCAGCGGTGGGCCCGCACCATTGCGGCCGCGCATCCCGGGCTCGATGGGCTGCTGTACCGGGGTCGGTTTTCCGGCGGCCGGTGTGCCGCGCTGTTCCCCCCGGCCGCCGACTCGTTCCCGGTCCGGCCGGCGACGTCGAACCCGCTCGCGCATCCCGGTCTGCAACGCCGTCTCGCCGCGGCCGCGGAGGCGCTCGGCTACAGCCTCGTCTGAGGTGGGCTGCACGGATTGCTCGACCTCGACACCGTGATCGCGCCGTACGCGAGCGGCCCGGCCTGCCGGCTGGGTCAGGCCGTCGTGGGAATGGTGATCTCGGCTCTGCCGTCGATGGCCGATAGTAGGTAATGCGGGCAGGTGAGCACCTGCCGAGGCAGGGGAATCGCCCGGCGGTCGGTGTCGAGGTAGAGGCCGTATGCGAGCTGCCCGCTTCGATGGCTGCCGGTGCCTGGGTCGACGGCGCCGAGGAAATACCCGTGCACGGAGTCGACGGTCGAGAAGATCGCCCGCGCCCACTCGGCGGGCTCCGCCGGCCGCAGATACCGCGGCACGCCCGTCTGGACGGGGTGCACGATGACCGTGACGGCGAACCCGGCTGCCGCGGGGAACCACTCCTCGGCCGCAACGTCGAACGGTGCGATGGAGGTGTGGATCTGCAGCTCGATGTCCGTTCCGGTGCGCGCCGCCGCTGTGATGATGTGGGGATCCGTCGAGACTTCACCAGCGGCCAAGTTTGGCAGCGCCTTGTCGGCGTCGGCGCGGATGCTGCCGGGATCAGCGGACATGGGGCAAGCGTACGGGCCGCCGATACGCGGCCGGCGGGGTGACGGCGATAGTCCGACCGACGACCGATCCGGCAATGGGGTTTTGACATGCAGTGATGACAGGTCCCCTAACGTGAAGGGCTGGGCCGGTGAATGTGGGTGCCAGCGTCAAGGTGCATGCCGGCGCCGCCGCGGAGTTCGTCATCGTGAGCATCGACGGCGAGGACGCGATGATTGAGTCGGTGTGCGACGACGTCCCCGGTCGGTTCCCCTTCCATGCTCGCCTTGAGCGGTTGGTTGCGATCGAGTCCTGACCCGGAAAGAAAGCCGTCTGAACAGCGGGGATGACACGTCCCCCTTCCAATGGATGAGCGCGCCGCCCCCGGCGGATGGGCGGACGCGGCTAATCCGGCTACCGCGAGCGGTGCGGTGAACGGAAATCGGTGTGGGCGGCCGGGGTGTCCCGCTGACAGAACGAGGTGTCGACGGTGACGACTCGGCAGTGCTCGACCAGGGCTTGTGGGAGGTCCGCCGCCTTCGCGGGTCATCTCGCAGATCTTGAACAGGTTGTACGGCGGGGCGGTGGCCGGGGCGACGAGCAATGTTGTTCCGCAGCCTGCCGGGCTTCGGTGCTGCGTCTCGGGACTTGCCTAGCGCTGCTGTTCGGTGCTGAGACCGTCGAGTATGAGTCCGAGCATGGGTTGGGACCGGTCGGATGCGGCGCGCCATAAGGCGCCAGTGAGCTGGAGGAAGTCGCCGGGGTCGGCATCCGCGCGGATGGTGCCGTCGCGTTTGCCGGCATCGAGGAGCTGTGTGATGGCGGCGATGACAGGGCCGTAGGTCTGTTCGGTGATCGTTTGATGCGCGCTGGGACTGAGGGCATCGCCGAGGCCGTGCTTCTTTCGCATGGCGGCAACCAAGTCGGTGGTCCAGCACCGGAGTGCCTCCAGTGGCGGAAGTGTGGCCAGTAGTCCCGCCACGGTGTCGATGATCTGTTCGACCTCCCGCTGGTAGACGGATAGCACGAGCGCCTCGCGGGTGGGGAAGTTGCGATACAGGGTGCCGGCGCCCACGCCAGAACGTTGAGCGACTTGGTTCATCGAGGTCTCGCCGTCCTCGGCGAAGGCTTGGCGGGCAGCCTCCAGGATGCGAGCCCGATTTTCGCGGGCGTCTGAACGAACCATGGTCCCCATCCTTGCTATCCGGAGAGCTCTCCACTACCTTATGTGGAGAGCTCTCCACTTACCCTATAGGAGCACCATGCAGTACATCAAACTCGGCACTACCGGCCTGGAAGTATCCCCTATCGCAATCGGCGCGATGACCTACGGCGAACCAGACCGCGGCCACCCGGTCTGGTCGCTCGGCGAGGAGGACGCTCGGCCGCTCATCAAGCACGCACTGGAAGCCGGCATCAACTTCTTCGACACCGCCAACATGTACTCGAACGGATCCAGCGAGGAGATCCTGGGTAGCGCACTTCGCGACTTCACGAACCGCGACGACGTAGTGATCGCCACGAAGTTGCGCCACCCGATGCGCTCGGGTCCGAACGGCCGAGGCCTGTCGCGCAAGGCGATCATGACCGAGGTCAACCACTCGCTCGAACGGCTCGGAACCGACTACATCGACCTCTACCAGGTGCACCGCAACGACCACTCGACCCCGCTCGAGGAGACTCTGGAAGCCCTCAGCGACCTCGTGAAGGCAGGCAAGGTGCGCTACCTCGGTGCCTCGTCGATGTTCGCCTGGGAGTTCGCGAAGGCTCTGCATCTGCAGAAGCAGCATGGCTGGGCGCGATTCGTCTCGATGCAGGACCACTACAACCTGCTCGCCCGCGAGGAGGAGCGGGAGATGATCCCTCTGTGCCTGGACGAGGGCGTGGGCACCATTATCTGGAGCCCTCTCGCCCGCGGCCGCCTCGCCCGCGGCTGGGACGACGCGAAGGCGACCACCCGCTCGGAGACGGACGGCGCGTACGCCGACATGCTCTACTCTCCTGCGCAGGAGGCATCGAACCACGCGATCATCGACGCGGTCGGACAGGTCGCCGCCGACCACGGTGTGAGCCGCGCGGCAATCGCCCTGGCGTGGCTGCACCGTCAGCCTGTCGTGACGGCTCCGTTGGTCGGGGCCGGCTCGATCAAGCAGATCGACGACGCCATCGCATCGCTGGACGTCGAGCTCGCCGACGACGAGGTGCGCGCCCTCACGGCGCCATACACGCCGCGGTACGACTGGCAGGGCGTGTCCGACGAGGCCACGATGGAAACGATCCGGGCGCGCGTCCCGGGAATGGTGCTCCGGTAACCTCGATCGTCCGCTCCGGCGTGGAAGCCCGCGCCGGAGCGCCGCCTTCAACTCGGCCCGTTGGTCTCATCGGTCACTGAGTTCATCACAGCCGCGGCGCGGCCGGACTCCGGGTACCCGCCCCTAGACACCCGGCTGCCTCGGTCTGGACGGACCGAGGTAGGTGGCCTTCGGGCTATCCATGACCGCGCCCAGCGGAGAGTGGCCGACCCCGCAAGGGCGTCCGCCCCGCTCGTGATCGTCGTCCTCGCCACCATTTCCGGCATCGGAGTCTCACCCGTGGGCTCTTCCAGCGATCGTTTGATGGTCACAGATCGGCTGCACCGGGACCACAGCCCGCGGTGGAGCGATGGCTTCGATCCCTCCTTCGTGCTGCGAGGCCGGACTACTCTGAAACTGAGCGGTCAGAACTTGAGCATCAGGTGGCTTAGAGGACCGATTGGTATCGATTGCGGAACCGTGTGAGGTCGAGGTGGATGGTTGACTTCGATCCCCTCACAACACAGCAGGACGTCGCCCGCGCGATCGCCAGCGAGCTTGTTGCGACGGGGTTCGAAGACGTCCGGGAGATCGGCCGTGGCGGGTTCGGTGTTGTATTCCGCTGTCGGCAGCCCTCACTAGACCGTACTGTCGCGGTCAAGGTACTGACCGCCGACGTCGACTCGGAGAACTTGGCACGCTTCTTCCGCGAGCAACACGCCATGGGCCGTGTGTCAGGTCATCCGCAGATTGTGACTGTCCACGACGTCGGCAGGACGGCCAGTGGTCGCCCATTCATCGTCATGCAATACCACTCACGCGGATCCCTCGAAGCTGAGATCCGTAGGAACGGTCCGCTTCCTTGGGCTGAAGCGCTTCGATTGGGCGTCAAGTTGGCGGGTGCGTTGGAGACTGTGCATCAGATGGGTGTGCTTCACCGGGATGTGAAGCCTGGGAACATCCTGATCACTGATTATGGGGAACCGCAACTGACCGACTTCGGCATCGCCCGCGTCGGTGGGGCGTTTGAGACACTCAAGGGAACAGTCACCGGATCGCCCGCGTTCACCGCGCCGGAGGTGCTTCAGGGGGAGGCTCCATCGATCTCCTCCGATATCTACGGTCTCGGCGCCACATTGTTCTGCGCCGTCACCGGGCACGCGGCCTTCGAGCGCCTCAGCGGTGAGCAGGTGATGGCACAATTCCTGCGGATCACGACGGAACCGGCCCCTGAACTGACCGGTCGGAACCTCCCCGCGGACCTCCGCCTGACGATTGAACGGGCGATGACGCGAACCGTTGCCGATCGCCCGGCATCTGCGGAAGAGTTGGGAAACCTCCTTCGCGACGTCGAGCGCCACAACGACCGGAACGTCGACGATATGGCACTGCCGGCGGGGGAGCGGGAATATCGCGCGGACGTGGTGGCGGGTACGGATCGTGGCGCTGCGCCGACGGGACACGAACAACTGCCTGCAGAGGAGGCACCGTCACCGACTTTTCTTCCGCGTCGCCGCAAGGACGGAAACCTCCCACTCGAGTTGACCAGCTTCGTCGGCCGCCGTACCGAGTTGGCCGAGGCCAAACGCCTGCTGTCCGAATCGCGTTTGGTGACCTTCACTGGTATCGGCGGCGTCGGCAAGACGCGGTTGGCGTTGAAGGTCGGTGCGGATGCACGTCGCGCTCTCACCGACGGTGTGTGGCTGGTCGAATTGGGACGGCTCCGAGATCCAGCACTCTTGGCGGACACCTTCGCTGACACGTTCGGCCTTCGGGAACGTTCCGCGCGCCCACCATCGATATTGCTGGCAGAGTATGTTTCTGACCGGAATCTTTTGCTGATCGTCGACAACTGTGAGCACATAGTGGCGTCGGTTGCCGGACTGGTCGAACCGCTGCTGCGAGCGTGTCCGAATCTGAAGGTTCTCGCCACCAGTCGTGAACCTTTGGACATCGCTGGCGAGACGGTGATGCGGGTACCTCCGCTCACGGTCCCGGACGCCGCGGCGCCTCCTCCGTCTGGGCGCCGAGTGACGATTTCCGATGCAGTGGCACTGTTCGTCGAACGGGGGCACGCGGCGGTATCCGACTTCGACCTGACTGATGCCAACAGGACAGCGATCACCCAGATCTGCCAACAGGTGGATGGATTGCCGCTGTCGATCGAACTGGCGGCGGTGCGGTTGCGGGCGATGTCAGCGACACAGATCCGCGACAGATTGACCGATAGGTACGCGTTACTGACGAGAGGCTACCGGGGCGCACCGAGTCGGCAGCAATCGTTGCGTCTGTCCGTCGACTGGAGCTATTGGTTGTGCACGCCGGATGAGCAGCGGTTGTGGGGGCACGTTTCCGTATTTGCAGGCCTCTTCGACCTCGACGGTGTGGAAGGGGTGAGCGGGGGGTACTTCGGCGCAGTCCCGCTCCTGGATGTTCTCGAGTCACTGGTTAACAAGTCGATTTTGATTCGCGAAGAATCCGTTGCCGGGGTGCGGTTTCGCATGCTGGAGACTCTTCGTGCTTATGGCCGCGACAAATTGCAGGAGAGCGGGGAGTACTCCACCGTGGCGCGCCGGCACCGGGACTGGTACCTCCGGTTGGTGAAGCGTGCAGAGTCGGAGTGGATTTCGCCGCAGCAGACCGACTGGATCACTCGGTTGCAGCAGGAACAGCCGAATATCCGCGATGCGATGGAGTTCTGCACCTCTGAGACCGGTGAGGCTGTTGTCGGCCTGCGAATGGGCGTCGCCCTGTACCCGTTCTGGTTTACGCGGGGCCTGTTCAGCGAAGGCCGGCGTTGGCTGGACCGACTCCTCGCTTCTGACGGGGAATCTCCGACGGTGGAACGGGTTCAAGCGTTGTACCTGAGTGGGGAGATGGCCGGCTTGCAGGGGGATATCGCCGCGGCAGTGCCCCTGGCGGCGAAGGCGCGAGAACTGGCCGAGCGTGTGGGCGATGCCGAGGTCAGCGCGGCCGTGTCCTACGTGGAGGGGAACTTGGCGTTGTACAGCGGTGACCCTGCGAAAGCGGTCACGTGTTTCGAGCATGCTCTCAGTGGTCTCCGCCCCGAGGCGAATCTCGTTCGCCGGATCGAAGCCCTGGTGGCCCGGGGGCTTGCCGGCTGGTTGGTCGGTGATGCTCCGCTGGCGATTGCATCGCACCAGGAAGTGTTGGCTATCACGCGAGACCATGGTGAGTCCGTGTACCGCGCGTACTCGCTGTGGGTTCTCGGGCTGGTGTCGTGGCGGCAGGGACGGTCACGTGCGGGATACGAGCTTCTGGAGGAGGGAGTACGAATCGCCCATCGGGTCGACGATCCTGTCAGCGGCGCGCTCTGCGTCGAAGCGCTCAGTTGGATTGCGGCAGAGGAAGGACACGAGGACAGAGCGGCGGTGCTGATGGGCGCTGCCAGAGCGCTCCGTAAGGTCGTGGGCGGTCCGACGGTGCACATTCCCGGCATGGTCGACTATCACGCGCAGTGCGAGCGCCGAACCCGCAAGGGGCTCGGCGACGCCGCATATGCAGCGGCCTTTCGGAATGGACAGGCCCTCAACTTCGACGAAGCCACTGCGTTAGCTCTCAACGAGAGTCCTCTCGTGCACTCCGCCCGTCGGTCCGGGGCAGGGAAGGATTTGACCCAACGCGAAAGTCAGGTCGCAGAATTGGTGAGCGAGGGTTTGACCAACCGAGAAATTGCGGCGAGGCTGGTCATTTCACCCCGCACCGCCCAGGGACATGTGGAGAACATTCTGGTCAAGCTCGGGTTCACGTCACGAGCGCAGATCGCCGCATGGTTCGTCGAACAAAACCGCCAGCCGTAGCGCACGATATGGATGCCGCGGACCGCCACCGGTTCCGATGACCCACAGTGGACATTCGCACAGGCCTACCGGATCGGCACAACCCCGTATCGAGTCAGCTTGACGGCGCAAAAGTCGCGAAGTGTCAGTCGTGCGGCGAGATCGAGTTCCTCAATGAATCGTTTCTCCAGTGTCTGGTGTAGCCGCTGGTAGAACAACACCGGAGAGATCCCGAATTCGGGGAGGATGTACTCGTCTCCACCTCCGTAGTGGGACCACATTTGCGCGAACTTGATCATTGAGTAGTCGATGTCGGTCATCTCTCCTCCAACGTGCAGTGCAGGATTCCCTTCGCTGCGGTGCGCGTGTGGGCGGTCACGGGCAGCGCAGTGAGCGGGCGAGTGTGGGTCAGCTTCGACGGGCTGACACACCACAGCTGGGGTGGGTCAGCCCGTCGCCAGCTTGCTTGCTACAGGCAGGGTTCGGCGGCTGATGTGTCGTTGCAGCGCACCGTCGATCGTTACTTGGGTGGCATGCGGATGGCTCCGTCGAGGCGGATCGTTTCCCCGTTCAGCATGGGGTTCTCGACGATGTGCTCGACCAACTGAGCGAATTCTTCCGGCTTCCCGAGGCGACTGGGGTGAGGAACCTGCGCTCCCAGCGCCTTCTGGGCCGCGGGCGGAAGCCCGAGCAGCATAGGGGTTTCGAAGATTCCTGGCGCGACGGAGCAGACGCGGATCGCATGTTCTGCGAGGTCACGTGCGGCGGTGAGGGTCAGTCCGTGAACGCCGGCCTTCGACGAGCTGTAGGCGGCTTGACCGATCTGACCGTCAAAGGCGGCGATCGATGCGGTCATCACAATCACGCCGCGTTCGCCGTCCACCAATTCGTGGGTGCGCATGGAGTCGGCAGCGAGCCGCAGGACGTTGAATGTTCCGATCAGATTGACCTCGACGACCTTCCGGAACTGGTCGAGGTCGTGCGGACCGTTGCGGCCGATGATCCGCTTGGGAGGTGCGATCCCCGCACAGTTGACGACGGTGCGCAAAGGTACGTCGGTGAACTGTGACAGTGCGGCCTGCACGTCTGCCTCGCTGGTTACATCTGCGGGCGCGAACGTGCACCGCTCGCCGAGCTCCGCTGCGATGGATTCGCCCGCGGACCCGGGAAGGTCAGCGATCACGACGTGGGCACCCGCCTTGTGGAGTCGTTGGGCAGTGGCGAGGCCGAGCCCCGAGGCGCCGCCGGTGACGAGCACTCCTTGATTGTCGAGCTTCATAGTTATCCCTTCGAGAGGTTGGAGGTGGCCGCGGCTGCAAGACCACCCAGGGCGGCGCCGGAGGAGGGGACAGTCAGCGCTGCCCACACATCGCCGGCGTATGTGGTGCGTACGAGGTCGGCGATCTGGGCCGACCAGTGAGCTTCGGTTCCGAACTCGTCCCGCCACGACCAGAGCCTGGTCGAATGGAAATGCAGGGGGTGCTCGGCGGTCAGTCCCATCGCCCCGTGTAGTTGATGAGCGGCACGGGCTACGCGGGTCGCTGCCGTCGAGGTCTGTACTTTCGCGGCGGCAATGGCCAGGACAGCCGGGGCCGCCGGAGGATGCCCCGGTGCGGGAAGCTGCTGTACTGCCGCGATGACGGCTGACTCGGCCGCCGCGGCTTCCTCGGCGATGGTTGCGATCGTGTGCTGCACGATCTGGTGCACGGCAAGGGGTTTGCGGAATTGATGCCTGACCAGTACGTACTCGTGGGAGAGGCGGAGGCACGAGCGAAGGGCGCCCAGTAGTTGGCAGCTGCGCCCCAGCGCTCCCAAGAGCATCACTTCGTCGATGACGTCGTCATCCATCACGTTGTGGACGCCGATCTCGGTGTCGACATGGAGATCGTCGCGGGGTTCGTTACCCAGGCTCAGTCGCGGGGTCGCGACCAGATCCTTCCGGTTGATCCGGACGAACGCGACCTTCCCTGGCGTGGTGGGGACAAGGGCCCACAGCTCGTCGCAGACGCTGCCCCACGGCACCTTCTCGAAGGCTGCGGTGAGGTGCCAGCCCCGGGTGGTCTTCGTCAGCGTGCTGGTCCCACGCGCCGCGACTGCGGTGGTGACCAGTCCAGGGGGGAGCGTGTTCCCGGTCTTCGCGGCCAGGTGGCTGGCAATGAACAGGCACTCCGTCAGAGGGGCGGCGATTCCGGCCTGAGCCGCTCGGATGGTGACGGCGGCGGCATCCGACCAGTCGCCGCCGGCGCCGCCGAGACTGTCTTCGATACCGACACGGGTGAGGTCGGATTCGACGAGCCTGGACCAGGCGGTCCCGTCGATATCCTCACCGGCACAAGTGTCTTCCTTACCGAAGAGCTGCGACAGCAAGGAATCCAAGTCACTCATGAGACTTCCAATGCTCGCGCGATGATTCCGCGCATGATCTCGTTGGTGCCACCCCGGAGGGTGAAGCCAGGGGCGTGGGTTTGGGCCTGGGTGAACCATCGGGAAACATCGGACGCCCGCTGCGGGTCGGCGATGCTGTCCATCCAGCGTCGGGTGATGTCGATCGTGTCGTTCTCGAGAGTCGTCCCGAGATCCTTGACGATCGCCGCCGCCACCCCCGGTGCGTCGTCACCGTCGAGGTGGTGATTGATCCGCGTCGACATCGCGCGAAGCACGGACAACCGGGCGATGACGGACCCGAGGTCTTCGTCCCGCGCCTGATTCGGCTCGCCGTTGTCGGACGCGAGGGCGGCGAACATCGGAAACGTCGACAGGAAACGCTCCGGGCCGCTGCGCTCGAAGCCGAGTTCGCCCATGACCTGCTGCCAGCCGCCGTCGACACGACCGAGCACGTTGTCATCGGGGACGAAGACGTCGTCGAAGATCACCTCACAGAAGTGTTCGCGCCCGTCCAACGTCCGGATGGGCCGCACCGTGATCCCCGGTTGCCGCATATCGATGATGACCTGGGTCAGCGCCTCGGCAGCTCGTTCCTCGACTCGTCCGGTTCGGACCAGCGCCAGCATGTAATGCGCCTTGTCGGCGTGGCTGGTCCAGATCTTCGATCCGTTCACCAGCCAACCACCGGCCGTCTGTGACGCGCGGCTGCGCACCGATCCGAGATCGGATCCGGATTCCGGTTCGCTCATGCCGATGCAGAAGAAGAGTTCACCGCGGGCCATCGCCGGGAGAAAAAACTCCCGTTGTGCCTCGGAGCCATGGCGCAGCAGCGAGGGGCCGATCTGGCGGTCGGAGAACCAGTGCGCCGCCACCGGTGCGCCGGCGGCCAGTAGTTCCTCGATCACGG
Organism: Rhodococcus sp. NPDC059968; assembly: GCF_042738615.1. Lineage (NCBI taxonomy): Bacteria > Bacillati > Actinomycetota > Actinomycetes > Mycobacteriales > Nocardiaceae > Rhodococcus > Rhodococcus sp. NPDC059968. Next base: position 20,491 of record NZ_JBHWUE010000045.1, read on the forward strand.
CGAACCGCGCGGGTGCCGATGTCGCTCGCCCGCCGTACTGCTCTGGCCAGGTCATTCCGATCCAGCCTTGTCGGCCCAGTTCGGCGGAGAAGGCAGCCGAGTGGCCGGAGAGCCAGCTGTCGCATTCGGAGATCATCAGACCCGAGTGCGTGGCCTGCTCGAGGAAGGTGCGGACGCGGTGACGTTCGGCGGTGATCTCGTCCGGTTCGGGCGGGACGGATTCGGTGAAGAGTTCGAGCACCGACTCGACGAGCGTACTCATCGGCCGACCTTGAACTGTTCACGGAACTCGGGCCGGCGCACGCTCGTCAGCTGTTCTCGAAGCTCGTGTTCCATCGCCTGGGCGTGGTCGCGGAACTGTGCCGATGACCGCAATGTCGACTTCACCTGAACTGCGAGCGCACGGGGGGCGCGTGTGATGGTTCGGCAGAAGTCGAAGCTGGCGGGCAACAGGTCGCTGTCTGGCACACAGGACCAGGCCAACCCGAGCTCTTTGGCGCGGGCACCGTCGACGGGTGCTCCGAAGAGGGTCACTGCGGCGGCCGCCTGCGGACCGACCAATTCATTCAGCATCCAGGTGTGACCGCCACCGGGATGGATGGGGATCTGAATGAACCGGGCATCGAAGACCGCCGACTCCGCGGCGATCCGTACGTCGCAGGCGAGGGCGAGGTTGAAACCCGCCCCGACCGCGGGGCCGTTGACGGCCGCCACCGTGGGCAGCCGGAAGTTGCGGACGAGGAGAAACGCCTCGTAGATGCGCCGGAGGACCTGTTCATCGGCGTGGATCAGGGCACCGCGGTCGGCGCCCGCGCAGAACGCCGAACCCGCTCCGGTTACCACGACTGCTCTCACTGACGGGATGCCCTCCAGGTGGGCGAGAGCGTCGGCGAGTTCGTCGGCTAGATCGACAGTGATCGCATTACGTCGTGCGGGATCGTTCAACGTAACCACGCCTATGCCTTCGACACAGTCGGTGTCGATGACTCCCATGCGAGCTCCTTCCGGGGACGATTGCGAATTATTGGAATCTGGCGCAAGATTAACCTAATGTGTCAAGTGGGCGGCGTCACGTCGTCGTTGCCACGTCGTTGCGGTCACATCGCGCAGCGGTGTAAGTCGAGAAGAGGAGATGATCGAATGACCAGCAGGGTCGCGGTGGTTACCGGAGCGGGCCGTGGAATCGGGCGTGCAGTAGCACTCTCGTTGGCGGGTGCCGGGTGGTCCGTTGTCGTCAACGACCTGGGTGCCGGGCCGCAGGGTGACGGAGCGGACGACGGACCCGCCGAGACTGTCGCGAAGGAAATCCGCGACGCCGGCGGGCAGGCACTGGCGAGCACAGCGGACATCAGCAACTGGGATTCGTCCCGGGAGATGATCCGCTCGGCCGTCGACGAATTCGGTCAGCTCGACGGCGTCGTGAACTGCGCCGGCATCCTGCGCGACGGCATCTTCCACAAGATGCCCGAGTCCGACTGGGATTCGGTACTCAAGGTTCACCTGAAGGGCAGTTTCTCGGTGAGCAGGGCAGCCGCCGAAGTCTTCCGCGAACAGTCGTTCGGCGCGTTCGTCCACATGACCTCGACGGCCGGTCTCATCGGCAACCTCGCCCAGGCGAACTACTCCGCCGCCAAGCTCGGCATCGTCGGCCTGTCGCGGTCGATCGCACTGGACATGGCCCGGTACAACGTCCGGTCGAACACGATCGCCCCCTTCGCATGGAGCCGGCTGATCGGAACCCTGCCGGACGAGACCCCGGCAGAGAAGGCCCGGCTCGCACGGATGAAAGCAATGAAGCCCGAACAGGTTGCGCCCCTGGTCAACTACCTGCTCGGTGAGGAGGCCGAGAACATCAGTGGCCAGATCTTCGTGGTGCGCGGCAACGAGATCATGCTGATGAGCCAGCCGCGACCGCTCAAGACGATGACCCGCACGGACGGCTGGAACGCCGAGACACTGGCCTCGCACTTCGGACCCGCCATCGCCACCAGCCTCGTCCCGCTCGAGACCTCGCCGCAGATCTTCTCCTACGACCCCGCCTGAAAGGCGAACACGCGATGACAATCGACGCCGCAAAACTGCTCGACTATCCGTTCCCGACGTCCGAGCACTCCTACACCGCGCGCGACGCCATGCTCTACGCGCTCGGGGTCGGCCTGGGCTCGGATCCGACCGACGAGGCGGAACTCCCGTACGTCTACGAACGCAATCTCACGGTTCTGCCCACCATGGCAGCGGTCATCGGCCACCCCGGCCCGTGGTTCCGGGATCCCGCCACCGGCATCGACTGGGTGCACGTCGTCCACGGTGAACAGTCACTCGAGATTCACGCCCCGCTGCACCCCGACAACCCGCTGCGGTGCGAGACACAGGTGGTCGACGTCGAAGACAAGGGCCCGAACCGCGGAGCCCTCGTCCGCTGGCGACGCCGCCTCTTCGACGCGCAGACCGGTGCACTGGTCGCCACCTCCGACAGCACGCTGTTCTGCCGCAAGGACGGCGGCTTCGGCGGCCCGACCCGGACCAAACAACCGGCCACGCCGTGGCCGGAGGGCTCCCCGACGGCGTCCGTCGAGAGCGAGATTTCACCGCGAGCGGCGTTGATCTACCGCCTCAGCGGCGACTACAACCCCGTGCACGCCGACCCGAAGATCGCGGTCGAGGCCGGTTTCGAGCGCCCGATTCTGCACGGCCTGTGCACCTTCGCGCACGCGACGTGGTCGGTGATCCGAGAGCTGGCCGACGGCGACGTCGGCGCCCTCGAGTCCGTTCAGGTGCGCTTCAAGACGCCCGTCTTCCCGGGCCAGCGGCTGCGGACGGATATGTGGCAGGACGGTGACACGGTCCGGTTCCGGTCGTTCACCGACGACGGTGCGGCGATGGTCCTCGACGGTGGCCAGATCGAGTTGCGATCGGAACGGAGAGCGAAATGACGGACGTGACGCAGCTTGGCTCCTCCGACATCCTCTATGAGGTCGACGAGTTGGGCATCGCGACGATCACCTTGTCCCGCCCGGACACGCTCAATGCGCTGACCACCGAGATGTTGACCGCGACCTTGCCTGCGCTATGCCGCGAGGTGACCAACGACGACCGCGTCAAGGTAGTCGTGATCACCGGCGCCGGCCGCGGATTCTGCTCGGGCGCAGACGTCAAGGAACGCATTCCCAAGGTCGTCGACGCCGCCGATGCGACAACATTGGAGCGCGCGGTCGGGGCCTTCGTACAGCCGGTCTGGTCGATCCCCAAACCCGTCATTGCCGCGGTCAACGGCGTCGCCGGCGGCGGCGGAATGTCCATCGCCTGCGCCGCGGACTTCCGCTTCCTCGCACAATCGGCGACGTTCGTGGCGGCGTTCGTGCGGCGGGGCATGATGCCCGACAGCGGCCTGACGTACCTGCTGCCCCGGTTGATTCCCCGCTCGCGTGCCGCCCGGATCCTGATGACCGGGGCGACCGTGACACCGAACGAGGCGCTGCAACTGGGTCTCGCCGACGAGGTCGTGCCCGACGCCGAACTGAACAACGCGGTGCACGAATTCGCCGCGCAGCTGGCGGCCGGGCCCGCGGTGGCGCTCTCGTTCACCAAACGCGCAATCCAGCGTTCGGATCAGCTCACCCTGGAGGGGCAGCTCGAATTCGAGAGCTGGGGGCAACACATCTGTTTCAAGACAGCCGACTTCGCCGAAGGTCTCGCGGCCTTCGCGGAGCGCAGGACACCAGTTTTCAAGGGACGATGAACGTGACATTCACCGATATCATTTACACCGCGCGCGACGGCGTGGCCACCATCACCATCAACCGGCCGGAGTCGCTCAACGCGCTGCGCACGACCACGGTCCAGGAACTGATCGAAGCGTTCCGGCGCGCCGACGAGGACCCGACGATCGGCGTCGCGGTGCTGACCGGGGCGGGCGACCGCGCCTTCTGCGTCGGCGCGGACCAGAAGGAACTGGTCTCGCGTCTGGACGCCCGGGGATGGCGGGCGGTCGCGCAGCAACTGCGCGATCTGTTCGCCACCATGCGCGGGATCGGCATTCCCATCATCGCCGCCGTGAACGGCTGGTGCATCGGCGGCGGCCACGAACTGCACTGCTTCGCCGACATCACCATCGCCGACGAGGGCGCCCGATTCGGCCAGGTCGGGGCCAAGGTCGGTGGCGCTCCGATCTACCTCACCCGCCTGCTGCCGAAGATCGTCGGCGAGAAGAAGGCCCGCGAGATCATGATGCTGTGCGAGCAGTACACCGCTCAAGAAGCCCTCCAGATGGGCCTGATCAACCGGATCGCCCCGAGCGGCACCCTCGACGATGCCGTCGAGAAGATGTGCCAGGACCTACTCGGTAAGAGCCCGACCGTCCTGCGCGTCCTCAAGACCGCGATCGGGGCCGAGAACGTGCTCGGCGACGACGTCATCCCGATGATCGTCGAAAGCCTCGCCTCCTTCTTTGGCTCTGACGAACAGCGTGAGGCCACAACAGCATTCGCGGAGAAGCGCGAACCGAACTACAACAAGTTTCGGAGGGCATGATGTCCTATCCATCCGGTACCTACCCGGTCGCGGGGCCGCTGAACGGAATCAAGATCATCGCGTTCGAGCACGCCTGGGCGGCTCCGTACGGGACCATGATGCTCGCCGACATGGGGGCGGACGTGGTCAAGGTCGAGCCCCCGGGAACCGGCGATCACGTCCGCGCGTGGACGCGCAACGACCTCGACGGACTGAGCCCCCACTTTCTGGCGGTGAACCGCAACAAGCGGTCCATCGTCCTCGACCTCAAATCTCCCGAGGGCCTCGCCACGGCCAAGCGATTGATCGCCGAAGCCGATGCCGTGGTCGAGAACTTCTCGCCCGGCGTGATGCGCAAACTCGGGCTCGATTACGACACCCTGACCGAATCGCACCCCGATCTCGTGTACTGCTCGGTCAGCGGATTCGGCGAGACCGGACCCTACAGTGACCGCCGCGCCTACGACCTGCTGATTCAGGCCGAAGGGGGGTTGCTGTCGGTGACCGGGACCGATGAGGAGTCGCCGGCCAAAGTCGGGACCGCCGTGGTCGACGTGCTCGCCGCCATGGTCGCAGCATTCTCCGTCGCCTCCGCGCTCCGCGGGAAGGAAGCCCTGGGGCAGGGTCGCTACATCGATGTCTCCATGCTCGACGTGGCCGCGTCGACCATGGCGTTCAACATCTTCAGCTACGGACTCTCCGGGGTGATGCCCAAGCCGATCGGAACAGCGCACCCATTGCTGGCGCCCTACGAGGTCTATTCCACCGCCACAACTCCGGTCGCGATCGCCATCCTGACCGAGGCGCACTGGGCTACCTTCTGCTCCGTACTCGGACGCGAAGATCTCTGCACCCAAACAGAGTTCGCGACAGCACCGATGCGGGTCAGCAATCGAGAACTACTCAACGAGCAACTCCGCCCGATTTTCGACAAGTGGGACGGCCCCGAGCTGGTCGATACACTCGCCGGCGCCGGCCTCGCCTGCGCCAGTGTCAACGACGTCGCCGCGATCCTCGAGCACCCTCAGCTGCACGACCGGGACTTTTTCTCCGAGTGGAATGTTCGAGGTCATGACCTCATCGCGCCCGGTGCGCCCTGGCGGATGACCGGAAACGCGAAGCAACCCCAGGATCGGCTCCCCGCCGACAGGCCGGGACAGCATGCCGCAGACATCCTGCGGGACTGGATTGGAGCTGACAGCGCCGAGATCGATGACCTGTCGGCCAGGGGAGCTCTGGGGTGAGATGGTGAAGACCGAAATCGGGATCCGCGCGGCCGCAAGCTACTTTCCCCGCTACCGGCTGACCGGGGCCGAAATAGCCAGAAGCCACAACCGCGAAGGCGGGCGCGGCCAACGCAGCCTCGCGGGGCCGGACGAAGATTCCCTCACCCTCGCGATCGAGGCGGCCCGCCGACTGCCGACCGAGGCACTGCGACAGGCCACGGCATTGGTCTTCTGCTCCACGACGGCGCCCTACCTGGTGAAGAACAACGCCAGTGCGGCGCACGCCGCACTGGGCCTCGATCCCCATGTGCCCGCCTACGACGCCGGAGGCTCGCTTCGGTCGGTTCTCGGTGTCTTGCTGTCCGCCGAACCGGGAACACTCATCCTGGCCGGCGACATCAACACCTCGCGGCCGGGTTCACCCATCGAACTGCTGCACGGCGACGCCGGCGCCGCGTTGTTGGTCGGTGACGCCGACTCTGCCGCGGCAGTCATCACCGGCGCCGTGAGCATGACCGAGGAGATCCAAGACCATTGGCGAGACCCCACAAAGCCCTGGATCAGTCAGTCGGAAGACCGGTTCCCGGTCTCGCGGTACCTGTCGCTGCTCTCGGCTGCTCTCAAAGACTCCCCGGTCGATACCTGTGATCAGGTCGTGGTCAGCGCACCCTCGGCACGGTTGACGAAGGCGGCGGGCAAGGAACTCGCCGCCCTGGGTACCGTCCACACCCTCGACGGGGTCGGGTACGCCGGCGCCGCAGATCTGCTGGTGAAGCTGTCCGATGCACTCGCCGCCGCCAGCAGCGGTCACACGCTGACCGCGGTCAGCCTGGCCGACGGCTGCGATGTCCTCACGGTGCGCGTCACCGACAACGTGCACGGCGCCTTCCACCCCGGCCCCATCGACTCCGGTGTGGTCCCCAGCTATCTGGATGCCCTCACCTGGCGTGGAATCCTCGACCGGGAGCCTCCACGACGACCGGAACCGCGGACCGTCAGCGCTCCCGCCGCGATGCGCGGCGTGAAGTGGAAGTACGCGCTGCAGGGATCCACCTGCCTGGCATGCGGCAACGTGTCGACACCACCTCAACAAGTGTGTGTCCGGTGCGGCTCGACCGAGCACGGCGACCCGGTCGTGATGACGGACAAGAACGCCACCATTCGCACGTTCAGTGTGGACCGGCTGGCGTACACCCTGAACCCGCCGATGGTCGCGGCCGTCGTCGGCTTCGACGGGGGAGGGCGGCTGGAAGTGGAGATCACCGACACCGATCCCGACTCACTGTTCGTCGGTGCGCCGGCGCGGATGACGTTTCGCCGCCGCCATTCCAGTGGTGGCGTGCACAACTACGTGTGGAAAGCAACAGCGGAGGGCGGTGCACAGTGAATAGCCATGGCATCAGCGACAAGGTCGCCATCGTGGGAATGGGCTGCACACGATTCGGTGAACTGTGGGATCGCAGCACCTCGGATCTCCTCGTCGAAGCGGCCACCGACTGCCTGAAAAGCGCCAACGCGTCCCTCGGCGACGTGGACGCATTCTGGCTCGGCACGATGGATTCGGGATACAGCGGACTGACCTTGTCCACCGCCCTGAAATCCCGGGGAAAACCGGTGACCCGCGTGGAGAACATGTGCGCCTCCGGGTCGGAGTCTTTGCGCGGTGCCGTCTACGCGGTGGCCTCCGGCGCCTACGACGTCGTGATGGCCACCGGAGTCGAGAAACTGAAGGACTCCGGATTCTCCGGACTGGTCCGCAACGACCCGCCGGACGACGGAACATCGGTGGAAACCACGGCGCCGGCAGCCTTCTCGTACCTGGCTCCCGCGTACGAGCAGGCATACGATGTCGACCCGACGATGATGCGCAAGACCCTCAGCCACATCGCTGTGAAGAACCACGCGAACGGCGCGCTGAATCCCCGGGCGCAGTTCCGCACTCCCGTGACGGCCGAGGCGGTCTCGCGGTCGCCGTTGGTGGCCGGATCGCTCGGGGTGCTCGACTGCTCCGGAGTTGCCGACGGTGCCGCGGCGGCGCTCGTCGTGCGGGCCGAGGACGCGTACAAGTACACCGACACTCCGATGTTCGTCAAAGCGCTGTCGGTGGTGGCAGGAAACGGATACTCCATCCTCGACGACGACGCGTCGTTCGCCTCGGTGCCGGAAGTCATCACCTGTGCGGCCGATGCGTACCGGCAGGCCGGCATCACCGACCCCCGGCGAGAAATCTCGCTCGCCGAAGTCCACGACTGCTTCACCCCGACCGAGCTCGTGCTCATGGAAGATCTCGGATTCTCCGAACGAGGACACGGCTGGCTCGACGTCCTCGACGGTGTCTTCGACGCGGACGGCGCCCTGCCGGTCAACATCGACGGAGGACTCAAGTCGTTCGGACACCCGATCGGAGCGACGGGCCTGCGAATGATGTTCGAGTGCTGGCTGCAATTCCGCGGCGAGGCGGGACCGCGGCAACTGAAGGATCCCAAGATCGGACTCACCCACAACCTTGGCGGACGGCCAGGCCGATGCGTCTCCTTCGTCGGCATTGTCGGCAAGGAACCGTCGGACCACTGACGACGACGGTTACACCGACCGTCTTCACGTTGTAATCACCGAAAGGAAAAAAATTGTCCATTCTCGAACCAGCCGAATTGACCCAGGACTTGGAGGGCACCTACTACAGCCCGAAGATGCAGTGGTGGTGCGCGCACGCCGACCTCGTCGACGAGGCCGGCAACGATACGGCCCTGTACTTCTGGCCGGCACTCGGATCGCTCGACGAAGCCTGGATCTGCTCGCTGCACACCAAGGATGAGGTCATCGACCTCACGCAGCTGTACCAGCCGCTCGGCACCTTCAAGACCTCGCGGTCGGGTGTCGACGTCCAGTTCGGCAACCAGTACATTCGCGGCACCTTCCCCGAGTACGACATCTACGTCGAAGGCACGCACAACGGCGAGGAGGTGTCGCTCGAGGTCCACATGAGCGCGGAGACGCCGGCGTTCGAGGCCCTGCCGAACCTGCGCGGTATCACCTGGCACTACGTTCCCCGTTTCACGGTGCAGGGAACGCTCACCCGCGGCGGGACATCGACCAGTGTGAAGGGGGCCGGCTACCTCGAACGGCGCCGCGGACGCTTCTGGACTCCGGGTATCAACCGCGGTCTGTGGGAGAGCATCCCCGGAGCCGGAGAATCGCCGTTCAGCATTCCGCTGTTCTACAAGGTCTGGAAGAACGACGGAAGCATCCAGCTCCAGACACTGACGTTCACAGTCGACGGCAAGTCGATGGTGGACTTCGGTGACGTAGAGGTCGACATCCAGGAGACCGCCAAGCTCCCCGGGTTCGAGGAGATCGACCACCCGATGCGATACCGGCTCACCGCGGAGGGCGATGGCGGCAGCGCCTCCATCGATGTTGTGCGCAACCCGAACCGACTGGCTCTGCGGGACTACTTCGATGACCCGGACCCCCGGGCCAAGTGGGCCGGTCTCTACGGGGCCGGACACGCCACCGGCGTCGTCACCTACCAGGGCCAGGAACACCGCGTCGACGCGCCCACCTACGGTAGTGCTCTCTACTTCTACGAGAAGTAATCAGAGGTGACCCGGCCGGGGCCGAACTCGCGCGGACCCGGCCGGGTCCACTGCACTCCCCGCACACTCGAAATCCAACAGCTGACGGGCGGCGCAGACACTCCGCGCGGAACCCGACTTGCTGGTAGGGGAATGATAAGATTTTGTCGAATGATGCACCTAACTCCTGTGGCTGAGAGGGTGACACCCATACTGAGCGGTCACAGGCATTGACGAAAGGTCCGGTGTGGCCGATATGCCTGCGCTGAGTACGAACGGGGAACGTAGCACCGCAACTCCCGTGCGGTCTTTTGCCGTCGCAAGTGACCGCAAGTTGCCCAAGGCTGCGGCCATGTTGGCGCAGGAAATCCGCGCCAAGATTCTCGGCTACGGCCTCGAACCGGGTACGGCGCTACCGAGCGAACCCGAGCTGATCGAGCAGAGCGGTCTCGGACGAGCCTCGGTCAGAGAAGCGATCAGGCTTCTCGAAGCGCAAGGCCTCGTTGTCATCAAGCGCGGCTCTCACGGCGGCATCTTCGTCGCGCAGCCCGATCTGTCGAGTCTGAGCCACGGAATCGCACCGGTGCTCACATTGTCGAAGGCGCCGCTGCGTGATCTGACGACCTATCGGAAGATGGTCGAGCCGCCAGCGGCAGGTCTCGCCGCCTCCATCGCGAGCAAGGAGGACAAGTGCAGCCTGCTCAAGCTCGCCGAGCACGGATCGATGCCGGGATACAACAATGAGGTCGCCTTCCACGAGCGTGTCGCCGAGCTGGCCGACAACCTGCTGTTGCGCGTGTTGGTCATGGTGCCGCATGACCTTCTCCGAGAGCATCTTCGCAGCGAATCGATAGATGATTCGGTCGTCGAGGAAGCGAATAATGCGCACATGGCTATCGCCAAGGCGATCGTGGCTGGCGATTCCGCCCGCGCTACGCGGGCGATGATGAAACACCTCGAGGCCTTCGAAGAGCGGATGGGTCGCGCCGGTCGACTCGAACGGCCGATCGTGCCTCAAGAACAATGGCTGCGGGACGTTCCCGAGGGTTTCGGGTCCGTCATGACTGGTGGGCACTGACGACCACAGCAGTCCGGCATGGGTGCGACGCGACCGTCGGTCGCACCCATGCCCGTCCTGCATTCGCACGAGCACGCGCAGTGCGAGAGCGGCAAGACTAGGACGACGTGTGTTCTGATGCGACAGTGGTGCGGTCATCGCGCATGTGCGGTGAGCCCGAGCGCAGCATGCGTCGGCCGATCATCAACACGCAGGCCGCTGTCACCATCGCGCCCGCTACCAGGATCCACCCTGTTGCGAAGCCGGAGTGCATTTGCGATGAACCCGAAACAGAGTGGGCCGAGGCATCCGCCCGCGTAGACACCGACCTGTACGGCCCCCGTCGCGGTGGCCGGCGACGAGGGATTGAGCCGGACGATCGCGAACTGCAGTAGCCCCGGCCAGGACCAGCCCAGGCCCATGCCCAGTACGACACCTACGAGGAGGGGAACCGTACCCGGTAGGGCAAGGAGCGCAACCCCGATCGCTCCGAGGGTGAGACTTCCGGCAACATAAGCGAAGTGACCGGTGGGGCGACGGTCGGCAAGCCACCCGTGCAGCATCCGCATGAACAGTGCGATCACGCTGCCGAGGGTCAGGACCAGCCCGGCGGTCGCGGGGGCGATGCCACGGGACACCGAGGACGCGACGAGGAAGATGGTCATGGCGTTCGCCGCCGCGGCGGCAAGGCTCGCCGCCGCGCCGATGACAGCGAGAGCCAGCGGGGTGGCCGATCGTGCTGCTGGAAGGGGTGGACGCGCCGGCCGGCTGCCACGAGGGGTGGCGGCCAGCGCGCACAGCGCGATCGCCGCACCGATGACAAAGGACCAGCGCCATCCCAATGGCAGGATCCCAGGCGGTCCGCGGGCATCGACCTCGCCAGCGACGAGTTCGACGACAGCTGGCCCACGACATTGCACCACGCGCTGGCGAGGAGAAGGACGAGCAGCGATCGGTACGACTGCGCAAGACCGGCGATCAGCAACATGAACACTGCCGCCCCGACTACTGCCACAGTGCTCGACACGCCACTACCGATGCGGTCGATGATTCGGCCGGCGGGCAGTGCGACAGTCGCGCTCACCGCGAAGTAGAGCGCGACGGCCAGCCCGAGGCCGGCCGGATCCAGGTGCAGGTCTGCGGCAATCTGCACCGCCAGGGCGCCGGTGAGGAAAACCGGCAGCGCCGTCGAGGTGGTCACCGCGATGGCTCCGGCAGCGACCCGGAAAGTTGTCGGACCTGACGTGACCACTGCAGGGCACTCCTCTCAGACATCACCGTGCATGCGGCGGGGGCCGCATGCACGGTGCGGGGTTGCCTCGATGGGGCAGGCTTAACGGGGGCTTTGGTGCTCTCGCAGAACCGAATTGGACCCGTCGGACTTTTCGTTGGTGATCACGTGGAGGTGATCCGGCCGACGTAGAAGTCGCCGGTGCGTTCGATCTTCACCCGTGATCCGAAGGGTTCCGACAACTCGTCGAGACGTTCGAGGATCCGGACGGCGTCGTCGGGGGCGGCGAATTCCGGGCACCCGCGGCGGCTGCGCGGTTCGGTTCGACCGAGAGTGATCGGATGCAGCTCCGTGCCGGTCAGGACACCGTCGTCGTACGAGAAGCGGGCGACCACCGACTCCCAGAACTTCGGCTGGTCGGCGTACCCGGTCACCGCGTCGTAGAGGTCGGCGGTGGTCGACGTAGGCGGCATGCCCTGCTGTTCGTAGACCTCCGGCGGGAACGCGGAGATCACCTCAAGGTTGAACACGAAGTTGCCCAGCGAGTAGCAGATCGGACGCCCCTTGTAGAGCTCGACCCCACGGAGCATGTGCGGGCCGTGACCAACAACGCCGTGCGCGCCGGCATCGATGAGCCCGTGCGCGAGAGGCCGGAGGAACTCGGCCGGAACCTCGTTGTTCCAGCGGCCCTGGATGCCCTCGTGGCAGTGCAGCCCGACGATCACCAGATCCGCCTGACGCCGCGCCTCGTCCACCACGGACTGCAACGCTTCGACATCCCGCGTCAACGCATCTTCCTGCACCCGCGGGTTCGCATCCGGGACGAAATGCACCCCCTCGACGGCGATCCCACCGGGCGGCGGCGGGTCGTAGACGTTGCGGTCGGGGTACGGGAAATGGATGCCCGGTGCGGTGGTGCCGCTCGAGGTGACGTCGACGCCGGCGTCGGCAAGAATCTCGCGGAGGTCCTCGAAACGGTCCTGCCAAATGTAGTGCGTCTTCTGCAACCGGACCGGGGCGATACCGGGACGGCCGGCGTCGGCGATGCCGGGGTCGGCGGCGAGGGACAGTCGAGCGTTGCTCGAGCCCGCGGAGATGAAGGCGACACGGCCTCCGGGGGCGTCGAAGTATCGCGGCTGGCGGGCTTCTCGCAATGTGCGCCCGGCGCCCGCGTAGGCAAGTCCGCGTTTTTCGAGTTCCTCCAGTGATGCCACCAGGCCGTCGGTGCCGTAGTCGCTGGCGTGGTTGTTGGCCATGCCGTAGAGGTTGATGCCCAGCCACTCGAACTCGGACAAGAGTTCGGGCTCGACGCCCAGGTGCGTGCCGTGGAACGTGGTCGACGGCTTGCGGCCGGGGCCGGGGAAGACCATCTCCACGTTCGTGATGGTCACGTCGGTGCTGCGCAACAGGTCGACGAGGGCGGTGAAGTTGGCATTCGGGTTCGCCGAGATGCGGTGGGTGACGATGGCGTCGCCGGTGGCGACGACATTTACGGTGGACACTAAGGCTCCTTCTGGGTACCGCTAATTCTTGTCCGGTCACTGGACCGGTGTGATGGTGTTACTCCGAAGTCTTCGAATTCCAGATGTCGGAGAACTGCGTGGCGACGACCTCCTCGTAGGGAACATCGTCGGTGATCAGGCCGGTGTTTTGGTAGATCTTCATTGCCGCGTCGTAGGTCTGCGGTGAGATCTCCGAGGTGAAGTGATCGCGCGAGGCGTTGTAGATGTTCGCGACGAGGTCCGGTGCCAGGTCGGGGTAGAGCTCCTCGAGTACCGGCAGTGCGGTTGCGGGGTCGTCGCGCAGAGTGTTGTTCGCTCGTGTCACCGCACGCACCAGCGCCCGGGCGGTCTCGGGGTTGTCGTTGATCCACTCGGTGGTCGCCTGCAGGGTCGAGGTCGGCAGCTTGGAGTAGGTGGATTCGGCCGTGGTGGTGCGCAGGTCGAAGACGATCCGTCCCGTGCCCGAGGTGGTGATCTGGGTCAGGTCCGGCTCATAGGTGATGAGGGCGTCGACCGACCCTGTTCGCAGGGCCGCACTGGCTTCGGCGCCGGTACCCACGGCGATGATGGTGACGTCGGTATCGGGGTTGAGCCCGTACTCGGCGAAGATTCCGCGGGCGATACTGTCCCCGGTGGACCCGGACGCGGCAACACCGAACCTCTTGCCCTTCATTGCATCGACGAAGGCCTGCGGGTCGTTCTCCGGGATCTGCGGAAAGGTGTTGCCGCCGACGAACGCGTAGATCGTCGCCATCTCGAGGCCCGTCAGACTCTGGATGGATTGACCCTTCCCGGTCAGTTCGATCGGGGTGTCGAAGCCCGTGGTCACGGCGACGACGCTGCGGCCGAGCAGTGCCGTGACCGAGGCATCACCGCTGTCGGTGGGCACGATGGTGACGTCGAGGCCTTCGTCGTCGAAGTAGCCGAGCTTCTCGGCGACGAAGGCGGGACTGAAGCACATCAAATTGACCCCGGCGATCTTGATCGCATTGCCGTCGGCGTTGCGGGAGGTGGCGCCGCCGCAGGCGCTGACGAACAAGAGCGTCGAGAGGGCAATGAGTACAGGCAAAACACGCGTTCGCATGGCGTGTTCCTTTCGGGTTGGGGAGGACGGCCTGCGAGCACTTCAGGCGTGTGGCCGGATGCCGTCAGACGGGTCGTCATTGGAGGCGTGGCTGACTATTTGGCGGTGGCACTGCCCCACGAGGAAAGGGACTTTTCGAGCAGGCGCACCGCTTGATCGAGGATCACGCCCAGGGCCGCGACGATGATCAGATAGGTGAAGACCCCGGTGGTGTCGAACAGACCTGACGCCCGCGAGATGCGTAGGCCCAGTCCGTGTTCTGAGATGATGAGTTCGCCGACGACCGCGCCGATGAGGGCGAATCCCAATCCCACGCGTGTACCCGAGAGCAACCACGGCACCGACGCCGGCAGGCTGACCTTCCGGAAGATGAACCAATCGCTCGCTCCCATCATCTTCACCTGGCTGATGAGCCGTTGATCGACGTTGGTCAGGCCCGCATAGGTATTGAGCAGCATGATGAAGTAGCACAGCGAGAAGACCAAGGCGATCTTCGATGCCGGTCCGATCCCGAACCAGATGATGAACAACGGGGCGATCGCGATGCGGGGGGTGCTGTAGAGGGCAAGAATGTACGGGTCGACCACTTTCTGCAGCAGTGGGAACTTGTACATGATGCAGGCGCTGGCGACACCGGTGACCGCGCTCAGCGCGAATCCGACGAGGACGTTCTGCATCGTGAATGCCACATCGACATAGAGTTCTTTGTCGACGAGGACTTCGCGCAGTCGTTCGATCACTGCGGTGGGTTCGCTGACGAAGAATGGGTCGATCCAGCCGATCTCTACCGCCGCCTGCCACATGGCGAGCGCCGCGATCAGGAGCAGAACCTGCAGGGTGAGAAGTTTCAGGGTCGGACCCAACCGCATCTTTCTCCTGCTGGCGGTCCGCGAACCGGGGCTTTTCTCTGCTTCCCGTTCGCGGGGTTTGTCGGTCGTTATCGCGGTGTCAGGCATGGTCGTCGCCTCCGGACATCAGTTTGTGCAGGATTTCGTCATAGAGTTCGCGGTAGTCATTGCGCTTCATGATCTGTGCGAGATCGCCGCGCGGACGTTCGATGTCGACCGAGTAGTCTTCGACGATGCGTCCGGGGCGAGCGCTGAACATCAGGATTCGGTCGCTCAACAGGATTGCTTCGCTCGGATCGTGGGTGACGAAGAGAACTGTCTTCGGGTTCATCTGCCACACACGTAGAAGTTCCTGCTGCATAACGATTTTGGTCAACGCATCCAACGCCCCGAACGGTTCGTCCATCAGGATGATCTCGGGAGTTTGCGCGAGGAGGCGGGCGAACTGCACTCGTTTGCGCATGCCGCCGGACAGTTCGCGAGGTTTGCGGTTCTCGAAGCCTTCCAGGCCGACCAACGCGAGAAGGCGACCGGCTTCGGCTCGGTCAACCCGATTGGATACCTGCATTGGTAGGAGAACATTGTCGAGGGCGCTCGCCCAGGGCAGCAGGGTGTCCTCTTGGAACATGTAACCGGCCCGACCATTGATCGATTGCAGTTCCCTGCCTCCGATCCGGAGGGTGCCGGAGGAGATCGTCGCCAGGCCGGCGACGGCGTTGAGGAATGTGGATTTGCCGCATCCGCTGGGGCCGAGGAGCGAGACGAACTGTCCCGGCTCGATCTGTACGGAGACATCGTCGAGGACTCGCAGCGACGATCCGTCGCGGGTTGGGAAGTCCAGGCTCACGTTCTCGGCCGTGACGCTGAGACTGTTCAACCCGCGGGTCGCGTTCGAATCCGTAGGAGTTGCCGACGGTGGCATGACTGCGGCTGGGCTAGAGCTCGCGTGTGGCGAACGGGTTGGTAACAAGGTAACTCCTCACCTTCAGGCGCATTCGGCGCATGATTAGACAAATAGAAGCACGTGGCGCACGTCACGTCAACGACGCCGCCGGGTGCGCACTCTCCCGGTGTGGTCGTCCGGGAGCGTGGGCCGGCCGGTCGTGGCCAGCCGAGGTGAGCTGCCAGGGACGGCGCATCTTGACGTGACTCAGGTCACGTGATTCTATTGGGTAATCATGCGACGAATAGTCCGGATGCACCCGATGCGCCGACGATCTCTCCTTCCGCCTCCCATACCTGGAGGCCGGAGATGCGTCGCTTCCACGTCCCGCGTACACCACCTGCTCTGCAGAATGCAGACCCATCCCTCACCGCAGCGCTCAACCGATCCACGTCTTGGAGAACGCCGATGAAATCCCCTGCTCCATCCGCCCAGCGCGCCCAGGCGGGCGTCATACTCGCCGTTGTCATCGGCGCCGTGGCCGCCTACAAGGGGCTCGAATCGATGACCTCGCCTGCGCTGCCGATCCTGCAGGCCGAACTCGGCGCTTCGCGAGCCAGCATCGCCTGGGTGCTGACCGGCGTCCTGCTGACCGGTCCCATCGTGACGCCCATTGTCGCCAGACTCGGAGAGATCTGGGACAAGCGGCGGGTACTGCTGGGAGTCCTGGTCATCGTCACGATAGGTGCTCTCGTGTCAGCCCTATCGGCGTCCATGCCGATGCTGATCGCCGGACAGATGCTCCAGGGATTCGGTCTCAGCACGGTGCCACTAGCAGTCGGAATCATGCGCGAGACGCAATCAGTCGAGCGGACAAAGGCCGGAAACGGAATCATGGTGGGCGCCATCTTCGGTAGCACCGCACTCGCCATGCTCGTCTCCGGTCCGATCGCCGACAACCTCCACTACAGCTGGTTGTTCTGGTTCCCGTTCTTCCTTCTGATTCTCATCATTGCCGCTGTCTGGTGGCTCGTCCCCGCCTCGCCGGCCAACATGAGCCACGGGCGTATCGACCTCCTCGGAAGCGCGCTGCTCGGGGCCGGCCTCTCGGTACTGCTCCTCGCGTTCACCTACGCACCCGATTGGGGCTGGACCTCGATTGGGTTCCTGGCGCTGCTCGGGGCCGCGCTCGGACTCCTGTTCGTCTTCGGCCTAGCCGAACTGCGGATCAGTGATCCGCTGGTCGACGTCCGCCTCCTGGCCCACCACTCTGTCTTCACAGCAGCAGGGCTGATGGTGATGGCAGGTTTCTGCATCAACGCCATGCTCGTCGCCGTACCGATGCAGATCCAGCAGCCGATCAGCACGGGATATGGACTCGGAGCATCCGCGACCCTCACCGGCTTCATGCTGGTTCCGGCCATGCTCATCGGAACCACCGCGCCGCTCGCCACGTGGATCGAACGCAAGCTCGGCCAGCGCACCGCGACGATTGTCGGGCCGGTCTCCATCGCAGCGGCGGCGTTCTCCCTCATGGCTTCCGCCGGCAACTTCACCACGGTTCTCATTGGGTTACTCCTGGTCGGATTCGGGTGCGGAATCTCGATCACCCAAGCAATGAACCTTGTTGTCTCTGGCGTACCCCCCGAACGGGTTGCGGCCTTCAGCGGCCTCAACTTCGTGGTCAAGGCAGTCGGTGCAACTTCCGGAGCTCAGATCGCGGCAAGCATTCTCTCCACGGATGCAGCTGCCGCCTCGGACTCACCCTCATGGGCGGCTTTCAATGCGGTATGGCTGATGTGCGCGGGAATGTGCATAGCGACGCTCATTCTGGGACTGACCATCAAGAACAGGCGCAGCAGTATCGACTCCTCGGCCACCGGCGCCGCGGGCACAGCCACACCGCGTGCTGATCAAGGACCCGACGTCGTCTCGGCGGCAGTCTCGAGCAGATACGCCGACGACGTCGACAATCACCGACGGGCTCCCACCGTCGCTGACAGGAGCTGACCCCGGGCCTCCTATCCAGTCCGAACCCGTCAACGTCCTAAAGCACACCGGCTGCCGTCCGGATCGGGCACAAGGAGCATCCGACACCGCGAAGGACCCGAACAGCTTCGACGCTTCCGGAAGGAGCGCCTTGCGGCTCGGGTCCTTCGCAGTGCGGGCTGCAGGGATCACGCCCGAAGCTGTTCTCAGCCCTGATTTGATGTGAAATCCGATGAACTCTCGCGAGTATCGCCAATGGCGCCAGAGGCGTCGCGCTGCTTGGCTCGAAGCCAACCGCAAACGCAAGCATCCTGACACCGAGGCAGAGCGCCTCATCGAGTTCGCCAACATGTGGGCACCATATGGGGGCGCAACGGAGGAGGAAATCCTCGTGAACTTCGGAATGACCAAGCGCCGGTTCATCGAGAAATTGTGGCAGGTAATCCCTGAATCGAACTGTGCCGACGAGGAGATGCACAGTTTAACGATCGCATACCCGAACCTCTCATGATGGACGAGTTCGCTTGGTTGCCGGAGATTGCGCAGTCCATCTCACCGACGCTTCAAGTGCCTGTCGTGCGTCGCGTCAACCGCACAGTGGACACCCGGACTGTCAGTGGCCTGAAATGGGGCACAAGCGCACCGGAAGTTGTCTTCCTCCACGGAAATGGGCAGAACGCGCACACCTGGGATGCGACCGTCCTCGCACTGGGCCGTCCTGCTCTCGCAGTGGATCTGCCCGGGCATGGGCATTCGGACTGGCATGATGTCCCTGACTACACGCCATCGTCACACGCCGCCGCTGTCGCAGGCTACCTACGTATCAGTGCGCCGAACCCGTGCGTTCTCGTTGGCATGTCACTTGGTGGTTTGACCGCAATCTGCCTCGCGGTTGCACAGTCCACATGGGTGCGCCACCTCGTCGTCGTCGATGTGACCCCGCAATCCGGTCTCCGTGTAGCCGCACAGCACTCACACGACAGCCGAAGGGTGGGGCCGCCCGCAGGGGCTGATCACTTCGTGACTTTCGAAGATATGGTCGACGCTGCCGCTGCAGTGCAACCCACACGTAGTCGCGATGCCTTACGGCGGGGAGTCCGGCACAACGCAATACAGGGAAAGGACGGGCTGTGGCGCTGGCGCGCCGATCATCGCCACCGCGCCAATGCGGACAGCCACCCAATCGACTACAGCGAACAGTGGTCGAGGGTCAGTGAACTCACGGTCCCCGTGACACTCGTCCGCGCAGCCAGATCCGGGGTCGTCCCACTCGACGACGCTACCGAGTTCGTGAGACGAGCGAGAACCACTGAAGTCGTCACCATCGACACCGAATTGCACTCTGTGCAGAGTGCGCGACCGGAGGAATTGGCTGAACTCGTCCGGTCGCGTCTCGGCTGACGTTCGATATCAAGCTCCGAACTGGCTACGAACGCGGTACATGTAGAAGCAGGGCATCGCCCTGCCCGCCGCCACCGCAGAGTGCGGCCACGCCTGTTCCGCCGCCACGCCGCCGGAGCTCACGTGCAAGGTGCAGGGTGATGCGGGCGCCGGACATACCGAGCGGATGCCCGATTGCGATCGCTCCACCGTTGACGTTGACCCGTTCCGGGTCGAGTCCGAGGGCGCGGGTCGAGGCGATGCCGATCGCGGCGAACGCCTCGTTGATCTCGACCAGGTCAAGCATGGACGGCGTGATGCCTTCCTTCGAGCAGGCGGCCGCGATCGCGTTGGCGGGCTGGTCCTGCAGAGTCGAGTCGGGCCCGGCAACGACACCGTGTGCCCCTATTTCAGCCAGCCAGGGCAACCCGAGTGCTTCGGCGCGGGATCGACTCATGAGGACGACTGCGGCTGCACCATCCGATAGTTGCGATGCCGAGCCAGCCGTGACGGTACCGGTCTTGCTGAACGCCGGCCGGAGGGACGCCAACGACTCGGCCGTGGTGTCGGGCCGAATGCCCTCGTCCCGGCTGACGACGAGCGGTTCGCCCGACCTCTGTGGCACGGTGACGGGAACAACCTCGTCGTCGAACACCCCGTTCTTCCATGCCGCTGCTGCACGTTGGTGTGAATCGGCGGCGAAGTTGTCCTGCTCCTCGCGGGTGACGGGCCTCGGGTCGGTGGCGTTCCGGGTTTCGGTGAGCACGCCCATCGCTTGGTCGGTGAAGATGTCGTAGAGACCGTCATGGGCGAGATGGTCGGTCATGAGGACCTCGCCGTACTTGAATCCCTCTCGGGACCTGGGCAATAGGTGGGGTGCTTGGCTCATCGACTCCTGGCCGCCGGCGACGATCACGTCGAATTCCCCGGCACGAATGAGCTGGTCAGCGAGCGCTATGGCATCGATTCCAGACAGGCAGACCTTGTTGACCGTGAGCGCGGGAACTGTCATGGGAATGCCGGCCGAGACCGCAGCCTGCCGCGCAGGGATCTGACCCACGCCCGCGGTGAGAACCTGGCCCATGATCACGTATTGGACCGCGTCGCCGGCGATGCCGGCCTTGTCGAGCGCAGCCTTGATCGCGATTCCTCCCAGGTCTGATCCTGAAAAGTTCTTCAACGATCCCATCAGGCGGCCCACCGGGGTGCGCGCGCCGGCAACGATGACGGAGCTATCTCTCATCCGACCATTCCTCACATGTCGTTCCAAAATGTCGCGTGCCGAATCAATCGGCACGCACCGCGTTCGTTAGTGGTTTGCCGCGGCGAAGAGGCAAATGTAACAGATGAATAATGCGCCTAATTGCAACTTGGAGTCGGTGACCGCCGGAGCGGGGAGCCATATGGCGCATCGATCGACGACGCGGAGTCCACCGAGGTAGGTGGAGCGGTTGCGAGGGCAACCGAATGGTCGGGGCGTCAGCAACTTACGGAGATTGCGCCAACTGTGCATCGTGCCGCGACCGAGGTCGGCGGGGCTGAGGTCGTTCGTGTGAGCTATTGCACTATGGGCGCATTAGGTGCATGATGAACTTCATTCTACGAAAGTGGTTCAGATCACACCGATGGAGGAATGTGCCAGTGACCACAGAGCAGCGGTCCGCGATGCGCGACCATTTCAGCGACTTCGACCTCGACTCGCCCGAGTTCAACGACGACTATGACGATGTCCTGACGGAACTTCTCGAGAAATGCCCGGTCGCCCACAGCAAGGTAGGTCGCGGCTACTACGTCGTGAACCGGCAGGAAGACGTTCGACGGGTCGCTCAGGATTGGCGGACGTTCACCAGTGTCGACGGGATGTTTCCGAATCGTCCGGACGGCATGCCCCCTGTGCTTCCTGAGGAGATCGATCCGCCGTACCACACCAATTGGCGGGGCGCTCTGAACAAGCACTTCACGGTCCGCAAGGTGGGGGAGTGGGAGGACTCGGTGCGCAAGCAAGTCGATGCCCTTATCGACAACTTCATCGAGACTGGTGAGTGCGATTTTGTGAAGGAGTTCGCGGCGCTTCTGCCCGGCCGCGTGTTCTTCGTGACCCTGCTGCAGGCACCTCTCGAGGTTCTCGACCGACTGGTGGACGTCGTCGACGACGCGATCATGGGATCCCCGGAGGAGCAAGGCCCCGCCTGGGCGGCCCTGCACACGTACATTGAGGGGTACCTCAAGGAGCGCCAGCAGCAACCACCCCGGGGTGACTTCATCGACTCGATCCTCGAGGGGGTGGACACGGAAACAGGCGGACCATGCTCCTGGGATGACAAGGTCAACGTTGCCACGCTTTTCCTCTCGGGGGCAGTCGGAACCACAGCATCCGCGATTGGCAGCATGGTGCTGCACCTGGCAACCCACCCCGAGGATAGGGACTGGCTCGCAGCGAATCCCGACGAACACGAACGCGCCGTCGAGGAACTGCTTCGACTGAACTCTCCAGTTACGGGAACGTCTCGCACTGCGACGAAACCGATCGAGGTGGCCGGCACCCAGTTTCAGCCCGGCGACCGTGTCGTGGTGAACTTCGCTGCCGCGTGCCGCGATCCTCAAGTCTATGACGCGCCGCTCGAGTTCAGGCCCGATCGTGATCAGACCAGAAGTGCTGTATTCGGGTTGGGTCCGCACCGCTGTGTTGGTTCGCATGCTGCGCGACTCGAACTCAAGACCTCCCTCGAGCAGGTTCTTCGACGCCTGCCCGATATCGCGCTCAAGGACGATGCCACCGTCACCTATTCCACTGGTCTCCTGCGCATCATCAACGAACTGCCGGTCACATTCACACCCGGTGCGAAGGTCGGCGATCCCCGATGAGGTACTCGATTGATGGGGACCTGTGCACGGGGCATGGCCGTTGTTACTCACTCGCTCCGGGAGTCTTCGAGGCGGACGACGATGGCTTCAACGCTGATCGTGGCTCCGGGGGCGAGGTGGAACCGGGGCGGGAGGACGCCGCTGTGTTGGGCGCCGAGAGCTGCCCAGAGCAGGCAATCAGGTTTGTTCCAGTAAGGACGCGGCCCGTCAGTGCCGATGGCTGAGGCGACGCGTCGGCTTCGGAGACGTGACCACGTTTGTTTGCGCTTCTGAAATGGCCAGAACATGTGGAGAAGGGACTGCAATGCTCACGCTTGACGGAAAGATCGCCGTAGTGACGGGAGCTCTCGGTGGAATGGGTCGCGCTGTATGCGAGCGATTCGGCGCCGAAGGCGCGACCGTTGTCGGAATGGACTGGACTGACGAGGGCTCGGAACTGTTCGCCAAGGAGATGGCGCAGGCTGGCTCGAAGTTCGAGTTCCGAAAAGTGGACGTGTCATCAGCGGTGGAGGTCGACGAAGCCGCCGAGGTCGTCGCCGCGCAGTACGGAAGCATCGACGTCCTCTACAACAATGCCGGACTCATGCAGCTGAAACCCATCCTCGAAACCAGCAACGATGAGTGGGACCGAATACTGGATGTGAATCTCAAGAGCGTCTTCCTCATGACGAGAGCTTTCGCACCCCTGATGGCCGACCGGTCAGGGTCGATCATCAACCTGTCCTCCACGGGGGCGCTCAGGGCTTGGGACAGCCTCTCTGCCTATGGCGCGGCCAAAGCGGGTGTCATCCAGTTCAGCAAGGTTGCAGCCGTCGAGTTTGCACCGAACATCCGAGTTAACGTCGTCTGCCCAGGAATGATCGACACCCCGATGGCGAGGGGTTTCGCGGCAGGGCTGCCGAATCCCGAGACGGCGTGGGAGGCCATGAGCCAGCAGACCGTCTTGCAACGGTTCGGTCAGTCGTCCGAGGTCGCAGATCTTGCGCTGTGGCTTGCGAGCGACCAATCCAGCTTCGTAACCGGTGAAGAGATTGCCATCGATGGTGGATCAATCCTGCGATAGCACCGGGGACGAGGCGGAGCGACGAATCCGTCGTGGCCCACTTCGGCAGAGAGGAGAAGAACTATGCCGTACGTCGTGACAGCCGGCTGCGTCGATATCATGGACAAGTCGTGCGTTCTCGAATGCCCCGTCGATTGTATCTACGAGGGCGACAGGATGATGTACATCCAGCCCGACGAGTGCATCGACTGCGGCGCCTGCGAACTGGTCTGCCCGCAGGACGCCGTCCTCTATGCAGAGGACGGCCCTGAAACATCACTATTCCTCGCAGCTACGGACGAGGTGTTCAGCGCAGTGGGCTCTCCGCGCAGCGCGAAGAAGCACGGCCCACTCGGGTTCGACCCACCCTCCATTCGTAAGCTCGAGCCGAAGGATAAGTAGTGTCTGAACCGCACCATCGGCATCTTCGCGTGGCCGTCGTCGGCTCCGGGCCGTCCGGGGCATACTGCGTAGAGGCGCTACTCGAGTCCCTGCCGGGCACGTCGATATCTGTCGACGTTATCGAACGATTGCCTGTGCCATACGGTCTCGTGCGGTACGGTGTGGCACCTGATCATGAAAGAATCAAGTCGATCATCGATTCCTTCGGTGAGATCCTGTCCCACGAAAGCGTCCGATTTCTGGGCAATGTCGCATATGGCCGCGATATCACGATGCTCGACCTGCGGCGGTACTACGATGTCGCCATCTTCGCCTCTGGCGCCAACAGCACGCGGCGTCTTGGCATCCCGGGCGAGAACCTCCCCGGAGTCTTCGCGGCGGCGGACTTTGTCTCTTGGTACAACGGGCACCCGAACGCGACATTTGAACGCTTTGCGCTCACGGCCAAACAGGCGGTCGTAATCGGTAACGGCAATGTTGCTCTCGACGTTGCTCGGATGCTGGTCAATCCACGTGAGACCTTGCTGCAAACCGATGTGCCGCAACATGTTCTGGAACTCCTCGTGGAGAGCCCCATCGAGGACGTGCGCATCGTGGGCCGCCGGGGACCACTGCAAGCGAAGTTCACGACAAAGGAAATCGTCGAACTCGGGAAGCTCGATGATGTCGACGTCATCGTTGACCCCTGCGTCCTACGGGTGACCGAATCCGAGTTGAAACAAGCCGCACCACCGACCGTCCGCATGGTCGCGGCATTGAGGACGCTCGGAAGCCTGCCGAGGGGGTGTGCGCGCCGGATCCATTTCACGTTCTTCCGGCGCCCGGTCGCAGTCTTCGGCCACCTGGGAGCTGAATCTGTCGTACTGGAGGCAACCGAAGGCGATAGCGACCACGGAAAGACTGACCGTGCGCGTCGGGACGTGATCGACGCCGGTCTGGTGCTCACCTCCGTCGGCTACCGCGCTGAACCCCTTCCGGGACTCCCATTCGACCCGTCCACCGCCACGGTGCCGCACACGAACGGATGGGTGTTCGACGGCGACGATACTCGCCCGGCGGTCTATGTCGCTGGATGGCTCAAGCGTGGGCCAACAGGAGTGATAGGAACGAATCGCCGTGATTCGCTCGAGACCGTGACGGCACTTCTAAGCAATGCCAGAGACTTCCCACGTGCTCTCGAACGCGATCCAGGCGCCATCGTCTCGATGCTGCGTGAACGCGGCGTCGAGGTAGTCCCGTGGGATGGATGGAACGCGATCGATGGTGCCGAGGTAGCACGCGGGGCGAGGCTGGGCAGAGCGAGAGTAAAGATCCACCGACTCGACGAGCTGCTCCAGGCGAGTTCTCGGCGTCCGACCGAGTAGCAGAGGTCATCATTCTCATTGATGAGCCCATGACTATTGGCAAACCGATTGTTACGAAAGATAACTCATCCGGCGGCTCAGTCCGCCGCCCAAACTGGAGGACTTGTGAACAAGGCAGTCGACGCTGAACGAAACGAGGCTCGAGCCGCATTGCTGCTGATGGACCTCATGCCAATCGTCGTCCCCGCATTCGGCGGGGATGACGAGCTGTTGACCCGACTGGCAGGCGCTGCCGAAGTTGCACGACGATCCGACATCGACGTCATCCACGTGCGCGTCCTGTTCCGCGACGGATATCCCGAAGTCGCCTCGACCAACAAGATCTTCGGAGTTGTCACCGCCAACTTCGACTTCACCGAGAACAACCCGGCAACGGAAGTCCACCAGGCACTCCGGCCCCGCGAATCGGACATTCTGGTTACCAAACGGCGCATCAGCGCATTCGCCGGCAGCGACCTCGAGATGATCCTCCGTTCGCGACGAATCCAAACTCTCGTGTTAGCCGGCGTGGCAACTTCCGGCGTGGTCCTGTCGACGCTGCGGGCAGCCGCCGACCTGGACTATCGCATCAAGGTTCTGTCCGACGGGTGCGCTGACGGTGATACAGCAGTGCACCGAATGTTGCTGGAGAACGTCTTTCCCGCGCATGCGGATGTTCTCGCCGTCGATGAGTGGGTGGCGGGCCTCGGCTGAACGAAACAAGGGTCGGTACTGGCAGGCACACCGAAAGATGGAGGAAAGAACATGACCGAGACAGCCCACAACGTCGACTTCTTCGACCGGCGCACAAACGATTGCCCATTTCCGGCCTATCGCCAGCTGCGCGACGATTCGCCGGTATGGCAAGACCCCACCACCGGGATGTTCGTGCTCACTCGCTACGACGACATACGCGCCGTCGAGATGGACACCAAACGTTTTCGCAACACGATCTCGACGCAGACAGTCGGAGAGATCGGACTTTCGGTGGACGGCGGAGATTCGAAGCAGCGTTTCGAGTCCCAGCAGAAGAACGACGCCCTGGCAAAGGCCTACGAGAACGACGGGTGGGAGCCAGGGCCCGCTCTCAACGCACGCGACGAACCAGAGCATTCTCAGGTCCGGCGGTCGCTCTTCGAGGCCGCGTTCCGGCCAACGAATCAGGCGCACTTCGATCGGATCGTGGGTGAGACCGTTGACGAGTTGATCGACGGGTTCATCGACGACGGTCGGTGTGAGTGGGTGAGCCAGTTCGCGGCGCCGATGACGCTGACCGCGATCATGAAACACGTCGGACTGCCAGCAACCGACCTACCACTCGTGAAGGATATGACCCTCGCATGGATCGCGCGTGCAGGACTCATGGCTACACCGGAGATCGAGCAGCGCGCCGCCAGGCTAGAACTCGACTTCCAGAAGTACGCACAGTCTCACTTCGAGCGGGTACGCCGCGAGCCGGACGACACCCTCCTCAGCACGATCGTCAACACCCCGGTCCCCGAATGGGATCGTGTTCTGACGGACGAGGAGCTTCACGGGTTCATCACGACGGACATGATGGTTGGCGGCGGTGAAACGACCACGGGTGCATTAGCCGGTGGTGCGCGACTCCTGGCGGAGAATCCGCCGATGTTCGACAAGCTCGCATCTGACCCCGACGCCTACCTCGATACGTTCATCGAAGAGGTGGTACGGCTGGAGGCCCCCGTACAAGGAATGTTCCGGCAGGCTGCCGAAGACGTCGAGTTGCATGGGGTCACCATTCCGGCCGGCTCGGTGGTCAATCTTCGCTTTGGGTCCGCGAACCGAGATGACCGGCACTACGAGGACCCGGACGAGCTCGACTTTGATCGAAAGAACCCGCGACGGCACCTCGCGTTCGGCACCGGTCTTCACGTGTGTCTCGGCAACACTCTGGCCCGCCGGGAGATGTTTCACACGTTCAAGGCGATGGTGGAGCGCTTCGAATCGATACGACTCGTGGATTCGCCAGATGCACTGACCTATCGACCCAACTATGTCGTGCGTTGCCTGGATCAACTTCATCTCGAGTTCACCCCACGAGCCCGTCGATGACGACTGCCGCTGTCAGCAGTCCAGGTTCGGTGTGAAGGCTATTGACAGTTGGCGACTTCACGGGCCGCCTCAGATGCATTGTGAACGACAACAGGAACCTCCGCCGACCCCGGTTGGATCGGCAGGTCTTCGAAAGGAGTAGTTGTGGGAGTATTGGACGGAAAAGTTGCACTCGTGACCGGCGCGATAGGCGATATGGGTCGCGCTGCATGCCGGCGGTTCGCCGCAGAAGGGGCCGCTGTTATCGCAACTGACGTGACCGATGTCGGCGCCTCGGAGTTCGTGGAGGAGTTGACCGCTGCCGGACACGACGTCGAATTCTACAAAGCGGACATTACCGACAGCTCCGCGGTGAACGCTATGGCCGAGCACGTGCGCTCGACTCGAGGGCATGTCGACACCATTTACAACAACGCAGGAGTGATGGCGGTCAGTCCACTTGCCGACATCACGGACGAGCAGTGGCACAGGACACTTGATGTCAATCTGACGGGAGTTTTTCTCGTCACTCGCGCCTTCGTCCCCCTGATGCGGGGTCGCCGAGGAGCCTCCATCACCAACGTATCCTCGATGGGTGGATTCCGGGTGTACCCAACTCAAATTCCGTACGGGGCATCGAAGGCCGGCTGCCTACAACTGACCCAATCGTGCGCAGCCGAGCTCGCGCCAGATATCCGGGTCAATGCAATCGCACCCGGCTGCATCGACACACAGATGGCGCGCGGATACGCCGACGCTTCGCCAGATCCGGCGGCCGTCATCGCCGCACTCGAAGCGGGCATTCCTCTCGGACGGATGGGCACTCCCGACGAGATCGTCAACGTCGGTGTCTGGTTGGCGAGCGACCAAGCCAGCTACGTGACGGGTGCAATTCTCGTCGTTGATGGCGGCAGCACACTCGAGGGCAAGTAAAGACCGGTGGTTTGGTGACGGGTCAGATCGCCTACGACCCCGCATGGGCGAACATGAATGGCTCGACAGATGAATCGAAAGACTCTGGGGTGCAAAGCAGAGTTCCGTGGGATGGTCGAGGCGTTACCGTCTGAGGTTCGAGAAGCAACAAGCATCAGGCCACGCAACCGTTCGTGCGGGGATTCCCGGATTCCTGCTTGTCTGCCAACTGGCAGTCAGACTCTCGACGGTTACGGACGACGACGCCAACGAACCGCTGGCTGCGTGGGATCTGGGCCCGAATTTGAGCACCGCCGCAGGCCACGTCAGCGTCCCGAGTTTGCCCGTGTCCTGGACCGCGTAGCGCGGTTGACGTGACGCGCGACACGTGATCCAATCGGACAATCATACGCCAGATTCACCTTTAAAAGACCGCACTGACGGCATATCCGTCCGGTGCCCAAATGCCCTGATCCGATTGACGGCGTTTGCACCAGCACCCGTATGAACGAAGCGAAGCGAGACAATGAAATCCACCTCACAGGGCGACAAATCCCAGCTATACCAGGGTCGTAAGGTCGTAGCGGCAACCTTGCTCGGAAACACAATCGAGTACTACGAGTTCTTCATCTACGGCCTTTCGGCGTCTCTGGTGTTCAACCAGCTGTTCTTCCCCACATTCGACCCGCTGGTAGGGACCCTGTTGTCCCTGTCGACCTTTGCAATTGCGTTTGTCGCCCGGCCAGTCGGAGGTTGGATCTTCGGCCACTTCGGCGATCGCCTAGGGCGCCGCCCGATTCTGATGATCACCCTGTCCGGGATGGGAGTCGCCACGTTCGCGATCGGATTGCTGCCCACCTACGACAAGATCGGCATTGCTGCGCCCATCTGCCTCGTTCTGCTGCGCCTACTGCAGGGCCTGTCGCTCGGCGGCGAGGCAAGTGGCGGGTTCATCATGACGCTCGAACACGCGCCGCGGTCGCATCGGACGCTTTTCGCGGGAATCGTGGGATCGGGCAACATTTGGGGCCTGATCTTAGGCAACGGGGTGTTCCTTGCGATCAGTCAATTGCCAGAGGGTCAACTCCTGTCCTGGGGGTGGCGAGTGCCCTTCCTGCTCAGTCTCGCACTTCTGGTCATCGCCTTCTATATTCGGTTCAAACTCGAAGAGAGTCCCGTCTTCACTGCTGCGAAGACTGCGGGTGACACAACGAGTCGGCCCTCGGCCGAGTTGATCCGCCGGCACGCCCGCACACTCATCCTGACTGCGCTGTCGACGCTGCCCGTGGGAATTACGTTCTACGTTGTAACAACATTCTCGGCTGCCTACGGAAAAACGATTGATGTCAGCTCCACGAAAGTATTCACCACCACGATGATCGTCGCGGCACTGCTCACGGTCGTCATTCCGTTCTTCGGTTGGCTCGGCGACCGGATCGATCGGAAGCTCATCTTCTGCGCTGGGATCGCCGTCATGATCGTTTCGCCGTTCATCTGGTTCCCGCTCTTCAACACTGGCAACCTCGGTCTCATAGTCCTCGGATTCCTCGTCCCACTCGTCGGGTTCTCGGCGACCTATGGCGTACAGGGCGCCTTCTATCCGTTGCTCTACCCGACGGCGGTCAGATACTCCGGTCTCGCCATCAGCACGAACGTGGGTGCGGTGATTGGAGCGTCGATCGCGCCGATGATTGCTACCTACCTGTTGGACAGTTTCCAGAGCTGGATAGCCATCGCCTGCTACATGGCTGCCGCCGGGATCGTCGCCCTGTTGGCCACCCTCCTCCTGCAGGAGTGTGCGATCGACGATCATTCTGTCGAACAGTCGGCCCGAGAAGACTCCAAAGAGCCGCAGAAACTCCCCCAGTGATGCACGGGCACTGTCGATGGAGCGGCCGCAGTCCCTCTAACCCGAAGAGTCGGTGCTGTTCTCTCGATCCATCGGGCGACCGCAGGCGGCGCATTCGTCATGTCATGGACGAGATCTTCGCCGAACTACGCATTTCAATCTCCCCCACAATCGCTCCATTCGAATAGGAATAGGAATTGAGTAGCTCCATGGCAGATCGAAAACTTCTGCACTTCCATTTCAATATGGAAGTGACACCGACCATCCCGACTGGCAGCGTGCGAAAAATCGGCGCTGTCTTGGTCATTGACCCGGAATTCTCGGGTCCTCGCACCGTGTGCTTCGGATTTCCAGGCGGTGGATAGAACAAGTTTTACTACCTGCTCGACCACCCTGACCTGCCCCGACCTAGCGAGGCCGAGTACCACGCACGCCGCGGTACCGTCTTCATCAGCTGCGATCCCTTCGGCGATGGCGATGGAACACGCCTAGCTCAAGAAGAACGAGACCTGGAAACAACAGCCCGTGCGGTCGATTCGGCTGTCGTCTGGACCTTGGAGCGACTGCGCGCCGGAGCTCTCGGTGGCTCCTGGGGAGGTATTGAGGTGGACAAGGCCGTCGGCATTGGGCATTCACTCGGGGCAATGCAACTTATCGTGCAACAAGCCCTGTACTCGACGTTCGATGCGATAGCGGTCCTGGGATTCAGCGCAGTCCACTCGATGATCCCGACGCCTAACGGATACATCGAGCCCGGGGTTCAGGAATCAGACCGAGCCAAGACGAATCTCGAAGACGCTTGGACTGGACCGATCGTCGAGAACAATTCGCACTTGCGATTTGCATATCACTGCGACGACGTCCCACAACGTCTCGTCGACGAAGACATGAATGTCGGGTTTCCCGCGAGGCGTGCGCGTGACCTGCCTCCTTGGATAACGCAGACGTTCCCACCGTTCGTAACGAAGTGCCTGACCGACGGAATCGTCGGGAAAGAGGCTGCACTGGTGGACGTTCCAGTCTTCGTTGGCGCGGGACAGATTGACATCGTCCCCGATCTGCGGGACGAGTCCAACGCCTACAAAGCCAGCCCTCAGGTGACACTCTACGAGCTCGGGGGTAGCGCGCATATGCACAACTTCTCGCCGAAACGCCAAGCACTCTGGTCCGAATTGCAGGAATGGTTCGACTTCCTACGCTGATTCGGTCGCTCCGTATTCCTGGACCGTAGAGGTGCCGTCATCACAGTCATGATTGCTTGGCCGGCTGCTTTTCAAGGGTGCGGACGGGGGCGTTCAGCCGATCCAGGCAGCTATGGCCAATTTCTAGCAACTAACTGCAAAAGGATGCGTTGGTCCAAGTACTTCAGCATGTCGATAGTTACAACCAATATGGCGGTTTCAGGAGGATCCCATGCCTATCGATTCATCGCTCCCACCGATTGTGCTTGTCCACGGAGGCCAGCACGGCGGGTGGTGCTGGCGCTTTGTCGCTGACAGCCTCATTGAAGACCAAACCCCTGGGAGCCAACCACTCCGCCAGCTGCGCCTTGACCTGCTCGGCCTGTGCATGTGAGTGGCAGGGCCAGCAGATCATCGGCGTAACGGATGACCACCGGGCAGCCCGACATTGTCTTCCCGGCATGAGTACCGGTGACGTGGTATCGGACTCCGGCGGCGGACTCCATACCGTGCAGAGCGACATCTAGTAGCAACGGGCTGATCACCCCACCCTGAGGAGGGTACAGCGAGGCGAACCCGTCCGTGCTGAAGTTGTGGATCACGTCCCGGACCCGGTCGGCCCTGGTGAAGGTGACCTCGGCGATCTTGCCCACCGGCATGCTCTGCGCGGACAGCGAGATCATCTGCGCTCGCCACCGACCCGCTCCCGCGACGCACGATCCGCAACAGCCGCCGTACTTCGTCGCATCAATGTCTCAGACCCGCACATGTTCTGCCACCACCACAACGTGACCCACAGGCCTCCCGCAGTCCCGGCAAACTGCCGGCGTGTCGGGGCGCAACAGGGCAACTTTCACGGGCGCGGCACGAGCTGCCAAAGTCGGTAGCTGCGCTGATGTCATCGTCTAACGTCAGGGTTGTTTGTGCGGTATCGAGCTAGACGGGCACGTGCGGTCGTTACCATCGCTTCGTCGACCATGTGACCTTGGTACGAAGCAGTTCCGGAGCCGGCCGCTGCTGCCGTATCCATCGCCTGCAGCAGTCCTTCGGCCCAGTTCAGTTCCGCATCGCTCGGTGTGAACACGTCGTTGATGATCGGGATGTGGCTGGGGTGAATTGCTAGCATGCCCTCGTAACCTAGGCCACGGCTCTGTTCGGCGAATCGGCGTAGGCCGACGAGGTCGTTGACGTCAGTCCATAGCCCGGTCATGGGGTTGTGGACGCCGGCAGCTCGGACGTCGACGAGCACAGCGCTGCGTACGAACAGCGTTTCAGTACCTTCCGCGGTCCAGCGGTAGCCGAGGGATCGTTCGACATCGCCGCCCTTGACCCCGAGTCCACCGGCGTATGCCACCCGTGGCGAGGTGGCGATCTCGTGGGCCTGCCGGATACCGAGTGCGGTCTCGAATACCGGAACGATGCGTACACTCCCTCTGGCCATGCAGGCATCGGACTCTAGCCAGTCGAGTAATCGCTCGACTAGCGCTATCTCGGCGGGCGTTTCGACCTTTGGGACGAGGATGCCGGTCAGCTTCGGCCCGACGATCGCCTGTAGATCGTCGAGGGCGCGCCTGTCAGCGAGGGCATTGATGCGGACGAAGGCAGGTTCGGTTTCTCTGTGTTGAAGATACTGGGCAACCGCTTCGCGGGCGGCGGGCTTCTCCGCTTCCGGCACCGCATCTTCGAGGTCGAAGACGATCGCGTCTGCTCCGGCAGCGAGCGCTTTCGGAGCCCACGCGGTGCGGTTGCCGGGGACGAACAACATCGAGCGGATGGGTATTTTTGGGTGGGTTATGGTCATTAATTCTGCAACCTTTCTGGACCGATTGAGTTTTGCGAGTGCGGTGGCAGTTGGCGTGCGCGTGAACGCGGCCCGTGCCGCTCCGACTACCAGGAGATCACTCGCTGAGCGAGTCGTGTGCCTCACTTTCGCAGGACCCGATTTCCTCGTGCTGTGGGCTTTTACTGTAGTTCGGAGCGCACGGTGATGCCGAAGGCTTGGTCCGTGAATGTGGCCCCAAACCTGACGGGGACCGGGCGCGAAGGCTCTGGATCGTCCGGTGATTCGACCGAGCTGGCGCTCATCTTCCAGTCAGCGCGTTCCACGGGAAGGGCTGTCCACGGTGTGTCGATCCACGGAACGCGTGCAGCGAATCGGTATTTCGCAGATTCGTGATTGGCGTGCGAGCGCGAGCAGTTGGAAGTTGCGACGGCCCGGCTGTTTCCCCACGAGCTCAGGCAGTCGGCGAAGCAGTTCTACAGGGACATCCCGGATCCGGATCCCGGATCCGGATCCGTGGGGCGGCCGACGGCTGGTCCATTCACTGAGTTGGCCACTAATTCGCCGGCAGGCTGATTGCGGAGGGAGGGGTGACTGTTGCGGGGATAGACAAGAGTCAGATCGCGCACGAGGAGACACTCGCAGTTGGTGTCTGTGACTGCTTGCCAGAGTCTGTCGATGAACTGACGCTTGGAGATTCCCAACGTCTCGAAGGTTAGCTCGGAGGGCACTCCTCCATAGGGTATCCAGATTCGTGCAAGCTCGATGATCTCCTGAGTTGGTGTGCTAGTCGCAGATCATGCACTCTCTGATTCGAGTGCGACGACATGAGTTCCGGCTCGGCCGGGATCGGACTTGTCGAAGAATTGGGCCGAGCGTTCGCTGATCGCAGGATTGCCACCGCATAGTGCGTAACCGAGAAGGGCTTCAAGTTTGAGTTGGTCGTCGAGCGGACGCCCGATCACCTCAAAGATCGTCTCCTTCGCCGATTCCATGGCCTTCTGGTCGTTACGGAGAATCCGGACTACGAGGTCGTCGGTGGCCGACTCGAGGTCGTCATGAGGGACCACACGTGAGACGAGATTGGCGTGCAGGGCGCGCTGCGCGTCGATCGGCTCTCCGGTTAGTTCCATCTCGAGTGCGATTCCTACACCGACGGTGTTGACCAGGCGCACGATTCCGCCGTCGGCGGGGTGCATACCCCGGCGCAGCTCAAACGAGCCGAACTGTGCTTTCTCTGAGGCGATTCGGATGTCACAGGCGAGGGCGAGCTCGAGGCCGCCGCCGAGGACCCAGCCGTTGAGTGCAGCGACGATCGGCTTGTAGATGCGGTGCTGGCCGCGGGTAATGCCACCGGCGAAGCCGTCGGGCAGCTTGTTGCGGGCCAGCATCGGACCGCCGTCGCTCCACGTCGGCACGTGTGTCTTGAGATCGGCTCCCGCGCAGAAGGCATCACCGGTTCCGGTGAGGACGGCAACCCGGAGGTCGGGGTCGGCGGCGAAGTCGGCCCAGATGTCGCGGAGCAGTTCGTGGGTTTCGAGGTCGATGGCATTCTTGACCTCAGGGCGGTTCAGACGTATATGGGCGACGGGACCGCGCTTGTCGTAAATGACCTTGGACATGATTTCTCCTTTTGGGAATTAGGACGAGACGGTGGTGAGGATCTCGGGGGCGGTGGAGCGATGGAAGCCATCGAAGGGCTCGTTGTGGACGGCCGGCTGCAGTTGCCACCAGCCGCGGCGGGCGTTGGGCGCTCCGCCGTCGATGCGCAGGCAGGAGCCGGTGACGAATCGGGCTGCTGGGGATAGGAGATAGACGATCGCGGCGGAGACTTCTGCCTCGGTGCCGAAACGCTGCAATGGGATACCGGGGGTGACCTCGCGTTGTATGAACTCGCGGTCCTTCTCGTCGTAGGTGTCAAGGCCGCTCGAGGCGATGGATCCGGGGGCGATGGTGTTGACCCGCACTCCGGCGGCAGCCCACTCGGTGGCCGCGCTCTCGCTGAGGGTCAACATGCCACCGCGTGCGGCGGCGGAATGGGAGAAGTGGGGCCAACCATGCCAGATGTCGGCGATCATGTTGACGATCGAGCCGCCGTGCTGGGCCATGGAGCGGTTGAACACTTCCCGCATGACGATGAAGCCGCCGGTCAGGTTGTTGCGCACAACTGCTTCGAAGCCCTTGGTGGAGATGTCCTTGAGTTGTGAGCGGTACTGTCCGCCGGCATTGTTGACCAGGCCATCGATGCGGCCGCGGTCCGCGATGATTGTGTCGATTACCGCGGCGATGCCGTCCTCGTCGCGGATGTCGGTGACATGAGTCGACACCGATCCTCCGTCGTCGGTGATTTCGGCTCGCACGTGGTCGAGCTTGTCATGATTGCGGCCGATAATGGCCACGTGTGCGCCGAGCGAAGCGAGCTCGTGCGCCGTGCAGCGGCCGATGCCGCTGCCGCCTCCCGTGACGACGATCGTGTGGTCGTCGAAGAGACCGGTAGCGTAGACGGACTGGTAAGGCATGGTGACGGTCCTTGTCACTCGGCGGTGCTGTACCTGTTGCGGAGTGTGAACTTCTGAATCTTTCCGGTCGCGGTGCGAGGAAATTCCTCAACGTATTCGATGCGTTCGGGAATCTTCCAGATCGCGACCTTGTGTTCTTCAGCGAGGTGCTGACGGAGGTCGTCGAGGGTCAGACGGGTCTCGCCGCGTGGGACAATCACAGCGCAGGCGCGTTCTCCGACTGCGGCCTCCGGCAATCCGATCACGGCCACATCGGCAATCCCCGGATGCAGCAGCAGGGCCTCTTCGACTTCGCGGGCGCTGATATTGAACCCCGCACGGATGATGATGTCCTTGATCCGACCCGTCACACGCAGGTAACCGTGCTCGTCGAGCCTGCCGAGATCACCGGTACGCCACCAGCCCTCTGAGTCCTGAGACTCGGCACTAAGTTCTGGGCGACCCCAGTACTCGAGCATGCGACCGGGCCCGCGGTAGCGGATCTCACCGTCGATACCGACACTGACCTCCTGCTCATCGAAGTCGACGATTCGAAGTTCGACACCGGGTACCGGCGCACCGTCCGACGAGGAGACCTGTTCGACCGAGTCGTCAGGCCGGCACACCGTGGCCATCATGATTTCGCTGGACCCGTAGGCGCTGACAACACGGCAAGCGGACAGCCGGTCGTGGGCCTCCTGCACCAGTGCCGCGGGAATGGCCGCACCGGCGGTGAGCCAAAACCGCAATCGCGACACATCGTGAAGCGATGGATCATAAGCGTCGAGCAGCATGCGGATGAACGGTGCCGGACTGGCGGTGCCGGTGCACCCGTAGGTGTCTATGCGCTCGAGGGCCCCGGCGGGGGTGAAGACATCGAGAAGGTGGGCCTGCGCACCCGCGACGGTGGGGGCCATGAGGCCGAGGGTGAGACCGAGCGTGTGCGCGACCGGTGACGGCACGAACACGACGTCCGACCGGTTCATGTCCAAGACCGGGACCGCCTGCTTGGGTAGGAAGGCTGCCGTATTCCAGGTATGCAGACACCCTTTGGGCCGCGATTCGGTGCCCGAACTGTAGAGGATGAGGTGGGGATCGTCGGCGGCCGGTGCCGGTGGGAGGACCGTCGCATCGTGCTGCTCGGTGAGTAGTTCGGCAAGATCGACTTGGTCGTCGTTCTGGCTCGCGCGAACCGTTATGTGGAAGGACACGCATGACGTTGTGGCTGCGATCTGGGCACCCATCGCCGCGTGGTCGAACCCGCGGAACTCACCTGCGGTGATGAGACCGACGGCTTGGGAGTTCTCGACAATGAACTGCACCTCGTGCTCACGGTAGACCGAGACTACCGGCACCATGACCGCTCCGATCCGGGTGATCGCGGCGTAGACCAGGAAGAACTCATTCCAGTTGGGTAGCTGGACGACGAGTCGATCACCCTGTCGAACCCCGAGACCGAGCAGTGATCCAGCGAGAGTCCAAGCGCTGCTGCGAAACTCGCCGTAGCTGTATGCGCCGGTGCCGTCGGAGATATACGGGTGATCGGGGTCGACATCGGCCCAGTGGTCGATCAGGGTGACGAAGGTCGAACGGTCCCAGTACCCGGCGTCATAGTAGGTGCGCACCTGGTCGTCGAATTGGGGATCTGCGCTCACAGTCATGGCATGCCCTTCTAGCTCAAACGCACCGTACTCCCGGCCGCGTGTTAAAAGTTATACACCATTAACTATCGGACCAAAAGGGGCCACGTTTGAGCCTTGCCGTCGTAGCGGCGACCGTGCCGTATCCAGCGGGAAGTGGCGTCGGTGCACGTGGGGATGGAGACAATCTCACGATCCTCATGACATGCTCCGAGGCAAGAAGTTACTTATGAATAACAAATAATCTGCGGTGGAAGGGAGGCGGGCCCAGGGGCGGCGCCGTCAGGGCGTCTCGGACAGTCCTATGACGGCATACGCTGCCCGCCGAAGCATCACCTTGAGTCGATCATCGGGCATCCCGACGTTGTGAATGAGGGCCGACTGGATCGCGCCGATCGTCGCGTGGACTTGAACGCGGGCAGCGGATTCGTCGAGCGAGGGGTTGAGTTCGCGCACTACGTGCACCCACTCGTCTACATACCGCCGTTGCTTTCGCCGGAGGCGGACCTGGTCGTCAGGTGAGAGTTGCTCGACCTCCCGGTAGTACACACGGGCGAACTCGCGCTCGTCCACGACGAAGTCGACCTGACGATCGATAAGCGCCCGCAGTGCTGTCGGGATGTCTTCGCGGCTGACGATGACATTCTCCTCTTGAAGTAGACCGTCAAGGGAGCGGTCGAAGAGTGCCAACAGGAGGGTGCCCTTGTTGTCGAAGTGTCGATACACTGCAGCACCGCTGATTCCGACCCGGGCGCCGATCTCGGCCATCGACACCGCGTGAAATCCGCGTTGCGCAACCAACTCGGCCGCCGCCGCCAGAATCTTCTCCTTGCGATCGGGGTCGCGGCGACGGGCCGCCGGCGCGGGATCGGTCATTGGCTCAGCTCTCCGGACGGCATCGTTCGTCGGTTAGGGATGATCGAAGCATAGAGTGCGGGAGCGCCCCGACGCCGCTGGCACACGGAGTGGATTGAGCCGGTTCACCAACCGGTGCGGGCCTGGCTTCAGTCGCGCGCAGGCGCGGGAGGCTCGACCACCGCGCCGCCGACACTTCGGTCCGGGTGAATGCGGGGGTTGGGGTGGGCGGCACCGGTGCGGGGTACACGGCCGCAATGTCGTCTTCCGCCGCGCGCGTCCTTCTCCGGGTCCTGGGTGTCCTGATAGTGCCGCGATCATCGTCTCACCGAAGCTGCTGGCGAAGCCCTCAGGCTCACTCGTGCCGACGGCACGGTCGCACCCGAGGTCGCGACGGTGATCCGGGCGGTGGGGGTGCGCGATGCGGCGATCGGCCTTGTCCTCGCCGCGGCACCGGCCGGGGCGGCGCTGCGCGCCGCGGTCGCGGTCAGGGTAGTCTCCGATTTCGGTGATACCGCGGTCTTCGGAACCGCGCTGCCCGATGCCGCGACCAAGGCCAAGGTCGCCGGTTTCGCCGCGGCGTGGGGCGTTGTGCGCCTACAGCGGACGCCATTCCGGATAGTGGTGTCGGCACGCTACGCGGCAGGCGCAGTGCGGGATGGGGTGGTACACAGCCAAGCGCAGCCCCCGCCAACGATGGATATCAGCCGGCAGGGGCGCTACACGGTCAACCTGCAGCGCAGTAGTGACCACCTTCGTGAGCCACGGCGTGGAAATCCAGGGAATGTGATCCATGCCATCGCACTATTTTCGAACTCGACGTCGCCGTGTGATGGGTTGCGCACCCTCCGCTACGGGGTTTTCCGCCCGGATATTACCGTTGTGCATCGGTCGTCGGTGCGAAATCGTTTCGCGTGCAGGGTGTTCCGACGTCGTGAGCCGAACTTCTGTGGTCGAGTTGGCTCGGCGCCGCGGTTGTCTGGGCCGCCCGAAACCGTAGGAGTCAGGGCGTTGTGGGAATGATGAACTCGGCTCTTCCGTCCAGGCCGGGTAGCAGGCAGTTCGGGCTGGTGACCAGCTGCCGTGGCACGGGAATTCCCTGGTGCTCGATATCGCGGCGGATACTGTCATTCGGCTCGGCGTCGACAGGAAGGCGCACCTCCATCGTCCGGAAGATTTGGTGCGGCCACCGAATTCTCTGGCCGATCAGGTCGCGTTCGCGCAAGGTTCGCGTGCTGAATGGTCAGGTGGACGGACCTTCCGTCGTAGTTGCTCCGCACGTACTTCCCGGGCCGCACCGGCGGATCGTTCACATAAACAAGAGCGGCTGCCGCTCTTCGCGGTCGGTGCGCATCACCGTCGGTGTCGGAGGTTGGGCCCGCTGGTGCGGTTCAGGTGGGGGAGAGGATGGCGCTGTGGTCGGCGATGATGCGGGCGACCAGATCGCGGCCGGGGCCGTGGTCGAGTGGCAGGGGCGTGGTGGGGTCGACGGTCAGGTCGGGGTGGGGTGTGATCGCGGGGTCGGTGGTGAGGATCCAGGCGAGGGTGTCTTCGTTGTGCCGGGGCCGGTAGGCAAGGCCGTCGATGTCGGGGTCGGCGGCCCGGATGGCGTGCGCCCACCGCCGGGTGGTGACGTAGTGCCGGGCTTCGCATTTGGTGAGCCAGAGGTCTTGTCCGACCGCCGCCAGGTGCGGGCCGTGGAGTGCGGCGACGGTGAGTGTGCGGGTGACGGTGAGGGCGGTCAGGGTGCGGCCGGTCACGGCGGAGGCGGGAACGATCCTCGCGATGGTGGGGTCCAAGGGGAGGTCCCGGCAGATGGTCTCGGCGATCGCCCCGTCGGGGCTGTCGGCGATATAGAGGTAGGCGTAGCTGCGGCCCGAGGGAGTCGAAGCGGCCGCCGGCGAGTTCGTCGGGCTGCGCGGTCGGGTTCGGGGCGTGCGGGGCGCGGTGGCTGCTGTGCACCCGCCACACCACCGTTCCGGCGGTGAGCACGGTCCGGTGCGCCGGCCGGAGTAAACCTGCGGCCGGTGGTTCGAGGTTCGGCATCAGTCGGGCAGCACCGCGGCGGCGAGCCGCTCGAGCTTCCGACCGGCCGCGGGGTCCGGGTCGGCGGCGAGGTCGGCCGGGGTCTGCCCCTCGGGCAGGCGGGTGGAGGGGGTCAGCCACCACGACGCCACCCCCCAGGGGTCGGCGGCCGCACCGAGGGTCGTGTTGATCGCGGCGACGGTGTCGCGGACCGAGGCGGTGGCCTCGTCGAACTGGAATGCCGGGTACCGGTAGCTGTTGCCGACGGGCAGGGCCACGACCTTGCCGGTGGTGCGCAGGCGGGAGGCGACGGTGCGATCTGATGCGGGCCGGCGCAGGACGGCGGCGACCTGGCCGGCGGTGAGCATCGGGTGGTCGAGGATGTGCCGGCGGGCGGCCTGCTCGATCTCGGCCTGTGCGATGGCGTCGTCGACGAGGTCGGCGCCGATCCGGGCGGCCTGGGTGCGGTCGGTCAGGGTCGGTGCCATCGCCAGCAGCGCGGTCACCTGGTTGCGGACCAGGTGCATCTCGGGGCGGGCGGCGAGCTCGGAGGCGACGACGTCGATCAGTTCGGGGGTCGACAGATCCGACAAACGCCGTTCGTCCGGCGACGGAGTGCCCTGCGGGCGGTCGCCGGCACGGGTGTAGCGGCCGGTGGCGGTGTCGCGGCGCAGCCGGTGGCCGGCGAGCTTGTGGTGTCGCCTGGGAGAGATCGATCGGTGGGTCGACATGAGCACTCCTTGCTACGTTTGCACCGAAATCGTACATCGTTGCTTTCGTTGCGGCGAGTAGAGGGGGTCCGCTACGAGACTCCTCGGCCCCTGTCCGACCTTGTCTCTCGCGGCGGAAGGGGCGGCGTTTCCGTCGCGTCCGATGTGCGCCACGTCTCATCCGCGGGCTGTTACACCGGGCGCGCGGCTGGTGTCTCAATGCCGAGTCCGCAGCACGAGGGAGACATGATGAAACACGAGGGAGACATGATGAACGAGAACGTCGAGGTGGTCGTGGTCGGCGGCGGGTACGGGGGCGTGACGGCGGCCAATCGCCTGGCTCGGCGCGATGGCGTGTCGGTGACCCTGGTCAATCCGCGTCCCAACTTCGTCTCGCGGATCCGCCTGCACCAGCTCGTGACCGGCTCCGATGACGCGGTCGAGGGCTTCGGTGAGGTTCTGGGCGGGAACGTCCGGCTGGTGGTGGACGCCGCGACCCGGATCGACTCTGCTGAGCGGCGGGTGTCGCTGGCGGGCGGTGCCGCGGTCTCCTACGACTACCTCGTGTACGCGGTGGGCAGCGGCGCCTCCGATCCCGGCGTTCCCGGAGCGGTGGAGTTCGCTCACTGGGTGTCGGACCTCGAGGGGGCGGAACGACTGCGGTCGACGCTGGCCGCGACGCCCGCGTCGGCTCCGGTGACCGTGGTCGGGGCCGGCCCGACCGGCCTGGAGACCGCCGCCGAGCTGGCGGAAGCGGGCCGCAAGGTCACCCTGGTCTGCGGTGACGTGCTCGGCCCCTTCCTGCATGCGCGAGTCCGCCGCCCGGTTGCCCGCCGGCTCGCCAGGCTGGGCGTGACCGTCCTCGAAGGTCCCCGTGCGCGGGTGACGGAGGTTACACGCGCCGGCGTACGGCTCGACGACGGCCGCGAGCTGCCCAGCGCGGTGACGATCTGGACCGCGGGATTCCGTGTCCCGGACCTGGCCGCCCGCAGCGGGCTGAGCACCAACGCCGAAGGCCGTCTGGTCACCGACGCGACGCTGACCAGTGTGGACGAGGTGCGGATCGTCGCTGCTGGGGATGCGGGAGTGATGACGGGCCGGCCGTTCCGGATGAGCTGCCAGGCCGCCGTCCAGCTGGGCCCGGCGGCCGCCGACACGATCCTGTGCCGGATCGCGGGGAAGAAAGCCGCTCCGGTCCGGATGTTCTTCGCCGGGCAGTGCCTCAGCCTCGGCCGAGACGAGGGCGTCACCCAGTTCTCCTACCCGAACGACAAGGTGAACGCGCTCAGCATCAGCGGGGGGCTCGGTGCCGGCGTCAAGGAGATCGCCTGCCGGTTCACTCTCAACAAGTTGGTGTCCGGGGCACGCAAGGCCAAGTCCCGCGCATCCCACGGTGAACGCCTTACATCGTCGCAGCCGAACAACCGCACGACCCCGTCCGGCACCCGACGCTCGCCTAGCCATGAGCCTTCGTGGGCCGGACCCGACCGGTCCGGCCCACGGGGGACCGAGCCGGAGTGGCAAGCACA
The DNA here is from genome assembly GCF_042738615.1 of Rhodococcus sp. NPDC059968. NCBI lineage: Bacteria > Bacillati > Actinomycetota > Actinomycetes > Mycobacteriales > Nocardiaceae > Rhodococcus > Rhodococcus sp. NPDC059968. Next base: position 62,461 of record NZ_JBHWUE010000045.1, read on the forward strand.
CAACGACGCCTCGTATGCCGTGGCCGGGCGCCGGGGCGCCGGGGCGCCCGGTCCCACCAGCTTGCCCCACGCGGCCTGACCAGTGGGGAGGCTGCTGCCGACAACCCGGTTGTCAGACTGGGTACATGTTCCACGGCCTGCGTCCGGCCCATGGGCCGACCACGAGAGAGTGAAGCGCACGACATGAACGACCACGTCACCGACCCCGCGACGGAGGCCTTCGTCGCCCACCGCGACCTGCTGTTCACCGTCGCCTACGAGATGCTCGGATCGGCGGCGGACGCCGAGGACGTCCTCCAGGAGGCCTGGCTGCGGTGGGTCAAGGTCGACCTGGCGCAGGTGCGGGACCAGCGCGCCTACCTGGTACGGATCACGACCCGGCAAGCACTCAACCGGCTGCGCACCCTCCAGCGACGCAGGGAGGCCTACCTCGGCCCCTGGCTGCCCGAGCCTCTGCTCACCGCGCCGGACGTGGCCGAGGACGTCGAACTGTCCGAGAACCTGTCGCTGGCACTGATGTTCATCCTCGAAACCCTCTCCCCGACCGAACGCGCTGTCTTCGTGCTGCGCGAGGTCTTCGACATCGGCTACGACGACATCGCGGACGCGATCGACAAGAGCCCCGCCGCCGCACGCCAGATCGCCTACCGCGCCCGCCAACAGGTCGACGCCCGTCGGCCGCGCACACCGGTTTCCCCGGAAGAAGCCCGGGCGGCGTTGAATTCGTTCCAGTCCGCCCTCGTGACCGGGGACCTGCAGGGGCTGCTCAACGTACTCGCCCCGGACGTTGTCTTCGTCAGCGACGGCGGCGGCCTCAAGCTGGCGGCCCCGCGGCCGGTCGTCGGTGCCGACAAGGTGCTCCGTTACATGATCGGCAGTCTCGCAAAGGCCGGCGGCTCCTTCACCGGTGAGCCCACGACGGTCAACGGCAACCCCGGACTGATCCTGCGCGTGGACGGCGTGATCGACGGCGTGCTGGCCTGCTGGGTGGAGAACGCCCACGTCACGGGCCTCTATTACGTCCGCAACCCCGAAAAGCTCACCCGTGTCGAGTCCGAAACTCCCCTCGCCTCCCGCTGACCGTCCCCCCCGACACGGCCGACCGGGGTGCGCGGTAGCGCACGGCTTCGCCGACCTGAAGAACTGGCGCGTACTCACCAAGCTCCGGTGAGGGGAGGCGCCCGACGCCGCGCGGCACACCCCGTCGAGCAGATCGCCTTGTTCGCCCGGATCGCGATCGACGCGCGGTGCTGCGCCGTCGCGTCGACCACGAAACGACGGTTGCGGCGACGCCGCCCGTCCTCGGCCGGGAAATATTTCCTGATTGCGGACAACGTCGTTTCCCGGCGGAGTGGTCGCCCGCTCGCACGAGTCGGTCACGGTCTGGGCGGGGTGGGAGGCCGCATCTCTTCGACAGCCCATTTTTCATATCGAATGATACGGTATCGAATGATATTGATGGGGGTAGTGTGGCCTCATGACCGCCGACGTTCCTCACGGAACCACCACCTCGCGTGCGACCGATCGCCCCGGGGATGCCTCGCCTTTCGCTCTCGGGTTGCTGCTGCGTCGGGCGCACTGGCACGCGGCCACGGTGATGGCGGAGGCGCTTCGGCCGCTCGGCATCGAGTTGCGGCACTTTGCCGTGCTGATCGTGCTGGTCGACCGCGGGGCCACGGTGCAGCGGGACTTGGTGGCGCCGGCGGGGACGGACAAGGCGGGAATCATGCGGGTCGTGGACGACCTGGAGCGGATGGGGCTGGCCATACGCAAGTCCGTTCCGGGGGACCGGCGGGCGCGGGCGGTGGAGATCACGCCTCGGGGTCTCGAGCTTTTCGATGCGGCCCATGTGGCGGCGGAGCCGCTGGCTGAGCGACTGGTTGCCGAGCTGGGGCCCGGCGAGCCCGAACAGTTGACGGAGCTCCTGACCCGGTTTGTCCATCCCGGAGGCGGTGACGCATAAGCGCTTTCACGCATCGGCTTCCTGCCCGCGTGCCCGCCTTCTCTCATGCTGTTTTCGCGGCGAACCCGCCCTGTGGCTGCGACCGCTTGCGGGCGGCGGTCGGGGCGTCGATGCCGAAACCGAATCGCGCGATTCTCGCCGGTGAGTTGGCCGGTGTGGCACGGCTTGCCGGGGTCATCGACCGCGTGGCCGCTGTGGCCGGGCGGGACGAGGACGCCCTCGGTGGCGGGCGGAGTCGTACAACGCGGGTGGCGTCGATCCCTGTCCGTCATGGCGTCGGGTGGGCGAGGCGAAAGTGGCCGTAGACGTTGTCGACGGCTGGTTCCGGCCGACAGGCAGGGGCCGGGGGCGTCGTTACGGCTGACCGCCTTTGCAGACGACGTCTCCTGGACGCACCGCGGGCGAACCTCGGCGCCGGCGGTGCCGGCGTGAGTCTCCTCTCACGATATGTCGGGCTGAGATGTGCCCAAGTAGTATCGAATGATACCGTCACGTTCGTGACTAGACCGGGGCGTTGAATAGCGAGGAGGTAGACGATCGTGGACACCTATCAAGCGGTCACGAGTCGGCGGGCGGTGCGCGGATTCACCGACCGGCAGGTTCCGCGGGAGGTGCTGCAGCGTGTGCTGTCGGCCGCGGCGTGGTCACCGTCCGGATCGAACATCCAGCCGTGGCACGCCTATGTGCTGACCGGTGGGCTGACCGGTGGGCCGCTGGCCGAGCTCAAGAAGCGCGCCGGTGAGCGTGTGGCGGCGGGTGAGCCCTGGGACGAGCGGGAGTACGAGATGTACCCGCCCGTGCTGAAGTCCCCGTACCACGAGCGCCGATCCGCATTCGGTGAGCAGCGCTACGGCGCACTGGGTATTACGCGCGAGGACTGGGAGGCGCGCCAGAGGGCCGCTGCCGCGAACTGGGACTGTTTCGGCGCGCCCGCCGCCCTGTTCTGCTACATCGACCGCGACATGGGTCCGGCTCAATGGGCCGACGTCGGCATGTATCTGCAGACGGTCATGCTGCTGCTGCGCGCCGAAGGCCTGCACAGTTGCGCCCAGATGGCCTGGTCGGTGTTTCGCCGGACCGTCGCGGAGGTCCTGTCACCCCCGGACGGGCTCATCCTCTTCTGCGGCATGTCGATCGGGTTCGAGGACACCGCGGTGGGGTATGCCCGTACGGGTCGGGCGCCACTCGACGAGACGGTCACGTTCGTCGATGACCACCAACAATCGCCCGCTCCTGGTCGATCGGCGGGAGAGTCGTCGCAGGACACCGGGCGGCCAAGCCCGTCCGGCCCTCGCACGGCGCGGGCATGACAGCCGTCCACAAACCCCTGGGGCACGCTGATCTTACGAAGAACCAGTTCGAAGCCACGACAACGAAAGTAGGGCATCTCATGAAGTGCGCAGTCATCGGCGGTACCGGGCTGATCGGGTCGCAGGTCGTGAAGAATCTGAACGCCGCCGGGCACCAGGCGGTACCGCACTCGCAGTCCACCGGAGTCGACGTCATCAGCGGCCAGGGACTGGACCAGGCGGTGGCCGGGGCCGACGTCGTCGTCAACCTGACCAATTCCCCGACCTTCGACGACGCCTCCCCGGCCTTCTTCCAGGCCTCGATGGACAACCTCCTGGCCGCGGCCCAGAGGGGCGGGGCCGGCCACTTCGTCATCCTCTCGATCGTCGGCGCGGACCAGGTGCCGGAGCTGGACTACTACCGGGCCAAGGTGCTCCAGGAAGACATCCTCGCGGCCGGGCCGATCCCGTACTCGATCGTCCGGGCGACCCAGTTCATGGAGTTCGTCGACGCCGTCCTGTCCTGGACCGCCGACGGCGACACCGTCCGGTTGCCCGCCACCCCGATCCAGCCGATCGCCGCCCAGGACGTGGCCAGCGCGGTGGCGGAGGTCGCCGCCGGCACCCCGCTCAGCGGCATTCGCAACATCGCCGGCCCCGAGGTCTTCTCCCTGGACGAACTGGGCCAAATCACCCTGTCCCACAAGGGCGACAACCGCACCGTCGTGACCGACCCCACCGCCGGCATGTTCGCCGTCATCACGGGTGACGTCCTGACCGACACGCACGCTCACCTCGCCCCCACCCACTACGCCGACTGGCTCTCCTGAGGCGCCGGCGCCCTCCCCGGACGTGCAGACCGAGACTGCCGCGAGCCGAGGCCTGACCCGACACGGTGATGGCAAACTCGGGGGACGGCCGGGGGTTCCTCTGCGGCCACTGCATGTTGCTGTGCAATGAACTTGGGTAATCAAGTGTGCTGTTCGGTTTTTGGTGCCGGTTGCGCAATATATCGGCGAGTGCGGGGCGCGGCGATCATCGTGCCGATCGAGGACAATGCTGCGCCGGCAGGGTTTGAGCGACCCGCCACGAATCCCCTGAACGATCCACACCTACTGGAGGTACACCCTTGCGCGTCCTCGTCACCGGAGCCAACCGAGGAATCGGCGCCGCGATCGCCGGCCACCTCGTCACCGAGGGCCACATCGTATGGGGCACGCACCGTGGCTCCGCCGTACCGGACGGTGTCCGCGGCGTCGAATGCGATGTGACCGAAGACGACTCGGTCGACCGCGTCTTCACCCACGTCGAAACCGCAGACGGCCCCGTCGAAGGCGTCGTCGCCAACGCCGGCATCACCGACGACACCCTCATCATGCGCATTAGCAGCGAACAATTCACCCGAGTGGTCGACACCAACCTGACCGGCGTCTTCCGGGTCACCAGACGCGCGACCCGCAACATGCTCAAACACCGCGTCGGCCGCATCGTGGTCATCGGCTCGGCCAGCGGCCTTTCGGGGATGCCCGGCCAGGTGAACTACACCGCAGCCAAGGCCGGCGTCGTCGGTATCACCCGGTCGCTGGCCCGCGAACTCGGCTCACGCGGCATCACGGCCAACGTGATTGCCCCCGGCTTCACCGAAACCGACATGGCCGCAGCCGTCAGCGACACGGTCGTCGAGACCGCCCTCTCGCACATTCCGCTGGGACGGTTCGGCAAGCCGGAGGAGGTTGCCGCCACCGCGGCATTCCTGCTGAGCCCGGGAGCGGCCTACATCACCGGCACGGTCATCAACGTGGACGGCGGCATCGGGATGGGGCACTGAATTTCTCCTCTGAACTGTACAGACGGAACGTCCCCAAGAGAGGGGCACCGGAGGTGATTGCGGGCACGCGTTCGTCGCGGCAGGGCTGCGCGTCAGCGCCGTAGAGCAACGCGAGCTCGCCCGAGCGAGGCGAGGGCGCCGCAGGTTCCGCACCCTGATCGGCGGTACGACGACGACAGTCCATGCGGAGAGCGCGACACCGGTGCGCATACGGCGGCCTGATCCCTGCGAATGGCCAAGGGGGTCAACCTGGCTCGGAACTGATGCCCCTTTTGCTTGTCGAAGGCTCCGGTCTCGAGTCACAGGCCGCGCAGCGGCCCGGCCATCACGGGCCACGAGTCCTTGAGGTCGTCCTGCCAGTAGCCCCACGAGTGGGTGCCCGTGTTGCGGAGGTGGAAGGTCGCCGGGATACCCAGCTCGTTCAACCGGTTCTGCAGGTTGTGCGTGCAGTAGTTCATCGCGGCCTCGATGACGCCGCCGACGACGATCTGGTTGGAGAGGCCATAGGGCCCCGGAACTGTCATCGGGTTGTTCGGGGTGTCGTATTGTCCGGGCAGTCCGGTGCCGGTCGAGATGTACAGGCTGAGCCCGCGCAGCTTCTCGGCGTGCACATAGGGGTCGTTCTCCACCCACATCGGGTCGTCGGGCGGACCGTACATGTTGAGGATGTCGCCCCCACCCCAGGTCTCGACGGTGACCTTGACGAATCGGCGGCCGAGCGGGTCGCTGGTCTGGGCGCAACCACTGTAGGAGGCCACGCTCTTGTAGAGGCCCGGCGCGGACTCCGCCAACGCGAGCACCGCGGTCGCCGACGACGAGAGGCCGGCGATGGCGTTGTCACCGTTGGTGCCCAGCCCGGCGTCGATGATGGGGGGCAGCTCCTCGGTGAGGAAGGTCTTCCACTTGTTGAGCCCGAGCACCGGATCGGCTTGTTTCCAGTCGGTGTAGTAGCTGAAGGCGCCGCCGATCGGTGACACGACGTTGATGTTCTCGGGCGCGAGGAATTCGAGGACGTCGGTACCGAGGCCCCATTGCGCACCGTCCACGCCGCCCCCCGCGCCGTTGAGCAGATACAGCACCGGGCGCGGCTGGTCGGTGTCGGCCGGCCGCTGCACCTGCACCGGGAACGTTTGCATCATCGATGCCGAGTACACGTAGATCGTCAGATGCCGATCATCGTGCACCTCGACGGTGTCCACGTACGACCCGTTCGGCGACCGCGCGCCGGCGAGCCACGCACCGGAGTCGGTGACCGGGTCCGCAGCGGCGATCCCCCCGCCCGCCGACGGGAGCACGAACATCAGTGCAGCAACGGCGATCGTGATGACTCGCAACATGGACCGGCTCATCTGCAGACTCACCTCACGGCATCGAGGGCCGATGTTGCTTACGGAGAAACGGTAGCGGACAACACATCGCCGTCTCGGCGCATCGTGACAGAGGATCGCCACTGATGGAACGCAGCCTGGCCGCCGGCCACGGCGCGCAGGGTTTGGCCGGAGTCATCGAGCGGCTGCGGAGGTCACCGAACTGAGCCGGACTCCCGTCTTCGCGGACGTCGGAAGGCTCTCAGCGAGCCAGAATCACAATCACGGACCGACGAAGTCCATTAGCAACTGGAACAACTGCTCCGGGGTGATCGGGTCGGAATCCGTGGGGCTCACTCCGCCACCGCCGCCGCCGGAGACAGTGATGCTTTCGCTCGAAATATTTCCCTCGACTTCGCAGTGGACGGTGGCGGTGTAGTTACCGGCAGCAACGCCTGTGACCCTGTCCGAGATACTTCCATCACCCTTTACGAGGTTGAGTTCTGTCGAGCTGCTGACCGCGCCCTGCGAATGACCCGTCAAGAGTAATTGGCACGCTTCGTTCGGTGTGGCGCCCGCAACGGTGACTGCAACACTTCCCGCGCCGCCCACGCTGTGAGCTGTGGCCACGGCGGAAGCCGTTCCGGGGGCGAAGAGCAGCAATGGGACTGCAGCGCCGACGCACACGGCGGCGCGCAAAACATACCGTTTCATGATTAAACCCCAAGATTTCCCGACCCAAGGTACGAATAATGACCTATCAACCCTACGTCCGGCCACTGAGCGCCACAAGGTAGTCCATTACTCGAAAGTGCTAGAAATGTCAACGACCACTTGCGTCCCTCGCTGAACTGCAACCCCGCGGGACTCAGGACGTGGGCGGTCTCCATCATCCGCTCAGCTGCACCGAGAAATCTCGCTCGGGGATGCCGGACGAGTGCACGGTGGCGCCGGTCTCGTCGAAGTGAGCGTCCTCGGCGGCGGCGATCTTCCCGGCCACCGCGGCGCGGGACCCGTCGAGGTCTTCGTCGGCGCGGGCGCTCGCGCGCCGACGGTGCCCGCCGACACCGGCGTGCCGAACAGCTCGCTCCACGCATGCGCCAGCCGACAGTGCCTCGACGTTCATCCGCCGGCAGTGCGCGATGTTCGCCAGCGGCTCACCCGGGATGAACTCGCGCAGCAACTGGTACTGGCCATGCTCGGGTTCCAGGCGAATCCGCGGCGCGTACATCTCCTGCAGCAGCGAGACCTTCTCCTTGGCCTCCGCCGGCGACGAGCCGACGACGAGGACGCGGTACCAGCCCTCGGTGCGTACCGACAGGCCCGAGTGGTCCTCCTCGATGTCGGAGATCACCCGTTGGGCGAGTGCGTGCTGTTCGGCCAGTTCCTGCGGCGGGACTGGTCGTGTTCGACGGTGTAGTGGTCGAACTGGGCCTCGATCTTCGACGTCAACCGGCGCAGGCTGCGCAGCGTCTGCCCCTTGGTCTTGAGCGAGATGCGCTCGGACCATTCGAGGGGTTCGCCGGACGGATCGCCGAGCACCTGCCACGGCAGCATCTTCTCCGGGATCGGCAGCGGCGCCATCCGCCCGACCGTCAGGACGATCGCGTAGCCGGTGTAGTCCCGGCCGCCGACCTGCCCGCGCACCGTGGTGTAGCCGTCGCCGGGGGTCAGTTCGAGGGTGGTGAGGTCTTCGAGCGCGGCGACGTCGGATTCTTCCCAGTCGCCGCCGCCGCAGATCACACCGTCCGCATCGAGCGGCAGTCCCAGTGTCGCCGAGCGCAGCATCAGGTAGTCCATCTGCGCGGGGGTCGCGGGTTTGGCGTTCACCCCCTGTCCGGACAGGTGCCGCTCGATCGTGGCGAGATGGTCGGCGATCGCCTTCTGCTCGCCGAGGAACGCATCGCGCGCCCACGTGCGCCACAGCTGAGCGAACGTGCCCAGCAGTGGCCAGTCGACGACAGGAACCAGCCACTGCCCGACCGTGTCGAGCCCCTGAGCCAGCACCGAGCGCCGCGGCAGCTCCACGCCCCAGTAGCGGCCCTTCTGGGTCGGATTGCCCCACAGCATCGCGTGCTGTTGCCCGCGCAGATAATCCGCCCACGACAACGCACCCGGCACGTCCGGGATCGGATCGGCCCACCCGTCATGCGCCTGCGCCCACTGCCGCACCGGCCACGGCGTGCGCACCAGCCGCCGGTGCAGCCCCGTCACACCGGACTCGGCGAGGTTCGCCACGACCAGGCCCTCGTTCTGGATGTAGCGGCGCTGCTTGCCGACCGGACGCATGTTCCACGGTCCCGGCGGCTGCACGAACCACGCCGTCGACTGCCGGCGCGTGCGGGTGACGTTGCCCTCGACCCCGACCAGCGCGAGACGCACCGCCTTGCGTTCGCGGTCCGCGCGCTTTTTCGCCGCCGCGGCCTGCCGGGTGAACTCCGCCTCCGGGTCGGCGCGGCGGCGGCGCTTCTTTCCGCGCCGCGTGCCTTTCGCGGTGGGTTCTGGCACCGCGTCAGGTGCGGGGGAGGGGACCACGACCGGTGCGGGGGCTGCGATGCTGCTGTTCGGCGCCTGTGACCAAGCCAATTCCTGGACCGGGGCCGGTGCGGCGGCCGCTCGGTTCGCCGCCATCGCCGCCGCCCACGACGGCGGCAACGCACCGGGCGCAACGATGGCCGGCTCGGGCTCGTCGAAGTTCGGATCGAACAGTGCGGCGATCTCGTTGTCGGGCTGCACAGTCATCGGGAGGACTCACCTTCGATCGGCGTGAGGGCATGCGCGCTGCCGGCAGCGCAGGAAATGGCGGGAATGCGGAGCACGACGGTCTGGCCGGGCTTCGGTGGGCGCGGTGCGTTCAGGTCGTTCCACGCGGCCCGGATCACCGACCGGACCGGGCGATCGGCGTTGACGAACTTCGTCACCCGCGCGGTGAGCACGACGGTGATGACGACCATCACGACGAGGGACTTGAAACCCAGCGGCACGTGCACGACGCCGCGGGCGACGACGAAGACGGTGACCATGAACGCGGCACCGAGCCCGAGCGCCGCGTACCGAATCCGGACCGGCAGGGTGAACCCGGTCGGGCCGAGGTAGTGCTGATCCACCCGGTGCAGCAGATCGTCGTTGTCGATCACAGTCAGCTCCCTTCGATCATCGGTTGGTGATCGGGCACGGCAGGTCAGACCACTCGGATGCCGAACAGGCCGAGAATCCAGTTACCGATGCCGGTCGCGGCGCTCTCACTGCTCGCGAGGGAAAAGAACGCGACACCGACGAGCGACAGGCCGGCTACGGTGAAGACCTTCGACAGGTTGCCGCGCAGGCCACCGACGAGGACCACGCACGCGATCAGGGCGAGGATCGTGAAGATGATGTTGTCGCCGATCCACGCGCGCAGGCTGTCGGTGGAGACTTCGGTGTCCTGGGCGAGTACGTCGACGCTTCCGGGTGGGGTGGTCGCAAGGTCGACGACCGTGGACGAAAGGGACATGAGCACACTCCATCGCTGAGATTCGGTAGGTGCATCTGAATGTGGATGCGCACGACCGTAAGTCGATTTCGGTTTTCATCTCAATGGGGTGTCCGCGCCGGGATCGGGTCATCGGTGCAGGCCAACGGGCTGTGCGGCATCGGGAATGTCTTTCCCGCGACGGGCGCGCAGCGGCGGCGCGGCGCGGCCCGCACGACCTCGATGGTCAGCCGGTAACCAGGCGGGTGAGGGGATTCCCCGCGGTGATTCGCCCGATGGGGGCGGCCCGTGTGTCGGCTGCGGTGATCAGGACCCTATGGGGCGCAGGGGTGAGAGGCTCGCGTATTGGCGCCACGGAGCGTAGAGGCTATGGGTACGCACACGGGCTCTACAAGCGCCAGGTCGGGCGGTGTGCGCACGTGGCGTCGGAGGCTGCGCCCAGACGGGCAGTCGCGGCAGGTCCGCAGCAAGCGGATCAATCACCCAGTGAGCCGGTGCGTGGAGAAAGCGCTCAGATGCGCGGTGAAAACGGCGCCGGATTCGGCGATGGATCTCGGCGGTGGATTCGACCGCTCGACAAAGCGCCTCCCACGCCACCCCCCTCCGGGGCCACTCCCCCCGGCGTTCCTTGGGGGGAGTGTAATCCAGAATTACGCTCAGCGCCAACATGATTCGGAACGCCCACGTAGAACGCTATACGCAGTGCTCGAAGCAGCACCGTCGGCGAGCACTCACCGCCACGCGTGTCGACGCGTTCCGCAGCGCTCACAACACCGCTCGATCGAGCGGGAACACCCGCCCATAGAGGCGCGTGGCGAAGCGCTCGAAAAGCACTCGCTCGCGCGCTGAAAACCGCGCCTCACACTGCCCCGTAGAGCACTCGATGAACGCCCCGGAAGATCGCTCGAACGAGCGTGCCGCACAGTGATCGACAGAGCGCCCCGCCAGAGTGGTCGACGGGCCGATGCAACCACCTCACGCAGGCGGTGAACACGGCACCCGCCAGGGTGCGAGGTGAACACGTTGACGGTTCGGCAATCCGGCCTGGAGATCGGCGCGAGAGCGGTGTTCGCCGCACCCCCGGGTCGGCCACACGAGGGGGGACACCCCGTTGAGGAAAATCGCGGGTTCCTGTCACTGTGCTCAACGACGCCTCCCCGGACGGCGTTCAGGCTCAAAACGATCGAAAGGCACAGGCGGTGAGCGGAAATCACGACCCACTCAAGGACTGGTTGGTCGCGACGTGGCGCGACATCTTCGGCGATTCCGCCGACGGTCGCGGCAACCAGGTCGGCGCGGACGGCCACCCGACCCGCATCCGCCGGTTCACCCCGCTCTCGCCGATCGCCGTTGCCGCCGCGGGCGTTGCTGTGTACTCCCCGCTTCTGTTGTCGGCGGCCGCCGACACCGAGACGGTCGTCGAGGTTTTGACGACACTGCACGGCTACCGGGTGCTGCTCGTCGCCGCCGCTGCTCTGCTCGTCATCGTCGACGTCCTGCGCCACCGCACGCACAGGTGGTCGCAGATGCTCGAATCGGTGGTCCGACAGGCCACCGGACACCTGCCGAAGAAGGTCGCCGTCTCGTTCCCGTCCGGGTGGCGTGTGATCCGCCGCGCGAGGATCACACTGCACCGCGGCACCGTCATTCGGCCCAAACAGTTCGAGGAGCTCTCCCGCGCGGTCGAGGCCGCCTTCCCCGCCACGGCACAGAGCGAGACCAAGGTGCGGCACGTGGCGCACCGCGACCGCATCGTCATCACCCGCGAGTCGATCACCCCGGATACCCGATCCGCCCGTCAGCGGACACTCCAGTCCGCGCTCGACGACACGTCGATCTTCACCGGCCCGAAGGTCACCGTAGAGACTGTCGACGAGGCCGGCATCGAGACCGGCTACCGGATCGCGTTCGAGAAGTCGATGAACGCCGGCGCCAAGGGCTTCCAGGTCAAGGTCGACGAGGCCCTTGCCTCCCTGGCGGGGCAGCACGAGTCAGGGCGGAACTGGACCACCGACTGGTACCCGGAACGGGGCTACCTGGTGATGCGTCTGGTCACCGCGATGCCCGATCGTGTCGACCACCCGCTCGAATTGGTCGACGAGAACCTGCGGCACCTGCCGTATGCGACCGGTGCCGCGGACCGCATCATGTACTGGGACGTCTCCACCAGCTCCAACAAGCCGCACTGCCTGATCGTCGGCCCGACCGGTGGCGGCAAGACGTCGGTGATCCGCACCCTGCTGACCGAGGCCGCACGCCGCGGAGTTCCGTTCGTCGGCGTCGATCCGAAGATGATCGAACTCGACGGCCTGGAGGGCTACCCCGGCTGCGGCGCGATCATCTACGACGCGCTGCGTGCAGCGATGTTCGTGCGCGCGCTGCACACCGAGATGATGGCCCGCAACGCCTACATCCACCAGATGAAGATCGAGGGCTCGCAGCTGCCGCTGATGATCGCGGTGCTCGACGAGTTCTTCATTCTCTCCGGCAAGTGGCAGCGCCTGGCCAAGACCGGCGACGACGAGACCCGCGCACAGCTCAAAGAACTCGACCCTCTCGGTGCGTGGGCCGACCTCGCCGTTCTCGCCCGTTCGGCCGGCATCCGGCTGTTGCTCGGGGTGCAGCGCCCCGACGCCAGTTTGTTCGGCGGTGCGTCCGGTAACGCGCGCGACAACTTCGGGACCCGCATCAGCCTCGGCAACCTCTCGCAGGACGGTGCGCTGATGATGTGGGGCGATTCGACCGTGGGCCGGGAGGTTGACACCTCCGTCAAGGGCCGCGGCATCGCGCTCGGGGACGACGGCCACCCGGTCGACGCGCAGATGTGGTGGACCCCCAACGTCGACCGACACCCCAACAAGTGGAACCAGCTCGCCGAGAGTGAGACGGCGATCATCGACGGCCTCATGCCCACCGAGGCCCCGCAGTTCACCTGCTACTCGCAGGAGCTGGCCTCGTTCATCGAATCCGAGCGCGCCCTCGCCACGCGGGCACGCAGGCACGGCAGTGCTCCCGAGCCGATCGTCATCGGCGCGGCCGCCACCAACGATGGCGACACGTCCGCCGAGTCGCCGACTGTTAACGCCGCGCCCACCGGCGATGACGACTTCTCGGACGTCATTCCGGCCTCCGCAGTCGAGGCCGGCCAGACCGTCCTCGTCGACGACGACAACGGCGAACTCGTCCCCGTCACCGTCGACTCGGTCGACGTCCGCCGCGGCGCCAAGGGCGACGTCGTTGAGACCGTCCTCACCGTTGGCACCGGACGTGTGAAGACCCGCATCACCTTCGACGCCACCGGCGTCGTCGTCCTCCCCGAACCCGACCTCGTAGGAGCGCGTGCATGACCGCCGCGAACTCGCCTGAAAGGACCGACGTGCATCTGCCCTACGCGACGGCCGCTAGTGGTGAAACCCTGTCCTGGAACATCTTCTCCCACGCAGCCGGGCCGCACTGCCTGATCGTCGACCCGACCGGGGGCGGCAAGACGTCGGTGATCCGTACCCTGCTGACCGAGGCCGCCCGCCGCGGCATTCCCTTCGTCGGCATCGACCCGAAGACGATCGAATTCGAGGGCCTCGAAACCGAACCGAACCGCGTCACGATCATCGGCGATGCACTGCGTGCCGCAGAGTTCATCCGAGCACTGCACCGCGAGATGCACGCGCGGGTGGAATGGGTTCAGGAGAACCGGGCACAACCGACAGACCTTCAGCCGCTCATAGTCGCGGTCGACGAGTTCTTCATCCTCTCCGGCAAGTGGCGGCGCCTGGCCAAGACCTGCGACGACCAGACCCTGGCGCAGTTCAAAGAACTCGACCCTCTCGGCGCGTGGGCCGGCCTCGCTGTTCTTGCGCGTTCGGCTGGTATCCGGCTGCTTCTTGGTGTGCAGCGCCCCGACGCGAGCCTGTTCGGTGGTGCGTCCGGTAACGCGCGCGACAACTTCGGTACCCGCATCAGTCTCGGCAACCTGTCGCAGGACGGTGCGCTGATGATGTGGGGTGACTCGACCGTGGGCCGTGAGGTCGACACCTCCGTCAAGGGACGCGGCATCGCGCTCGGCGACGACGGTCGGCCCACTGCTGTGCAGATCCGAACCCCTGAGCAGGCCCCCGCAGAACCAACCTTTACGCCGATGACCTGGTACTCGCGGGAACTCCCGAATTTCCTCGACAACGCCTCCCGAGACGACTGACCTCAGCTCCATCAACACCACCACCACCACCACCACCACCACCACCACCGAAAGGGAACACCCATGAGCCGCCGAATCTCCCAGTCGATCACCCCGACAATCGAGGACGTGGCCGCGCTGCGCGGACCGTTCGTTGCCAAGGGTGCGAACGACCCTGTCATCAAATCGCTGCGCGAGTACTTCAAGAGTTCGGTCCCCGCGTGGCTGGCCAAGCTCAGCGAGGAGCAGGAGCTGACCCGCGAGCGGCTCGCAGAGATCCGGGATGCCTCGTCCAAGCGTCGCGTCGTCATCGAAGCGCTGCCCGAGGGAAGCGCCCGTGACAAGGCCCTCGCCGAGCTGGAAACGGCCGAGGCCGTCGTCGACGACATGGACAAGGCGCTGTCCGGGGCCAGTGCCTTCGGAGTCAGCTGACGATGACGCCGCCGACCGTTGATGTCGAGATCACCTCCGCGACCACTGCCCGCGCCACCCTGGCGGACGCCGACGTGCCTCCGATGAATCTGGAGTCGAACGAGAGCAAAACCCTCTCCACTGTTGTGCACGAGTTCCTGCACAACATGGCGCAGACCCAGGGCGCTGACGTCGAGGTCGTCTACCGGATGGGAAAGGACACTCGGTTCCTGACCGTCGGCCCGGACGGGAACGCCGAGGAACGCGCCCCGAGTATGCCCCTGCCGACCGTCACGCAGACCGCGCCCGAACCGGTGGCGGCGGAGCCTGTCTCCACGCCGCCGGGCGGGCCGGTGGTCGTGGCGGCCGAACAGATCGCCTACGAGGCGGCCCCGCCACTCTCCGATGCCTCCACACCTTCCCCAGTGGGGCAGCGGCCGGCAGAGCCGATCACAGGCCCAATCGCGGGCCCGCTGGACGTGCTCCCGCAGCTGACCGCGCCGCGTGCGAACCCCGCGGCGAGCGACCCTGCTCGGCTCGGTGTGCGTGGCCGACTCAACGCCATGCTCGGACTCGAGCTCGCACCGAAGACAGACTCGCTCGAGATGCGACTGCGCGATTCGCAGACAACAATCGCCCGCCCGCTCCCCGAGAACGCAGTGATCACCTTCGCCAACCTCAAGGGCGGCGTCGGCAAGACCCCGATGTCAATCAGCCTGGCCGAGAAGCTGGCCGAGCACCGAGGCCCCGCCACCGTCACGTGCATGGACCTCGGCGAAGTCGGCGGCAGCTTCGCTGATCGCGTGGCCGTTCCTCCAGCCGCGGGCCGGGACGTGGTCGGCCTGCTGGCCGCGATCGACCCGGCGGCCACCGACGTCCGGCCGTCCACGCTTGCCCGCTACCTGACGCGTCAGCCGTCCGGCTCCGACATCATCGCCGGGCAGGCCGGGGCCGACTCGCCCCTGAGCTACGACGACGCCGCAGCGCTCGGGGCGATCCTCGGCCGGCACCGCGACGTCCTGGTCGCTGACACCGGAAATTCCAGCCATGCCGGGAGTTGGCGCTGGGCGATCACGGCCGCGCACGCGGTGATACTCCCGGTTCCGCTGCGCCGCGACGCCGCCGCGGCCGCCCAGCGCACCCTCGCCACGATCGCAGCAGTCTGCCCCGACGTTCTCACCCGCACCGTCGTGGTCATCACCGCCGGGCCCGGGGACGTTCCGATGGTCGAGATCGAGGTTGTCAACGCGCTCCCCGCGCTGCGGGTGTGCCGGATGCCGTTCGAGCCGTTGTTCGCCTCCGGCGAGCGCATTGCGCTCGGCCAGTTGCGGCGGGAGACGCAGGACGCGTTGACCGTGCTCGCGGCCACCGTTGTCGACCTGATGGCGTGCGCCGTGGGCTGATGCGCTGGGCCGGCCAGCCAGGTCGGGCGTGACCGTCCTACCTCCGATCCTTCCCATTCCATGCAGATCCGGCCCCTCCCACGAGGGGCGAACCCAGATGAAAGGCGATGCTCGATGAGCAACGACATCAACACCGATAACCGGGCTGCCCGCTGCGCCCGAGGCCGGCACCGCCGCCGCAGCGCCACCCAGGCCGCCACCGCGCTGGCAGTGATCACCGCTGCCCTGGCCTCCGGCATTGCCCTGTCCCCGTCCGCGTTCGCCGACCCGATCCAGGGCGGCGTCACCGGCGGCAGCAACCAGGAAGGTGTCACAGGCGGCGACACCCCCAGCGGAACCACCACCCCCACACCAACACCCGAGCCCGCATACGTGCCCGAGACCCCGGCGGAACCGGTGTACTGGGCCACCCCGCCCGCCGAGTACCAGAACATCGAGTACCAGCCGCTCCCGAACTACGACTACGACACAGGCGTGTATGTCGAGCCGGAGAACTACTCGATCGAGCCGGTGCAGTTCGACCAGCTGCACCT
The DNA here is from genome assembly GCF_042738615.1 of Rhodococcus sp. NPDC059968. Classification (NCBI taxonomy): domain Bacteria; kingdom Bacillati; phylum Actinomycetota; class Actinomycetes; order Mycobacteriales; family Nocardiaceae; genus Rhodococcus; species Rhodococcus sp. NPDC059968. The sequence goes on from NZ_JBHWUE010000045.1 coordinate 78,841, forward strand.
GCCAACCCCGGTGGAACCGACCGCCCCGTTCATCGCCCCGCGCGACACCCTTCGGCTGGGCGAGCTACACATCAAGCAGCCGAACTGGATAAGCGACGGCGACCGGGACCGCACCAACAACACGATGTCGGTTGTCCAGGCAGGGGTCTCGACCGGTTGGCGGTCGATCGGTGTGGAAACGAACCGGGCCGACCGGATCGCCGCCGCACAGGTCGGTGCCGGCGCGCTGGGAGTGGTCACCGGTGCTGCTGCCGCCGGTGTGCCTGCCGCCATCGCCGGCGGGGCCGCTGTCGGCACCGTCGCAGGACTCGTAGGTGCTACCGCGGGCAACGCGTTCATCCCCGGCATCGGCTGGGCACCGGTCGGGGCCATCGCGACCGGCGCCGGTGCTGCGGCCGGGGCCGCGACATTCGGGCTTCCCGCGGCAGCGCTCGGAGCGGTCGTCGGCGGTGCGGTCGCGGTCGCGGCGGTGACCCCGATCGCTGCCGGCGACGAGGGCGAACCCCGGGAGATCAAGGTCCCGGACATCGATCAGCCGGCCGTGACCGCACAGACCGAGACTGTGCTCACCGACTGGGAGAACTCCGGCCCGGTAGGGCAAGCGGCCGCCGCCGCCGTCCATGACACAGCCCAGGCTGCGCCCGCGATCGACCAGCAGGCCCGCGACTTCGTCGCTGCCCAGCCCGGCGGCGAGCAGATCATCGACCAGGTCGATGGCGCCCTGAACACGTTCTTCACCGACGCCACCGCCGGCCTGGCCGGAAACCTGCTCTCGAACGCCATCGGCGGCGGCATTCCGACCGCCAACTGACACCGGAGAAGGCGGGTGCACACCATGAAGAAGCCGACCCTGAGCCGAAAGCCGTCGCGGCATCCCGCCGTGATGGACCTCCTCGACGGCTCACCCACCGTCGGCAACCCGCCGGGCGCCCGCACCGCGGCGCCCGGCGGCCCGGCCACACCACCGCCCCCACCGCGGTCGCCTCTACCGTCCCTACGCGGCGGCCGCGGGCCGGGAAAGAAGACGATGGCCGCCGTCGCAGCGGTCGCCGTCGCCGTGGCCGCCGGAGTAGCCGTCAGCCACCTGCGCAGCGGAGACAGTGAAACCGCGTCTACCGCGGCCACACCCAGTGCCACCGCAGCGGCCGACGAGCACGGGCTGCCCATCCGGGGCCTGCCCGAACCCGAACAGGCCGAACAGACATCCGCGTCGGACGGGGAGTGCCGGGCCGACCGCGGTGACCAGAAGAGCGGCGCGGGTGTGATCGCAGCGTTCAATTTTGCGTACTACAGCCTGCGCAACGGTGAAACCGCCCGAGCGCTCGCAACACCGAGCTCATCGGTGCTCCCTGGACCGGAGCTACAGAAGGTCATCGACGCGGTCCCGATCGGCACCAACTATTGCCTGCGCACCGTCGAACTGTCCGACGGGGTCTACCTCGTCGATCTGTCCGTGATGCAGCCCGCCCAGCCGGTCAAACGCGGCACCCAGACCGTGACCACCCAAAAGGTCGACGGGCGCTGGTACGTCGATGTCTTCACCTGAGTAACTGGCCCGGCGGGCGTGCTCGCTGCCGCCAACGAACCCGACCGAACGGGGACGTAGTCCGGGCGGAGCGCTCGACTACCGACCACGGTTCAGATCTACCGCCAAGGTTGGCCGCCAGCCGATCTCACGAAAGGAACGCATGAATAGCTTCTCGATTCTGCCAGGTCACCCGTCATCGCCGGTGATCCTGCACGTACCGCACGCCTCACGCACGATTCCCCCGCACGTCCGCGCACAGCTGCTGCTCGACGACGCGGCACTCGACGCCGAACTGGACGAGGCCACCGATATCGACACCGACCTGATCGCCACACTCGGCGCCGACCACGCCCGCACCCATCCGTGGATCGTGAAGAACGCCTTGTCCCGACTGGTCGTCGACCCCGAACGGTTTCCCGATGCCTCTGAACCGGCCACAGTCTTTGGTCGTGGTGCCGTCTACACCCGCGCATGCGACGGAAGGCGGCTCAGGGGCGAACCATTCGCCGATACTGAGGCAATTCTCGACGAGTACTTCCGTCCGTACGCCCGCGCTGTCGCCGAGCTCGTCACCGACCGCATCGTCGCATGCGGACGAGCAGTGATCATCGACGTGCACTCCTACCCCGAACGCCCGTCTGGATTCGAGAACCAGACTGCGGTGCGACCGGCCCTGTGCATCGGCACGGATCCCGTCCACACACCGGACTGGTTGACGAGCGCAACCCGCCGGGTCTTCCTGCCACTTGGGGAGATCGCTGAGAACACCCCCTACACAGGGTGTTACGTGCCACTCGACCGCTACGGCCGCGACGAATGCGTATCCGCCGTGATGATCGAGCTGCGCCGCGACACCTACCTGCCCGATGACGGTTGCCCCGGCAAACTCTCGGTCGCACAGCTCGGCACGTACCTTGCCGGACTCATCGACACCGCAACCGAGGTCGGCGCCGATGTGTAAACCCAAGCCCGGACCACGCTGCACCCCGCACATGCGCAACCGTCTCACCCGCGCCGCTGCGCGGCTGACAGAAGCCCGCCGTGACCTCGGCGCCCAACCGAACGCCGTCCACCTCCAGCAACGGCTCATCAAGGCCGAATCCAACCACGCCGAAATCCAAGCTCTCTATGACGCCACACCCGGTGGCCAACAAGACCTGCGGGCGGCGATCATGAGCGAAGCCGGGCCCGCACGAAGCGACCTCGAGCGCCGCTTGGCTGCAGGTGACAGACTGCGTGCGAACCAAATCGAAGCACTGAGCCGCGCCCGAAACACTGGGGAAGATGTTCGAACCGAAGGAGCTGACCACCATGAATCACGAGCAGATGACGCAGGAGCGCAGGGAGGCGTTCTGGCGGAAGTACCGGTGGACGCCCGAACTGCCGCCGGAGCAGCGCAAGGCGATCGAGCAGGTCTGGACGGACGAGAAGATCGAGGAAGCCGAAGCACTCGGCTTCTGATTGGTGGCCGCCGAGTCGACCCGCTCGCCGCATACAGCCGGCCTGACTCCGAGCGAGCCGCCTTCGCTGCGCGTGGGCTATCGAGCCCGACGCTGTACGAGCTACCGCCGTCGGATGCGGATCTGTACCGCGCCCAAATGCTGGAACTGACCAGAAACAACCGCTATGCATCCTCGGTCTACGTCTATGACGAGAATGAATACGCCGAAATGCGGATGCTGGTCACCGACTTTACCGACCGCAGGCGCCCGAATATGCCTTTGAGCTGCGCTGATGCGTAGCGTACATGTTTGCGATGGCGGTTTGGTGTTGGTCGGCGCGGCGTGTCGGACCGGGTTTGCCGATCGAATGCCGATTTCGCCCCGCCAACATGGACCTGGGTTGGGGAGTTCGGCGGTGGGGCAGGTGAGCGGAACAGACCGTGTTGGGGTGGTGATCATTGGCGGGTCCATGCGTCGGCCAGTTGCGCCTCGAGGTCGGCGATTCGCTGATTCTGGAACCGCAGGTTGGAACGTGTGGCTGTCAATCGTTCGTCGAGGGCGCGGTTGTCGCCGGTGAGCTGGCGAACGCGTTGTTTGAGCGTGGTGTTCTCGGTGGTGACGCGCTGGATGGATTCCTCGGTCCATTCGGCTTCCAGGTCGCGGATGCGGCCGAGGAGTTCGCCGATGTGGGTGCGCTGCGCGAGGATTTCTGCGTTGGCGGTCTTGAGCCCGTGTTCGGCGTTGAGGGCCCGCTCGCGCCAGGTCGACTCCTGCCGGGTGTCGAAGTCGGCACGATGCTGGTGATCTTGTTCGCCTGCTGCGGCTTTCGCTGCATCGATCGCGGATCTGGCCGCGGGGTTGGTGTAGAGGAACGTTCGAGAAACCCGTGCGTGGCGGGCGACAGCGGCCGTGCTGACCGGGGTTCGTTCGCGGTGGAGCCGAGCGATGGCGTCGTGGACTCGGTCCACGGCGGCTTGGGCGTCGCGGCGGCGGGAGGCCAGCGCTGCGGCGGTGCGTGGTTGAGTCGGGGTTCGGGTGCTCATTCGGTTTCTCCGTCGCGCTGGTTGTTCTCGGTGTGCGGGGCTTCGGTGAGGTCGGCGGCGCGGAAGGCGATCGACCAGACTCGGTGGAAGTAGTCTTGCGGCTTGCGCAGGTCCAAGGCGAGTGCCTGGTCGAGCAGGCCGAGCCCGGCCAGTGCTTTCTCGAGTCCGTCGATGGCGCGGGCGGTGGGTTCGAAGTGCTGGTGCAGGTAGTCGGCGGTGACGTCGTCGGGTGCGCCCTCGGCCAGCTGTCGCCATTGCTCGCGTTTGCGCCGCCAATAAAGGAGGTCCGCCCCTGACAGGACGAACTTGTCGCAGCTGTGGCAGTTCAAGTTCCAGGGGCAGGTGCCGCCGTCGACGACGGGCTGGAAGGTGCAGAACCCGCCCTCGGCGGGGGTGCTGCTCCGCGACAGGTCGATCGCCAAAGCCTGGGCCTGTTCACGGGTCATGGGTGTGGCGTCTCCGGCGAGGAATTCGCCGGGGCTGATCGCACCGGGCCCGGCGACCCAGACATGGGCTAGCACCTCCTCGAGGTCCGAATGTGACAGGTGCACATAGTGTTCGGCCATCCGATCGCTGACCTGGCCGAGGTAGGCGCGGATGTGGGTCAGGCTCGCTCCGGCGCGCAGCAGGTTGGTGGCCAGGGTGTGGCGAGCTTGGTGAGGCACCCATCGGCCGAGTTCGAGGGAATCGACCCAGGCGCTGAAGTTGCTGTGGAACCATTGGTAGGTCAACGAAATGGTGCCGTCGGGGTTGCGTGTGGCCGTCGGGAACAACGCCAGCCCGGCGCGTTCGGCATCGGTGGGTCGGCGTCCGTGATGGTCGGTGAACCGGTCGAGGGTCTTGCGTTGTCGTTCGGCGAGGATGTCGTGCAGGCTTTCGGGGATGCGGATTGCGGCATCGTAGTTGCCGACTTTGGTCTGGTCGTGCCAGAACATCGGCAGTCCGCCGTAGCGGCCCAGGCAATCCCACCGGACTTGCAGGACTTCTCCGATGCGGCGACCGGTGGTGACGGTCGTTTCCCAGATGTCACGCAACCCTTTGTCCAGCGGATCGTGGACCGCGGCGAGACGCTGCAGGTTCTGCTCGTCGGCGAGGGCGCGGGCGACTTCGTCGGGAAACGGTCGTCGTGCGGTGCGGCCGGTGGCGGCCCCGGCCGTGGGAACGACGACGATGAACTCCCGCGCAAGACCGATCCGGTCGGCGGCACCGTTGTCGAGCGCGGTCCGCAGCAGTTTGCGCAGGGAGTTGAACACCACCGACCGGGTGGTGGTGGTGACGGTGCTCGCTGTACGGCCGGTGCGTTTCATCGCCAGCGATGGCAACCCGTCGCGTTCTCGTCGGCGCTGGTCGGCGACGAACCGCCGCATGTGCTCGCCGTCGAGCAGTCGTGGGTCGTGCCCGCTTTCGGGGGCGTCGAGTTCGAGGAAGGTGCCCAGTTCCAGTGCTGCCCGTCGCATTCCGTCGAGAACAGTGCCGGACCGCGGGCAGCGGGGCGATTGCAGCATGTCCGCGAAGTAGTCCCAGACCAGGTCCCGCAGCCAGCGCTGTGCGATGCCGGTCAGGTCGACATGGCTGGCCCGCCCATCGAACCGGACGCCGAAGTAGTCGGTCTCGAGGTACCCGGCCTCCTTGGCCTGGGCGGGGGTGAAGTAGATCAGCCGCAATTCGTGCAGGATCTGCTTGACGATCGCGCCGGTGAAGGCCTCTGCGCTGCCGGTGCCGAGTTCGAGATCGATCAGCGAGTCCACGTCCCGGGCGCGGCACGTGACCGCCAGTGAGCGGAGACAGCGGAGGTCCCAACGGGTCGGACGGGCGCGCTGGGTATGGATGAACAGACCCCATTTGATCTCCGCGCGCACCAGGGGCCGCAGCCCATGCAGATTTACCTTCCCCGGCCACGGTGTCGCGGCTGTCGCGGCGCACCAGCGACGAAAGGTCGCCTCGTCGGTGTAATCGATCGGGATCGGCCGGCCGAACTGTTCGTAGCGGTGCCACGACCACGGCGGTAACACGGCTCCGCCGGGTTGGCCGTCACGTTGATACTTTCTGCCGTGCCACGGGCACAGCCCCAGCGGCGAGTCGGCGAGGTCGACGCAGACCGCCACCAGGCAGGTGCCGTGACCGGGTAACGGCGGCTGTGCGGTGAGCCATGCGGTGAAATCCGCGCCGGGCCCGGTGGTCTTCTGGTGGTGGCCCCACCGGAAGATGTGGCGTCGACACAGCTGTAACTCGGAGTGCGCTGCCGGTCGCTGGGGGCAAATCCGGCAAACCAGCTCCTCGGCCCGCACGTGCCGCTGCAGCGGCTCGGCCGCGACAAGGAATGCGGCCTTGCCGACGCCGCGCTCGCGATCACGTGCCCACCCGCGCAGGTGCTCGGAGCACAGATCCGAGCCGCCGGTGCGAGGCCGCTCGCACCGGTCGACCACGCACTCCCACCGGTAGATCGGATGCTGTGGCGGGATCTCGATCACGTCCGGCCTAAATGTCGGATCGAATGAAGGGCCGTCGATCAGTGCGGTGAGAATCTCGAGCCGGTCGCGTCCGGCCCGGCCGGGCCGATCCGGAGACAGGTGCGTCAAGCCGGCACGGGTATTACCGGAACCTTTGGCGCTCATCGGCGCTGCTCCCACACCTGCCGCAACGCCGCGTCGAAGGCCCGGTCGTGAACATCGACGTGCCCGTAGACCTCGTCGACCATTGCCGCTGACGCCCAACCACCCGCATCGCGGGCGATCAACAGGTTACCGTCCGATGCGTCGAGCACCGCACTGGTGAAGGAGTGCCTGAATTGGTGCGGCCGCACCTTCCCCAGTCCCGCGCGGTCTCCGGCCCGCGCCAACATTCGGCGGGCGCCAACCGGTGCCCACGGCAACCCCGCCCCGACACCGTGCAGCTGGACCAGAAGCATCCCGTGATCGGTTCGCGCACAGTGATATTCGGTAGTCATGTAGTCAAAGTAGGTGTGGATCATGGCCGGGCTGACCCGCTTGACCAACCCGCCGGTCACCGCGTCGTCCTCGACCCGCCACGGATGCTTGGTCTTGGCCTCCGCCCGGTTCGGGTTGTCGGGACGATGACAGACATGCAGGTGCGGGGAACGGCACTGGCCACAGGCCGCATCCTCGCGAAGGTGCAGATCGACCAGATGCAGCCCACACAGTTCCCCGATCCGCAGTCCTTCTCCGGGGGTCATGGACCTGTTGCATGATGTCGCTCGTTCTGGGTGATCTTGCGGGTGGTGCGGCGTTTCTCCGGGGGTGTGGTGCTCGTG
>NZ_JBHWUE010000046.1:0-83463 GCF_042738615.1 Rhodococcus sp. NPDC059968
GCGTCCACCGAGGAGGTGACACCGGCCTTGACTGCCTGACTCACCAACGAGGAGCCACGCGACGGCCCTCGTACACCACTCCCATGGACTTGACCTCGCTTGGGCGATGGGGACTTCCCGCGGACCCGTCCGCTCGGTGTGAGCTGCCGAGGGTCCATCGAAATCCAAAACCTCAGAGCGGGCTCTGTCGTCGAAGCGGTCGAACCTCGAATCCGGGAGTTGTTGAACGAGTTCCCGACGATGCCGGCGACCGTGATCGCCGAACGGATCGGCGGGGACCGGTCGGTCCGCGTTCTCAGCGGCCGGGTTGCCGAACTGCGCCCGGTCTACCTGCCGCCGGACCCCTCCTCTCGCACCACCTACCTGCCCCGGGAGATCGCCCGGTGCGATTTCCGGTTTCCGCCGATTACCCTCCCGATCGACCACGGCCAGATCCGAACGACTACGGAGCTCCCCGTCTTGACCATGAACTGCGGATATTCGCGCTGGGTTGTGTGCAGCGCCATCGCGAGACTGAACTGATCCACGACTGCCGCGGCATCCTCAGGGCGAACGTCCTGAACGGCGAACCCACCGACCCGGCCACCGGCATCATCGACCGTAACCACGGCTCTGGAGACCTCCCTCCTGCCCGGCCGGACGACTTCGACCGGTAGCTCGCAGCGTGTCAGGCCGGTCGCGAACGCCCTCCGCAAACGCGTCCTCTGCTCCGCCATGACCGCTCGCACTAGTGCACCCGCCAGAGGACTCCGAGGTGCAGATCCACTCCTCGAGCGACTACGACGCCGCCCTCGGGATCGGCGACTATTACGGAACGGTGACGTGATGACCGCGAGCACCAGAACATCAGACGGGACCTGACTGCGCGATGCTGCGGGACGGTTGGTCGAGCCGGCCCGGTCCGAGAACTGGCCCATGAAGAATTCCCAGTCGCATAGCGGGAGGCTCCGTCTGGGGGAACCGCGGTGGTGAATTCCGGATTCGGTCGGCGCGCTTCCGAGCCCACCGATCCTTAGAAGCCGTGACATCACCGTCTTCGTCTAAAACCCCACACCCGCGCACTGTCCACGAAATCCTGAGACAACGCAGTGAGCGGAGGATGCGACTCGATCTCGCTGCACACACCCGACCTCTAGGTGGGGGAGGGGAGGGGTGCGTGTTTCACGTGAAACGAAACGAACCCAAAGTGACGGATGGCGACATACCGATATAAAAAGGGCGGGCCTCCCAGAGGTGAATCCGGAAGGCCCGCCTTGGTGATGCTTCTGTGGATCAGTCCTTGATGACGACCACGCGACGTGAAGGCTCGGCGCCTTCGCTCTCGCTCGACACGCCATCGACCTTGGCGACTGCGTCGTGAACGATCTTGCGCTCGAACGGCGTCATCGGAGCGAGCTCCTCGCGTTCACCGCTCTCGAGGACGCGGCGTGCAGCCGACGAACCCAGCTCGGTCAGTTCCTCGCGACGGCCGGCACGCCATCCGGCGATGTCGAGCATCAAGCGACTGCGTTCGCCCGTCGCCTGCTGCACGGCGAGGCGCGTCAGTTCCTGAAGTGCGTCCAGCACCTCACCCTTGCGCCCGACCAACTTGGTGAGATCGTCTCCACCATCGATGCTGACAACAGCACGGTCGCCCTCGACGTCGAGGTCGATATCGCCGTCGAAGTCGAGTACGTCGAGCAGCTGCTCCAGGTAGTCGCCGGCGATTTCCCCTTCCTCGATCAGGTAGTCGTCAGAATCGGAATCCACCTCGGTGTCCGGGTTCTGCGTCGTTGCAGTCACGTCTGTCTCATCTCCGTCCACTGCGATGTCAGGCTCACTAGCCATGCTCGTTCTCTTTTCTGAATCAGCGCCGCTTGCGCTTGGGGGACTTTCCGCGGTTTGACTGGGGGCGGGCGCCGGGCTTCGGCTTCGACTTATCTGCGGCCGAACCGTCACCACTCACCTGATCGGAGGCACTTTCTTCGACGACGCCCTCGACGATTTCCGGTTCGCTCGCCGACAAAGAACCGTCCGTTGCGGTCCCGGACTTCTTCTTTTTCTTGGTGAGGTCGGGACGTGCACCGGGCTTCGGAGCGTTGTCCGCCCGACGTGCGATGGCAGCCTGCTTCTTCTCTTCCTCTTCGGCGTCGATGCGACGGAACACGATGTGCTGCTGCCCGTAGGTCCAGATGTTGTTACTCACCCAGTACAGGAGGATCGCGATGGGGAGGAACGGACCACCGACGAGCACACCGAGCGGGAAGATCCACAGCGCGAGCTTGTTCATGATCGCGGACTGCGGGTTGGCAGCGGCCTCGGGACTCTGCCGCGCGACGGAGGCACGCGAGTTGAAGTGAGTCGCGATGCTGGCGATGACCATCAGAGGAACTGCGACAACCGCAATGTTCAGCACCGTGGGGATCGGGCCGTACGCAGCGAACGCGTCGAGTTGTGCCTTCGGCATGGTGATCCAGGCCGAGATGGGCGCGCCGAACAGTCGGGCACTCAAGAAGGACTGCACGTCCTCGACGCTGAAGAAGTAGTTCGGCGTGTTCGCGTTGGCCTCGACCGACATGCTGAGCTGACCGATACCGGTGCCGGTGCGGTTGAACGAGCGAAGCACGTGAAACAGGCCGATGAAGACCGGCGCCTGAGCGAGAACCGGGAGGCAGCCCATGATGGGGTTGAACCCGTGCTCCTTCTGGAGCTTCTGCATCTCGGTGGCCTGGCGCTGACGGTCACCGGAGTACTTCTTCTGCAGAGCCTTGATCTGCGGCTGAAGTTCCTGCATCTGGCGCGTCGTGCGAACCTGCTTGACGAACGGCTTGTACAGCACGGCACGCAGCGTGAACACGAGGAACACCACGGAGAGCGCCCACGTGATACCGCTGTCCGGACCCAGGAAGGGAATGGCACCGAAAACCTTGTGCCAGACCCAGAGGATCCCGGACACCGGATAGTAAATGAAGTCGAGCACGGCTCTATGTACTCCTCTGTTCGTCCACGTTCGCCGGACAGCAACGGCCACCCGCATGACGGTCCATGGTTGATTCCCGCCCACCTGGGACGGGATCCCACCCACCAGGGTGCCAGGGGGCACACTTCGCCAACCGAACCACCGTCAAAAAAAGGCCTTTGATCACCCCGTGGGTACGCAGGGATTCCACCGCGTACTCGCTACAGGTCGGCATGAACCGGCAGGTCGGCATCCTCAGGGGCGACACATACGTCCGGTAGAGCTCGATGAAGAAAATGAGAGTGCGCGCCGGTAACCCGCGAACCGACTTCCACGCGTAAGAGGCCGAGGAGGTGGCCTCGGCCGTGTCGGCGCGCGACTCGTGGAGTGCGCTTTTCATGCGGAGTTACTCACGGGCGCAAGAAGGTCCAATCGAAGGAGACCTGCACGGAGTTGCTTCTCCAGGTCCCGGCTACTTGCAGTCGCAGCTCCCGGAAGAGCCCGAATCACCACATCGGTTCCCCGTGGAACCACGTCCACGAGGTCGATGCAGATATGACGAAGCCGGCGTGCGACTCGATGTCGAATCACCGCCGGCCCGACAGCCTTACTCACAACCAGTCCGAATCGCGGACCGCCGCTACTCACCAGCTCATCTGCCTGCACACGATCGAATGCGTGCACAACCAGATCGCGTCTTCCCATCCGACGACCACGTCGCACAGTCATCGAAAAATCTGAATGACGACGCAATCGGTGCGGCTCAGGCAACACCCCGAGCTCCCGAACCCAGTGTCGGGATCAGGCGGTGAGAGATTCGCGGCCCTTACGGCGACGCGCCGAAACGATTGCACGACCCGCACGGGTCCGCATACGAAGACGGAAGCCGTGAACGCGCGCGCGGCGTCGGTTGTTCGGCTGGAACGTCCGCTTGCCCTTGGCCACGGTCAACACTCCTCGAAGTTCTTCGACGCCTCCCGGCGTCATGGATCTAACATTGACGAAAACTCAGGTGTTCATCCACAAGGTGGGGATGAAACGACTTCAAAACTGGACTCGAGCCAGCACGAAACCGCCACCTCACCACAGGGTGACTGTTCGAGAGTACTTACCACTCACGGTCAGGTCAAACTCGCTCACCTGCGATTCCCCCGCGAATCGGTTGACCGACACGCCGAGGATCGACAAATGCTTGCACCCCAACTTCCAATGTGCCAAACCGCTGTGAGGTTGCCGACACTGTTGCTAGCGTCTATGCATGGTCTCGCCGATGAACCCTGATCGAGTGCCCAGCTCTCGACTTCACCGTTCTCATCTGCATATTCACCACAATTCATCCACAGGGCACAGATGGTGTGCCGCTTCGGATCACCACGAGGGTTGTTGACACCCTTCACTTCCCGGGTCCTCGAACCCGCTCATCCAGGTTTCGCATGCATAAGCGCAGGTCAGCGCGCTCAATCTGGACCCCTCACCACGCAATGGCGTCTCGACAGGAGGCGTCTGCGCTTTGTCCACATCTGTGGATAATTGTGTGGAAACACAGTTCAGATGGCATATTCGTAGGTCCGTACGGGGTCCATCCTCAGGTCGGGGAAGCTCCCAATTCCACCTCGACGACGGCACCGACACTCGACTCGGCACCGCTGGCGCCGAGTCCGCGAACACACTGGGGAGGAACCACGTGAACGACGATCCCAATGCGCTCGCACGGATCTGGATCGACGTCGTCGCAGACCTCACATCCGATTCGCCCGGCGGCGATCTGCCGCCGCTGACGAGGGGACAGAAGGCCTGGTTGGCGCTCGTCAAACCACTGACTCTCGCGCAGGGCTTCGCGCTCCTGTCCGTTCCGTCGCCCTTCGCTCAAGAGGCCATCGAGCGGGATCTCCGTGAGCCGATCCTCCACGCGCTCGGCCGTCATCTCGGTGAGCAGGTGGAAGGCCTCGGTGTGCGTATCGCGGCCCCGGTCGACGACGAACCCGAGTCAGAGCCGCCGAGCCGGGACCATCGGCCCGAGCCGGAACCGATCCACACACCCCGCCACCTCGAGACTTCCGTCACCAGTTCCGGCACTTTCCGCAGGCGCCGTTTCGGCTCCGGTGAAGATCAGCCGTACTCCGACACCACGGACTTCGAGGAGGTGGACGACGACCGCGAGGCCCTCGCCAGCGTCCACGAATCCTGGCCGTCGTACTTCACGAAGCCACCCTCCGGCCCGGCACCGTCGGCGACCGGGGGAAACAGTCTCAACGCGAAGTACACGTTCGACACGTTCGTGATCGGCTCGTCCAACCGGTTCGCGCACGCCGCGGCGGTCGCCATCGCCGAGGCACCGGCGCGCGCGTACAACCCGTTGTTCGTGTGGGGAGCATCCGGCCTCGGCAAGACGCACCTCCTGCACGCCGCCGGCCACTACGCCCAGCGGCTGTTCCCGGGGATGCGGGTGAAGTACGTCTCCACCGAGGAATTCACCAACGACTTCATCAACAGCCTCCGCGACGACCGCAAGGTGGCGTTCAAGCGCCGCTACCGCGAGACGGACGTGCTGCTGGTCGACGACATCCAGTTCATCGAGGGCAAGGAAGGTATCCAGGAAGAGTTCTTCCACACCTTCAACACCCTGCACAACGCGAACAAGCAGATCGTCGTCTCGTCCGACCGGCCGCCGAAGCAACTGGCGACGCTCGAGGAACGACTGCGTACGAGATTCGAATGGGGCCTGATCACCGACGTTCAGCCACCCGAACTCGAGACCCGCATCGCGATCCTCAGCAAGAAGGCCCGAATGGACCGGCTCGAGGTGCCCGACGACGTCCTCGAGTTGATCGCCTCCCGGATCGAACGCAACATCCGGGAACTCGAGGGTGCCCTCATCCGGGTGACGGCGTTCGCGTCCCTGAACAGGCAACCCCTGGACCTCACGCTCGCCGAGGTGGTGCTGCGTGACCTGATGCCGGACTCGTCGAGTCTCGAGATCAATGCGGCGACGATCATGGCGGTCACCGCGGAGTACTTCAACATGTCCATCGACGACCTCTGTGGCCCCGGTAAGGCACGTCCGCTGGCGTCCGCCCGCCAGATCTCGATGTACCTGTGCCGTGAGCTCACCGATCTGTCCCTGCCGAAGATCGGGCAGACTTTCGGCCGCGACCACACCACCGTCATGTACGCGGACAAGAAGATTCGCAAGGAGATGACGGAGCGACGCAAGGTCTACGACCAGGTCCAGGAGCTGACCGCCCGGATCAAGCAGCGTTCCAAGAGGTAGTCGACGGCCGCTGTCTCTCCTGCGCCCCTGGTAGCTCGCCTACCGGGGGCACAGGTCGTTTCGGGGGAACTTACGGTCCCGCGGGCAACTCGAGGGACCCCCCGAGCCGGTCCTCCAGGGTTGGCTCGAGCGGGTCCTCGAGGTACCGCTCGAGGGTCTACTCGAGGCCTGCGCGAACCCCTACCGACACGACACGCCGGTGCAACACGCCGACGCCGGGACCTGGGATAAAGCATGCACACCTGTGGATAAGGGTGGGGATGAGGTGGAATCTCTGTGGACAGAACGTGCAGAACTTTGAACAACCTCGAGTAGTCCACATGGGTGCCGGATCGGTCCTCGAGTTTGTCCTCGAGAATTCCCCATACGGCGACGCGGACGGACCAGCGTCTACACGCCTTCGTCCACAGATTCCACAGGACCTAATAGTACTTCTCATTAATTCTTATAAAAACCTCTTTGAAAACAGGGTTGGGGATTGCGCCGGTTCACAGGCCTCGGTCGGCGACTCGAGGACGCGACCGTTCCACTTTCAAGTTCGTCCTCGAGGGCATACGGTTATGCATCGCCGCTCTGTGAAAGACTGCAGTGCTGTGGTCACGGCCCGACCGTGGCGAACAACCGTGCCTACCGAGAGGAACAACCCGGCGATGGAGCTTGGAAGCCTGAAGTTTCGTGTCTCCCGGGAAGAATTCGCTGATTCAGTGGCATGGGTCGCTCGCAGTCTGCCGTCGCGGCCTCCAGTCCCCGTTCTCGGCGGTGTTCTCCTGGACGCGACCGAGCAAGGGTTGACGGTTTCCGGATTCGACTACGAGGTATCGGCCCAGGTCAGGGTCGCAGCCGAGGTCGGTAGCGCCGGTCAGGTCCTCGTCTCCGGCAAGCTTCTCGCCGACATCACGAAGTCGCTCCCCAACAAGCCGGTCGACGTGACTCTCGAAGGCACCCGCGTGCTGATCACGTGCGGAAGCGCCAAGTTCTCCCTGCCCACCATGCCGGTCGAGGACTATCCCCAGCTTCCGCAGTTGCCGCAGCAGACCGGCTCGATTCCCGCCGACCTCTTCTCCGAAGCGATCAGTCAGGTGGCGGTCGCGGCGGGCAAGGACGACACCCTGCCGATGCTCACCGGCATCCGGGTCGAGATCGAACGCAACGCGATTGTGCTCGCCGCCACCGACCGGTTCCGTCTCGCGGTCCGTGAACTCGAGTGGTCGCCGGCGAACCCCGACACCACCGCGGCCGTCCTCATCCCCGCGAAGACGCTCTCAGAGTCGGCGAAAACACTTGCAGGAGATGCCACTTCGCCGGTCGAGCTGGCGCTCGGTTCGGGCTCCGCGGTCGGCAACGACGGCCTCCTCGGCATCGTCAACGACGGCCGCCGCACCACCACCCGGTTGCTGGACGCCGAGTTCCCGAAGTTCCGGCAGCTGCTGCCGTCCGAGCACACGGCGCTGGCCACCGTGGAGATCGCTCCGCTCGTCGAGGCCATCAAGCGTGTGGCCCTCGTCGCCGAGCGCGGTGCGCAGGTCCGCCTGCAGTTCTCCACCGAGGGGCTTCTCCTCTCCGCGGGTGGCGACGATGCAGGTCGCGCCGAGGAAGGCTTGAACGCGGTCTTCCAGGGTGAGCCGCTCACCATCGCCTTCAATCCCGGCTACCTGATCGACGGGCTGTCTTCGCTGCACAGCGAGCAGGTGCTGTTCGGCTTCACGACCCCCAGCCGCCCCGCGGTGCTGCGTCCGGCCACCGAGGACGAGATCGAGCCCGACGATTCCGGCAACTTCGCGGCGCCGGAGAGCGCGTACACGTACCTGCTGATGCCGGTGCGTCTGCCGGGCTGACGATTTCGCGGAAGCGAAACCAGCACTGCCGAACGAAATCTCACGAGTGGACGGAGATCACGATGCAGATCGGGTTGGTCGGGCTCGGAAAGATGGGATTCAACATGCGCGAGCGGTTGCGCGCGCACGGGCACGAGGTGGTCGGTTACGACCCCCGCCCCGAGGTCACGGATGTGGCGTCGCTGACGGAACTCGCGCAGCGACTCGAGTCTCCGCGAGTCGTGTGGGTGATGGTTCCGGCGGGAAAGATCACCCAGGACACGGTGACCGAGCTGTCGTCGGTGCTCGAGACCGGCGACCTGGTGATCGACGGCGGCAACTCGAGATACACCGACGACAAAGTCCACGGCGAGCTTCTGGGTTCCCGCGGCATCGGCTACGTCGACTGCGGTGTGTCCGGCGGGGTCTGGGGACTCGAGAACGGCTACGGGCTGATGGTCGGAGGATCGGACGCGGACGTCGAGCGGGCGCTGCCGATCTTCGACGCTCTCCGTCCCGAGGGTGAGCGTGCGGACGGATTCGTCCACGCCGGTCCGATCGGCGCCGGCCACTACGCGAAGATGATCCACAACGGCATCGAATACGGACTGATGCAGGCGTACGCCGAGGGCTACGAGCTGCTCGAGGCGGAAGACCTCGTCACGGACGTCCACGGTGTGCTGCGCGCGTGGACCAAGGGCACGGTGGTCCGGTCGTGGCTGCTGGAGCTGCTCGTCAAGGCGTTGGGTGAGGATCCCGATTTCGCCGAGATCTCCGGTTACACAGACGATTCCGGCGAGGGCCGCTGGACCGTGCTCGAGGCGATCGACCATGCCGTGCCTGCGCCGGTGATCTCGGCCGCGTTGTTCGCGCGGTTCGCGTCCCGTCAGGACGATTCCCCCGCGATGAAGGCCGTCTCGGCGCTGCGCAACCAGTTCGGTGGTCACGCCGTGAAGAAGGCGGCAGGCGAGGCAGAAGCCGGTTCTGGAACGTAGGTGTTCGTTCGCGCACTCTCGCTCAGAGACTTCCGTTCGTGGGACGCCCTCGGTCTCACCCTGCGTCCGGGCTGCACCGTCTTCGTCGGACCCAACGGTCACGGCAAGACGAACGTGCTCGAGGCGCTCGGCTACCTGTCCACTCTCTCGTCTCATCGGGTCAGCTCGGACGCTCCGCTGATCAGGACGGGTACCGGTCAGGCGTTCGCCGGGGCGACCGTCGTCAACACCGGCCGGGAACTGACCGTCGATCTCGAGTTGAACGAGGGCAAGTCCAACAGGGCGCGGATCAACCAGTCACCGACCCGGCGGCCGCGGGAGATTCTCGGGATTCTGCAGACGGTGCTGTTCGCGCCGGAGGATCTGTCGCTGGTCCGCGGGGATCCGGGGGATCGGCGGCGCTACCTCGACGAGCTCCTCACGTCCCGTATCCCGCGGATGGCGGCGGTACGCGCCGATTACGAACGGGTGCTGCGGCAGCGGTCGGCTCTGCTCAAGACCGCAGGTGGCGCGCTGCGGCGGGTGTCCCGCGGCGGCGGCCAGTCGAGCGAGGACGGCGCGAGTGCGCTTGCCACACTGGAGGTCTGGGACGGACATCTCGCCGCGCACGGTGCACAGCTGCTCGCCGGTCGGCTTCACCTCGTCCATGATCTCGCTCCCCATCTGGCCGAGTCGTACCAATCGCTGGCACCGGAGTCGAGGCCCGCGAGCATCCGCTACCGCTCGAGTCTGGGCTCGTCGCTGCCACCGGAGTTCAACGATCCGGCTCGAGTGCCCGAGGCGGACGACATCGCGTTTCTCGAGGAGCGGTTCCTCCAGGAGCTGTCCGTGATGCGTTCCAAGGAGATCGAGCGGGGTGTGTGTCTCGTCGGACCGCATCGTGACGATCTCGAACTGCAACTCGGCGACACCCCGGCGAAGGGATTCGCGAGTCACGGTGAGTCGTGGTCGTTCGCGTTGTCGTTGCGGCTGGCGGGATTCGCATTGCTGCGTTCGGACGGCAGCGATCCGGTGCTCATGCTCGACGACGTATTCGCCGAACTCGACCGTCGTCGGCGGCGCGCACTCGCCAAGGTCGCGTTGGATGCGGAACAGGTGCTGATCACGGCGGCCGTGCCGGAAGATGTTCCGGAGGAACTCGACGCCGTCCGATTCGGTGTGGAGGCCTGCGACACCGATCGAGGACGGATATCGCACATCGTGGAAGACACGGAGGACCGCTGTGACGGATGATCCCGAACCCACCGCACCGGCGGCGGCCCCCGAGCCGGAGGTGAAGGGAATCGATCTCGCCCGCCGTGCCCTCGAGGAGGCACGTGCCGCGGCGAAGGCGAGCGGAAAATCCGTCGGGCAGGGCCGCCGGTCCGGAACCGGTGTCCGGGCCCTGCGCGCCCGGCGTCGACGCGGATGGTCGGGTCCCGGGCCGGACGACCGCGATCCCCAGCCGTTCGGTGCGCTGACCAACGCGCTCGCGAAACAGCGCGGCTGGTCTCCCAAGGTGTCCGAGGGGACGGTCCTCGGTCGGTGGGTGCAGGTGGTCGGTGAGGACATCGCCGCGCACGCCGAACCGACGGGGCTGCGGGACGGGATCCTGAGCGTCTCCGCGGAGTCGACGGCCTGGGCGACGCAGCTTCGGATGATGCAGTCGCAGATTCTCGCGAAGATCGCCGCGGCCGTCGGCGACGGCGTCGTGAAGTCGTTGCGGATCACCGGTCCGACCGCCCCGAGCTGGCGAAAAGGTGAACGGCACGTCCGGGGGCGCGGTCCCCGGGACACCTACGGATAGGCCGGAGCGGACGTTCAGTCCCTAGTTTTGTCTATTACTCGGTGTTACAGTTACTCCAAGTTTGAGTGAACTGTGCCGCAAGTCTTCGTCGTGGCGCAGCCGCCGGCACGAAGGAGTAATGAGATGTCCGCCCCGACTGCACCCCGGAACGCGATCCCCGAACCGGACCACATCCTGTTGCAGGCCAGGAACGTGGAGTTCGACTGGTCGAACCTTCCCATGCACTGGATCCCGGGCGACCCGTTCAGCACGCACGTCCTCAACGTCCTGCACCTTCTCCTGCCTGCGGGCGAGGAGTGGTTCGTCGAGACGTTCAAAGAGGCTCTGCCGCTGATCGAGGACGAGCAACTCCGCGACGACGTGGTCGGGTTCATCGGCCAGGAGGCGATGCACGCCAACGCCCACACCGGCGTCCTGGCGCACCTGAGGGAGAAGGGTCTCGACCCGACGCCGTTCACCGAGCAGATGGAATGGACGTTCTCCAAGATCCTCGGACCGCGACCGCTCACCGGTCTGCGTGAGAAGAACTACCTGATCGAGCGGCTGGCGGTCATCGCCGCCATCGAGCACGTCACCGCGTTCCTCGGCGACTGGGTACTCAACGCCGAGGGGCTCGACCGCGCCGGGATGCATCCGACGATGCTCGACCTGCTGCGCTGGCACGGCGCCGAGGAGGTGGAGCACCGCTCCGTCGCGTACGACGTCATGCGGTACTTCGACAAGCGTGAGTCCCGGCGGATCCGCACCCAGGTGATCGTCACCCCGGTCATCGTGTGGCTGTGGGTGCGCGGCACCCGTTTCCTCATGCGGAACGATCCGGAGCTCGCCCAGTGGTCGGCGCACCGGCGTAAGCCGCACCTGACCGATTTCTTCGCGGCAGGCAAGCGTGGCACCCTCCCGACGGCCCGGGAACTCGGCAAGCGGATGTCGACGTATTTCACGCGTTCCTACCACCCGAGCAACGAGGGTTCGACGGCGCAGGCCGTGAAGTATCTGGCGTCCTCGCCCGCGGCTCAGGCGGCCGAGCGATGAAGCTGTCCCGGGTGCGGGAGGTGCTCACCGGGCAGGGCCTGCCCCGCTACGACGCTCCCCCGGACATCAAGGGGCGACCGCGCCCCGACCGCGCCATGCGGATCACCGAGGCCGTGGCCGCCAAGTACCTCGGTGTTCTCACCGCGTACGAGTACGATCCGGGGGTCGCCGGGCACAACCCGGACGTGGCGATGAAAATGGTTGTCTCCCAACGTGACGTCGTGGCACTGGACGAGAACGTCGTGCAGCTGCGGTTCGAAGCCGAGGACGGTGCGGAACTCCCGGCGTGGCAGCCGGGTTCGCATCTAGACTTCCACTTGCCGTCCGGGCTGCGACGTCAGTACTCGCTGTGCGGGGACCCGTCCGACCGCACGGGCTTCAGTATCGCCGTCCGCCGGATCCCGGACGGCGGTGGTGGATCCCTCGAGATGCACGCGCTCGAACCGGGCGCCCCGGTGACGGTTCGCGGCCCCCGCAACGGGTTTCCCTTCGTCGGCGAGGGGAGTGCGCTCTTCGTCGCCGGCGGCATCGGCATCACGCCGATCCTGGCGATGGTCCGGGCGGCGCGCGATCTCGGTATGGACTGGCAGTTCGTGTACTCAGGCCGGTCACGAGAGTCGATGCCGTTCGTCGACGAGATCGAAACGTTCGATCGGTCACGGGTGTTCATCCGTCCCGACGACGAGTTCGGACTGCCGACCGCCGAGGAGTTGCTGGAGCGTGCCGCGCCGGGCGGCGCCGTCTACTGTTGCGGGCCGACGCCGATGCTGGAGTCGGTACGCCGCGGGTTTCCCGGAAGCCCGGCCACTGCATTGCATTTCGAGCGATTCGGGGCGCCGCCGGTGCTCGACGGCACCGAGTTCGAAGTGCAGCTCGTCAGCACGGGTGAGGTACTCACCGTGCCTGCCGACGAGTCCGCACTGACGGTGATCAAGAAGACGATGCCCGGAGTGGGGTATTCGTGCCAGCAGGGATTCTGCGGCACCTGCAGGGTGAAGGTGCTGTCCGGCACCCCGGATCACCGTGAGACGCGGCTCACCGACGCCGAGCAGGAGAACGAGATGCTGATCTGCGTGTCCCGCGCCGACACCGGCCGTCTCGTCCTCGATCTGTAGTTCCCACCGCAAATCCCGAACCCGATCCCGCACGACGACCAGAGGACCCACCATGACTCCATCCACATCCGGTACCACCCGGCGGATCACCAACGGTTCCGTCGAACTCGCCGTGTTCGAGGAGGGCAACCCCGACGGCGAGACGATCGTGCTGGTGCACGGCTGGCCCGACACCCACGACCTGTGGAGCCGAGTGGTGCCGTTCTTGAAGGAGCGGTTCCGGGTGATCAGCTACGACAGCCGCGGTGCAGGCTGGAGCACCGTGCCCACCCGGGTCGAGGACTACCGACTGCCCGCCCTGGCCGGCGACCTGTTCGCGGTGATCGACGCCGTGAGCCCGGGCCGTCCGGTGCACGTGCTGGCCCACGACTGGGGATCGGTGGAGGGGTGGGAGGCGGTCTGCGAACCGGAAGCACGCGCGCGAATCGCGTCGTTCACCTCGATCTCGGGGCCCAACCTCGATCACCTCGGCAAGTGGATGCGCCGTCGAATGTCGGACCGCAGCTTCGGCGGGCCGCTCGCCCAAGCCGTCGCGTCCGGCTACACCGTCCTGTTCCAGATTCCGGGCCTGGCGACGCTGCCGCTGCGGCTGTGGTTCTCCCGGCACTGGCCGGCGTTCCTGAAGTTCTTCGACCGCCTCGACCCCGCGCTGGTGCGTCCGGCGCCGACGCTGGCGGACGACATGGTCAACGGGCTGAAGCTGTACCGCGCCAACATCCGTGCGAGGCTGCTGAGGCCGCGCGAGCGGTACACCGATGTCCCCGTCCAGCTGATCCTGAACAAGAACGACAAGGCGGTGCGGCCCGTCGGCTACGAGGACACCGAGAAATGGGCGCCCGACCTGCGCCGTCGAGAGGTCGACGCCGGGCACTGGTCGCCGATCTCCCACGCCGAGGACATCGCGCAACTCGCCGCGGAGTTCGTGCTGCACGTTGAGGACCGGCGGTCGGCAGGTCTCTCGGACGGCCCGCCCGAGAGCGCTTCGGCCTAGGTTTTCACTCCCGAGACGCCCTGAAAATTCGTCTACGGGGCGCTCAGGGGTGTCATAGCCCGCTCCTGGCGCTGACGTACCAGTAAGATGGCCGAGGTAACTAGCGGCAAGATTCCCGATTCTCGTCTCCCGCGTGCCCGACCAGGGCGGTGGGCGCCTGCGTCGGGCATTGGACGGAGAAGGAGAGCTACCCACCCGTGGCTGCCCAGAAGTCAGACAAAAGCACCTCCAGCAAGGACTACGGCGCTTCTTCCATCACCGTCCTCGAGGGACTCGAAGCTGTTCGTAAGCGACCGGGTATGTACATCGGTTCCACCGGTGAACGCGGTCTCCACCATTTGATCTGGGAAGTCGTCGACAACTCGGTCGACGAGGCCATGGCCGGCTACGCCAGCAAGGTCGAGATCACCCTGCTCGAAGACGGTGGCGTCCGGGTCATCGACGACGGTCGAGGCATCCCCGTCGGGATGCACGCCTCCGGTGTCCCCACCGTCGAGGTCGTCCTCACCCAGCTCCACGCCGGCGGCAAGTTCGACTCCGACTCCTACGCCGTGTCCGGCGGTCTGCACGGTGTCGGTATCTCCGTCGTCAACGCGTTGTCCACCAGGCTCGACGTCGACATCAAGCGCGACGGCTTCCGCTGGAACCAGACCTACACCGATTCCAAGCCGGGTGAACTCGTCAAGGGCGAGGCCACCAAGGAGACCGGCACCACGGTCACGTTCTGGGCCGACTCGAACATCTTCGAGACCACGGTCTACAGCTTCGAGACGGTCGCCCGCCGCCTTCAGGAGATGGCCTTCCTCAACAAGGGCCTGACGATCACCCTCACCGACGAACGCGTCAGCGACGCCGAGGTCACCGAAGAGGTCGTCAGCCAGGTCGCGGATGCTCCGAAGACCGCCGAGGACGAGTCCGCCGAGGCGGAGGCGCCGGCCGCGCACAAGGTGAAGACCCGCGTCTACCACTACCCGGGCGGCCTCGAGGACTACGTGCGGCACATCAACCGCACGAAGCAGCCGATCCACAACTCCGTCGTCGGTTTCACCGCCAAGGGCACCGGCCACGAACTCGAGATCGCGATGCAGTGGAACTCCGGCTACTCGGAGTCGGTCCACACGTTCGCGAACACCATCAACACCCACGAGGGCGGCACCCACGAAGAGGGCTTCCGTTCCGCCCTGACGGCGACGGTCAACAAGTACGCGCTGGACAAGAAGCTCCTCAAGGAGAAGGACCCGAAGCTCACCGGTGACGACATCCGTGAGGGTCTCGCCGCGATCCTCTCGGTGAAGGTTGGTGAACCGCAGTTCGAGGGTCAGACGAAGACGAAGCTCGGCAACACCGAGGTCCGGTCGTTCGTCCAGAAGGCGAGCAACGAGCACCTGTCGCACTGGTTCGAGGCGAACCCGGCCGACGCGAAGACCATCGTGAACAAGGCGGTGTCGTCGGCGCAGGCCCGCGTCGCCGCCCGCAAGGCCCGCGAACTGGTGCGCCGCAAGAGCGCCACCGACCTCGGCGGTCTGCCGGGCAAGCTTGCCGACTGCCGGTCCAACGATCCGAGCAAGTCCGAGATCTACATCGTGGAGGGCGACTCCGCAGGCGGCTCGGCCAAGTCCGGGCGCGACTCGATGTACCAGGCGATCCTGCCGCTGCGCGGAAAGATCATCAACGTCGAGAAGGCACGCATCGACCGTGTGCTGAAGAACACGGAAGTTCAGTCGATCATCACCGCGTTCGGCACGGGCATCCACGACGAGTTCGACATCGCGAAGTTGCGGTACCACAAGATCGTGCTGATGGCCGACGCCGACGTCGATGGCCAGCACATCGCAACGCTGCTGCTCACGCTGCTGTTCCGCTTCATGCGGCCGCTCGTCGAGCACGGCCACGTCTACCTGGCGCAGCCCCCGCTGTACAAGCTGAAGTGGCAGCGCAGCGACCCGGAGTTCGCGTACTCCGACCGGGAGCGCGACGCCCTGGTCAAGGCCGGCCTCGAGTCGGGCAAGAAGATCAACAAGGACGACGGCATCCAGCGTTACAAAGGTCTCGGCGAGATGAACGCCAAGGAACTGTGGGAGACCACGATGGATCCGTCGGTGCGCGTCCTGCGTCTGGTGACGCTCGACGACGCAGCCGCAGCCGACGAGCTGTTCAGCGTTCTCATGGGTGAGGACGTCGAGGCCCGGCGAAGCTTCATCACCCGTAACGCCAAGGACGTCCGCTTCCTCGACGTCTAGGTATCCGGCACAAGAGATTACGGATGTCGTGCAGCCACCGGCGGTCGGAAGACCCCGGTGGCTGCACCCGTCTGGGCCGGTTTCGCGACCGGGTGAGGCAGAAATCCGTCCTCGACTGTGAACCGCGATTCTGTGTAGCCTGGTCCGCTGATCCACCCCGCGACGACAACGTCTGGGATCGGTGGTGCGCATGTTACTTGGAAGTAAGGATCGGGGAATTTCTGTGGTAAGAACGTTCCCCATGGGGATGTGATGAACTCGTTACATTCGGAAATCGGTGCGTCGGGCAGCGCTGCGCACAGCGCAACTGATCGATCACTTTCCTCTGTCGACGCGTGTCGTCCGGGCCGGTACGACTGCCCTGTCGCAGGCGCGGTCACGAGCACAGAGCGACAAGCTATGAGTGGTTGGAAAGGAAGCGTGGGATGAGCGACGATTCGCCGCCCCGGGCAAAGTTCTGGGATATCGAGGGCTGGGGCCTGCGGTGGAAGGTGACCGCGGTTCTCGCAGTTCCCGTCACCGTCGCCATGGTGCTCGGCGGGCTCCGTGTGCAGGGCGAGCTGAGTAACGCCGTCCACTTCACCGAGGCGGCCGACCAGATCGTCGTCGTCCCGGACATCGTGGCCCTCGAGGCCTCGATGGGTACCGTGACCAGTGGTTACGCCTCGGGTACCCTCACCAAGCAGGACCGCGAGGACGCGGAATCCCTGATGAACGGCGTGTCCGAACAGGCCCGGAACCCCGAACTGGATCCCGCCGTCGTGAGTTCCATCAACCAGACCGTCTCGGACGGTCGGGCCCTCCTGAATCTGATGGATTCCCCGGGCGTCGCCACCGACCTGCTCGCGGAACGCCAGCGCGCGTTCGCCGCGGACTTCATCCGCGAAGTGGACGACATCGTGCGTCCCATCGAAGACAGCGAAGTCGTCGACAAGGGCTACCAGCTGACCAACGCGTGGCAGGCGCAGCGTCGTCTGTTCGAGCAGGCCATGGGCCTCGTGATCGTGAAGGACGTCTACGCCGGTCCCGACGGACGGGAGAAGGCCCGCACGGGCGACATTCCCACCTCGGCCGTCGTCGCGGCCGCCGGCGCCGAATCGAGCCTCCTCGACGTCCTCGACCGCTACTACCCCAAGGGGGATGCCCGTGTCGAGACGCTGCGAAACAACATCAACGACCGCAACGCCCTCATCGACCAGGGCCTGGCCGATGCGGCGCGCGGCGGGATGCTGCCCATCCTGCAGCTGCGCTCCTCCCTCATCGCGAGCCGTGACGTCTACCAGGAGCTGACCAGCGAGGCGGCGAACGACATCGCGTCCACCGTGCAGATCCGCGCGGCCGAGACCCGGTCCGCCGCGCTGCGTGACACGGCGATCGTCCTCGGAACCCTGCTCGCCGCGCTCGTCCTCGCGCTCCTCGTGTCGCGTTCGCTGATCGGTCCGATCCGCCGCCTGCGGTACGGCGCGCTGAAGGCCGCCCGCCGCGACCTCCCGGAGGCGATCGAGCAGATCAAGGCCAGTGACGATCCGCGGGCACTGTCGTTCGAGCCGGTGGCCGTGCACTCCTCCGAGGAGATCGGCCAGCTCGCCCGCGCCGTGGACGACATCCACGGGCAGGCCCTCAAGCTCGCCGGTGAGCAGGCACAACTGCGCCTGCAGATCAACGACATGTTCGAAACGCTCGCACGCCGAAGCAAGTCGCTCGTCGACCAGCAGCTCGGCCTGATCGAGAATCTCGAGTTCGAGGAGAAGGACCCGAAGCGACTCGAGAGCCTGTTCCGGCTCGATCACCTGGCCGCGCGTATGCGCCGGAACGGTGAGAACCTGCTGATTCTGGCCGGCACCCGCGTGCGTCGTTCGCAGGCGGCGCCGATCCCGCTCGGCGACGTGCTGCGTGCCGCGATCTCCGAGGTCGAGGACTACCAGCGTGTGCAGATGGGTGCGACCCCCGAAGGCGCACTCAGCGGCACCGTCGTCACGGACGTCGTGCACCTGCTCGCCGAACTCGTCGACAACTCGCTTCGCGCTTCGCCGCCCGACACGGTGGTGACGTTCAGCTTCGCTCGCGCCGTGGACGGCGGGGTGCTGCTCGAAATCGCGGACCGCGGCATCGGTATCCCGGCCGACGACATGCGCGCCGTCAACGAGCGTCTGGCGTCGGGTGGTGAGGTCGGTCCCGAGACCGCGCGCCACATGGGTCTGTTCGTCGTGAGTCGGCTCGCGAAGCGTCACGGCCTGACCGTGCGCCTGCGGTCGACGTTCGACACCGCCCGCAACCCGGGTGTGACCGTGAGCATCCACATCCCGAATGCGCTGATCGTGTCGCAGGCTGCCCGACAGGACACGGGACCGCAGCGGAGGATTCCCGCGGCGCCGGTCCGGACCGCCATCCCGGCACCCGCGGCCCCGGCCCAGCGCAAGGACAACGGACAGCAGCAGCCGGCAACCCGCAACGGACTGCCGACCCGCACCCCGTCCACACCTCCGCCCGCGCCGAGCCCGGCACCTGCGAGCGCGGTGACGACGGCCTCCGGCACGAGCCTGCCCCGGCGTCAGCCCGGTGCCAGCGGCATCGCGGCCGGCGCGGCATCGTCGACCGGTGCCCCGGCGGCGCAGCAGTCCCAGGACACCGTCAACGTCCGCGGATCCGGGGCGATGCCGAAGCTGCCCGTGCGGCGGCCGCAGGCGGCGACCCCGGAAACGGCACCGGCGGAATCGCGGCCACAGCACGCGCCGCACGCACCACGTAGCGAGAACCGCATCGAGACGCGGACCGCGGAGCAGCCCGCGCCCCTGTCGTCGAACGGCGACGACCAGGGACCGGTCCGGCACCGCTACCGCACCAACTCGGCGAAGACCGCGTCGTTCTTCCAGTCGCGGATCGATCCGCCACCGGCCGAGGCGGCACCGCGCCGAGGCGGCGGCACCCCGATCTTCTCCGACATGGTGTCCGACTGGCTGACCGATCCGACCGGCACCGAAGGCGCACCCGGCGACTGGCATTCCGCCGGCGACGCCGGATGGTCCGCCGCCGAACGGATCAGCGAGACTCCCGTCGAGGTCGACCCGGAGATCGGACTGCCGAAGCGGCGTCCCGGAGACCGGCTGGTTCCCGGCACGGTCGAAGGCGCGCACAATACGGGGACACTGCGCCGGGTGCGTGACCCTGAGACAATTCGCGCCAATCTCAGTCGTCACCAGCAGGGCGTCCGAAACGGCAGGGCCACGAGGCTCGCGGAACGTAACAGCATTGAAGGAGACCGATGAACACCGCTCATGGATCCGACGTCACGCGACCGCTCGACTGGTTGGTGTCGAACTTCGCCAGTGACGTGCCCGGTGTCTCCCACGCCGTGCTCGTGTCCGCGGACGGTCTCCTGATGGCGGCCAGCGCCCACCTCCCGATCGACCGGGCCGAGCAACTGGCCGCCGTCACGTCGGGGCTGGCCAGCCTGTCGGCCGGTGTGTCCCGGTTGTTCGAAGGCGGCGGAGTGCTGCAGTCGGTGGTCGAGATGCAGCACGGATACCTGCTGCTCATGAGCGTCGGCGACGGCTCGCACCTCGCGACCCTCACCGACGCCGAGTGCGACATCGGACAGGTCGGCTACGAGATGGCGATCCTGGTCGACCGCGTCGGCGCATCGGTGCAGGCCACGGCCCGCACCCCGCAGGGTCTCTGATCAGCCCATGCCCATGAACGACCACCACTCGGAGCAGCCGGGCCCGAACATCGTGCGCCCGTACTCGCTGACGTCGGGCCGGACCCGGCCTGCGGTCGAACTCGCGCTCGAAGCGTTGATTCAGGCACTGCCGCAGTCGGTGGACCGGCAGTGGGAACTCGACGACGTCAACGCCGCGATCGTCGCGTTGTGCCAGCAGTCGCCTTCGGTCGCCGAGATCGCCGCCCGGGTGGGCGTGCCCCTCGGAGTGGCACGCGTCCTGGTCGCCGACCTGGTCGAGGCCGGTCATCTTCAGATCCTGGCCACCCTGAAGGAAGACTCGACCGACTCCGAACGTCGTGAACTCATCGAAAGGGTCCTCAGTGGACTTCGCGAAATCTGATCCCCGCAATCGGGTGACCTCGACCAAGATCGTGATCGCCGGCGGGTTCGGCGTCGGCAAGACCACGCTGGTGGGGGCGGTCTCCGAGATCGTCCCGCTGCGTACCGAGGCGCTCGTCACCAACGCCAGCGACGGCGTCGACAACCTGGCTGCGACACCGCAGAAGGGCACGACCACCGTCGCCATGGACTTCGGGCGCATCAGCCTCGCCGACGACCTGGTGCTGTACCTGTTCGGTACCCCCGGTCAGCACCGGTTCTGGTTCATGTGGGACGACCTGATCCGCGGTGCGATCGGTGCGATCGTCCTGATCGACACGCGCCGGCTGGACGAGAGTTTCGCGGCGGTCGACTTCTTCGAGGCCCGGCAACTGCCGTTCCTCGTCGCGATCAACGAGTTCGACGACGCCCCGCGCTACCCCATCGAGGACATCCGTGCGGCCCTCGCGATCTCCGAGGACGTGCCGATCATCCCGATCGACGCGCGTGACCGGGAATCGGCGAAACGCGCACTGGTCGCGATCACCGAATACGCACTGACCAAGCTCCACACGGCCGCGTACTGAGGATTCGAAACATGTCGGACGACTTGCAGCACTTCTCCATGGGCACGTGGATCGTCGCCCTCGCCGCGGTCACGGCGTTCATCGGCGTCTTCGTCGGTATCGCCAGCGCCCGTAAGGCGGTGACCGCGCCGAACCCGAGGCAGCGGTACCTCTGGCTGGCCTGGGGTGCGCTGTCGATCGGCGGCATCGGCGCCTGGCTGCCGCACTACATCGCGATGGTCGGGTTCGAGGTCTACGGCAGCGTGGTGCGCTACGACGTCATGTGGATCGCGGTCTCGTTCGTGGTGCCCGTCGCGGCTGCCGCCGTGGCGTTGCTGATCATCAGCCCGCCGCCGACGAAGCACCGGCTGCCGAGTGCATCGGTGGAGATCGGCCGCCTCGCCGGCGGTGCGGTGCTCCTCGGTGTCGGCTTCACCGGAATGGACCTCGCGATCGTCTCGTCCCTCGAGATCCAGGGTTCGGTGAACTCCGACATCCTGCTGACGGCGGCATCGGCCGTGATCGGCCTGGTCGTCGGCGCCGGAATCATGTGGTCGATCTCGGCACTCGAATCCCGCACGCTGCGACTCGTGGCGTCGGCGGTCGTGGCGGCCGGGCTGGTGGCCATGCACTACACCGGCGTGTTCGGGCTGAGCGTCACCGTCGACCCGGCCGTGGCGCGCCCGGACGGACTCGAGGTGTTCTCGATCCTGTTCCCCGTCTTCGTGCTGGGCATGCTCGTGGTCACGATCCCGATCACCGCCCTGCTGATGGCGCCCGACCGCGTCGCCGCCGAGCTCGAACTCGAGGCCGAAATGCTCGCCGCCGAATCCCTCGCCGCCGAATCCCAGGGCAGGGAGCTCGAACTCCAATAGATCGGACGACTCCTGCAACACCGATTCATGGGCGCACCCGAGTCCTTCACCCTCACAGCTGACCTGCACCTATAGACTCGGGTGGTTGCGCGACGTCGTGCAGGACCGCGAGTCCGCGAGGAGACGTCAAGCCGAGTAGAAGAAGGAGCTCATGACCGACACAACGTTGCCGCCGGAGGGACCGGGGCACGACCGCATCGAGCCCGTCGACATTCAGCAGGAGATGCAGAGCAGCTACATCGATTACGCGATGAGCGTGATCGTGGGTCGTGCGCTGCCCGATGTGCGCGACGGCCTCAAGCCGGTGCACCGCCGCGTTCTGTACGCGATGTACGACAACGGTTACCGGCCCGATCGCGGTTATGTGAAGTCTGCGCGACCGGTCGCCGAGACGATGGGTAACTACCACCCCCACGGCGACGCCTCGATCTACGACACGCTCGTCCGCATGGCCCAGCCGTGGTCGCTGCGGTACCCGCTCGTCGACGGCCAGGGCAACTTCGGTTCCCGCGGCAACGACGGCGCCGCCGCGATGCGATACACCGAGTGCCGGCTCACTCCGCTGGCCATGGAAATGCTGCGTGAGATCGACCACGAGACGGTCGATTTCACCCCGAACTACGACGGTCGTACACAGGAACCGTCAGTTCTCCCCAGCCGTATCCCCAACCTGTTGATCAATGGTTCCGGTGGCATCGCCGTCGGTATGGCCACCAACATCCCGCCGCACAACCTGCGCGAGGTCGCCGAGGCCATCTACTGGGCGCTGGAGAACTGGGAAGCCGACGAGGAGTCCACCCTCACCGCGGTCATGGAACACGTGAAGGGACCCGACTTCCCGACGCACGGCCTGATCGTCGGAGGCCAGGGCATCCACGACGCCTACACCACCGGACGCGGGTCGGTCCGCATGCGCGGTGTGGTGGAGATCGAGGAGGACGCCAAGGGGCGCACCACCATCGTCATCACCGAGCTGCCGTACCAGGTGAACCCGGACAACCTGATCACGTCGATCGCCGAGCAGGTCCGCGACGCGAAGATCGCCGGCATCTCCGACATCCACGACGAGTCCTCGGACCGCGCGGGTATGCGCATCGTCGTCACCGTCAAGCGTGACGCGGTCGCGAAGGTCGTGCTCAACAACCTGTACAAGCACACCCAGCTGCAGACCAGCTTCGGCTGCAACATGCTGTCCATCGTCGACGGCGTGCCGCGCACCCTGCGTCTCGACCAGATGATCCGGCTCTACGTCGCCCACCAGGTCGAGGTCATCCGCAGGCGCACCGAGTACCTGCTCCGCAAGGCAGAGGAACGCGCTCACATCCTGCGCGGACTGGTGAAGGCGCTCGACGCCCTCGACGAGGTCATCGCGCTGATCCGGGCGTCGCAGACCGTCGACATCGCGCGGGCCGGCCTGATCGAGCTCCTCACCGTCGACGAGATCCAGGCCGACGCGATCCTCGCGATGCAGCTGCGCCGCCTCGCCGCCCTCGAGCGTCAGAAGATCATCGACGAACTCGCCGAGATCGAGCTGGAGATCGCCGACCTCAAGGACATCCTCGAGAAGCCCGAGCGTCAGCGCCGGATCGTCCGCGACGAGCTGAAGGAAATCGTCGACAAGCACGGCGACGACCGCCGGACCCGCATCATCGCGGCCGACGGGGACGTGGCCGACGAGGATCTGATCGCCCGCGAGGACGTCGTCGTCACGATCACCGAAACCGGCTACGCCAAGCGCACCAAGACCGACCTGTACCGCTCGCAGAAGCGCGGCGGCAAGGGCGTGCAGGGCGCCGGGCTGAAGCAGGACGACATCGTCTCGCACTTCTTCGTCAGTTCCACGCACGACTGGCTGCTGTTCTTCACCACGAAGGGCCGCGTGTACCGGGCCAAGGCGTACGAGCTGCCGGAGGCGAGCCGCACGGCCCGCGGACAGCACGTGGCCAACCTGCTCGCGTTCCAGCCCGACGAGCGGATCCAGAGCGTCATCCAGATCAAGACGTACGAGGACGCCCCCTACCTGGTTCT
Source organism: Rhodococcus sp. NPDC059968 (assembly GCF_042738615.1). NCBI lineage: Bacteria > Bacillati > Actinomycetota > Actinomycetes > Mycobacteriales > Nocardiaceae > Rhodococcus > Rhodococcus sp. NPDC059968. The sequence goes on from NZ_JBHWUE010000046.1 coordinate 23,691, forward strand.
CGCCACCCGCAACGGTCTGGTGAAGAAGTCCAAGCTCACCGACTTCGACTCGAACCGCAGCGGCGGCATCGTCGCGATCAACCTGCGCGGCGAGGACGAACTGGTCGGCGCGGTGCTCTGCTCCTCCGACGACGACCTGCTGCTCGTCTCCGCGCAGGGGCAGTCGATCCGCTTCTCCGCCACCGACGAGGCGTTGCGTCCGATGGGCCGCGCCACGTCCGGTGTCCAGGGCATGCGGTTCAACGGCGACGACGAACTGCTGTCGCTCAACGTGGTGCGTGAAGGCACCTATCTGCTGGTGGCGACGTCGGGTGGCTACTCGAAGCGCACCGGTATGGAGGACTATCCGGTCCAGGGTCGCGGCGGAAAGGGCGTACTTACGATTCAGTACGACAGGAAACGTGGCACCCTGGTCGGAGCGCTCATCGTGAACGACGACGACGAGCTCTACGCGATCACGTCGGGCGGTGGCGTCATCCGCACCGCCGCCAAGCAGGTCCGCAAGGCCGGTCGGCAGACCAAGGGCGTTCGTTTGATGAACCTCGGGGAAGGCGACACCCTGCTCGCGATCGCGCGCAATGCCGACGAACCCGACGAACCCGACGACAACGCCGAGAGCAGCGGCAAAGGAGCTAAGGAGTCCTAGTGAGCACTCCCAACCAGCCAGGCAGTGACCGGCAGAACCCGGGTTCCGCCAACAAGGCGCCATCCGAGCAGCAGGCCTCCCGCACACCCGAGAACGGGTCGGCGCGACCGAACCCGCAGCAGGGTTCCGCGCCGCAGGGGCCGCAGGCGTCAGCCGGTCGTGGTCCCGCTCAGGCGGGGCCGGCTGCCCGGCCGGGCAGTGCTCCCGACGCGAGACCGGATCGGCAGGCTCCGGCCGATCCGGCCCGGTCTCCGTCGACGCCCCAGCATCAGGGTCCGCGTACGCAGACGCCGCAGGGCCGGTCCGTGCCGCCGCAGCAGGGTCACGCTCCGAATCAGCAGGCTCCCGGGCATCAGGGCCCGCCGCAGCAGGCGCCCGGCAACCGGGTCCCTGCGGGTGGTGCTCCCACCGAGGGTGCGCAGTCCATTCGGGGAAATCAGGCTCCGCCGTGGCAGCGTGGAATGCAGCGTGAGCCGCAGACCAATCTGAAGCGACCGGTGCAAGGCGGGGCCGGTGCCAAGCAGGCTCCGCGCCCGGAGGGTCAGCCGAACCCGGCCAACGGCGCGGCTGCAGCGGCCGCGGCGGGTGCCGCGGCAGCGAAGGCTCCCGGCGGCCAGGACGTCCAGAAGCCGCAGACCGCCCCGACGCAGAAGACGCCGCCCCAGAGCGCCCCCGCGCAGGGTCAGCGACCCCAGGGCGCGCCGAACTCGGGTGCTCCCACCCAGGCCGTGCCCACGCAGAAGGCGCCCGCACAGAACCCGTCGTCGCCGGCGAAGGGGCAGCCCGCGCCCAAGCAGGGGTCCGATCGCGCACCGTCCTCGACCGCGGCCACTGCAGCGGTCGGTGCGGTGTCCGGTGCAGCCGCGGCCGGTGCCGTGACGCAGCGGGAGGCAGCGAAGGCGAAGGCGTCCGCGATCGACGGACCCACCCGGCACATCAACCGGGACGCGCTCCCCAAGGACATGCCGGACCTGTCCGAGGCCAAGCACCCGTTGCCCGGGGCGGCGGCCACGGGTCAGCAGCCGAAGATCGCCGTGGCCCCGCAGCGGGTCGAGGAGGGCGAGGCTCTCCGGGCCACGGTGCAGGTCCGCAAGATCGATCCGTGGTCGACGCTGAAGATCTCGTCCGTCATCTCGGTGTCGCTGTTCTTCGTGTGGATGGTGGCCGTCGGTCTGCTGTACGTCGTCCTGGACGGGATGGGCGTCTGGGACCGGCTGAACAACGCATTCACCGATATCGTCGCGGAGTCGAGCTCTGAGGGGCTCGTGACGGCCGGGCAGGTCTTCGGATACGCCGCCGTCATCGGCCTCGCGAACATGGTGTTGTTCACCGCGCTGGCGACGATCGGCGCGTTCATCTACAACCTGTGTTCCGACCTCGTCGGGGGCGTCGAAGTGACGCTCGCCGACCGGGACTGAACGCGGAAAACGATGGGGGCTGAGCTGGGAAAAGAGCGTCTCGCCGGACCGGTTTTGGTAGTTGCCGGTCCGGTGGGGTAATCTTCCGACTCGGTTCAGGGAACTGTGCGAGATGAGTTTCCAGACTTCAGGGGCCTATAGCTCAGGCGGTTAGAGCGCTTCGCTGATAACGAAGAGGTCGGAGGTTCAAGTCCTCCTAGGCCCACTCCTGGTGCCGGTGAAAGGTCATTCGCATGAAGGTCCTCCTGTTTGTGGGAGCCGGAGTGCTGGTGGCAATCGGACTGTCCAAGTTGCTACGCGGCAACGAGGTGTGGCACGAGGTAACGGGGCCTTAGCTCAGTTGGTAGAGCGCTGCCTTTGCAAGGCAGATGTCAGGAGTTCGAATCTCCTAGGCTCCACAAGTACAAATACAGAACGGGGTGCCCCGGATTCGAAAGAGTCCGGGGCACACTGCTGTGCGGACCAGAGTTGGGTGAGGTTACCCTTACTTCATGACCGCACTCGATCCCGGAGCCCGTGAACGCCACGACCCGCGCAGCCGCGTCGCATCCCACCACCGGACCGGTGAGGGAACCGCACGAATCGGCTACCCGATCGGAGTCCGCACGGTCACGGTCCGTGCACGCGAGTACGTCACACCCCGCATGGTGCGTCTGACGATCGGGGGCCCCGGACTCGACGGCTTCCACACCTATCAGGCCGACGATCACGTCAAGGTCGTGTTCCCCGATCCGGACGGCACCCGCCGCGTGCCCGTGGTGAACGACGCGACGATGCTCGACTGGCCGCGACCGCTCCCGACCACGCGGAAATACACCGTCCGCCGCTACGACGCCGACGCCCGCGAACTCGACCTGGACTTCGTGCTGCACGAAGGCGGGCTCGCGTCCTCCTGGGCGACGACGGTCGCGATCGGCGACGAGGTGACCATCGCCGGACCGCCCGGCGCCAAGGCATTCGCCCACAACTTCGACCACTACGTCTTCGCGGTCGATTCCACCGCTCTGCCGGCGGTCGCGCGGTGGCTCGACGAGTCCCCGGCCGACGTCTCGGCGCACGTCGTGATCGAGACCGACGACGACGTCGAGCACGGTTACCCGCTGGCCGTGCGCGAGAAAGTGGACGTGACGTGGCTCGTTCGCGACGGCAGCGAGTCCACTCTCGCGTCGACGGTGCAGTCGCTGGTGCTGCCCGACGGCCGCTCCTTCCTGTTCGCGGCCGGCGAGGCGAATGACATCAAGTCTCTGCGCACGTGGAGTAGGGACCGGATGGATTCGCTGTTCACCGGATACTGGAAACGCGGAGTCGCCGGGCTGGACGACTGACCGGCCCTACACTCGCACCATGACCACGGTCCGGCCCGCACTCGCCCGCCGCGCGGCCGTCGCCGCGGTGATGCTCGGGATGCTGACGGCAGGCGGTGCTGCGCCCGCGAGTGCGCAGACCCGTCCACTGGAACCGATCGCCCTGGCGGTCTCGCTGCGTCTCTCGACGGCAGACACGGTGGCGGCGGCCAAGTGGGGCACGCCGTCACCGATCGACGATCCCGCGCGCGAAGCGCAGGTCCTGGGTGCGGTCGCCACGCAGGCGGCCGACGAGGGCCTGAGCGCGGGGCGGGTGCAGCAGATCTTCCGGGACCAGATCGAGGCCAACAAGGAGGTGCAGCGCGCCCTCTTCGCCTGGTGGAGCGTCGCGCCCGGCGGGGCACCGACCCTCCGGCCCGACCTGACGCAGGTCCGTCCGGTGATCGACCGCCAGAACACGGACATTCTCCTGCAGCTGCGCGAACAGGAGGCCGTGCTCGCGAGCTCGGGCTGCGTGCCCGCTCTCGTCGACGCCGCGGTCGCGGTGGCGGCCGAACAGCGCCTCGACCCGCTGCATCAGGCCACGCTGGCGCGCGCGCTCGTGTCGATCTGCGGGCCGGTCCGCGAATAACTGGCCGTTTCGCCATGGTCCGACAAAATATCGCCACCTAGACTGGGGACATGATCTCCAAGGTCGCGACGCTCCTCCTCGACCGTGTCTCGATGTTCGAGTTCGGGGTGGTCTGTGAAGTGTTCGGAATCGACCGCACCGAACACGGGGTTCCGCCGTTCGACTTCCGGATCTGCGGGATCCGTCCCGGCGAACCGCTCGCGTCGATCACGCCGGGGCTGACGCTGTCCGCCGGCTACGGGCTGGACTCCCTGCGCGACGCGGATCTCGTCGTGGTCCCGCCGCCGGGGGCACAGTCGGACTTCCCCGTGGAGGCGCTCGACGCGGTGCGCGCCGCCGCGGATGCCGGCGCCATCGTCCTCAGCCTGTGCTCGGGTGCGTTCCTGCTCGGCGACGCGGGACTGCTGGACGGGCGCAGGTGCACCACCCACTGGGAGTACGTCGAGGAACTGGCCGTCCGGTTCCCGACTGCGGTTGTCGACCCCGACGTCCTGTTCGTCGACGAAGGCAACCTCGTCACCAGTGCGGGCACCGCGGCCGGAATCGACGCCTGCCTGCACGTGGTGCGTCGCGAGCTCGGTTCCACCGTCGCCAACACGATCGCCCGCAGAATGGTCGTTCCGCCGCAACGCGACGGGGGGCAGCGCCAGTTCATCGAGCAACCGGTGGTTGCGTGCACGTCGGACAGCCTGAGCGAGACGATGGCGTGGATGAGCGAAAATCTCGAGCTGCCGCACACGGTCGACGAACTCGCGGCCCGCTCGTCCATGTCGACGCGCACGTTCGCGCGCAAGTTCGCGGCCGAGACGGGCACCACCCCCGTGAAGTGGCTGACGACGCAGCGGATCCTCTACGCGCAGCAGCTACTCGAGGGCACCGACCTCGGCCTCGAGGCGATCTCGAGACGCAGCGGATTCGGGTCGGGCGCGCTTCTGCGCCACCACTTCAACCGGGTGGTCGGCGTCGCGCCCGCCGACTATCGGCGCCGGTTCGGCTGCAACACGGCCGAACTCATGCAATGAACGTGCCGATGGCCGGGTTCGCCTGGCAGATCGGGCTGCTGCCGAAGTTGATCGATCCGAACGCCGTCGCCACCACGTTCCCGACGCCGGTATTCACCGTCGCGGACAGGAAGGGGTAGACGCCGCCGAGGTTCACGATCCCCGAACGTCCGCTGTCGGTGTTGACCCAGGCCACGGTGACCTGCGCGGCTGCCGGGATCGGTGGCGCGGCCGGGCGTGACTCGAAGCGGATGTCGCCGTCGGCGATGGGCGGTGACGCCTCCGGCCCGGACTGTCCGGTGAGCGCCGTCAACGACATCAGGCTGCCCTGGTTCGGACATCCGATGGTGAGGGCGGGTCCGCCGAAGGGGTGGGGTGGGTCGGCGCCGGCGGGGCCGGCCGTCAGCACAGCCGCGGTGGCGGCGATCGGAAACGTGACGACGGCAATGCGGTGGACGATACGTCTGGCGGTCATGTCTGCTCCTCGGAACGGATCCTGGCGCTGGTGCGCATCTGCCTGCGGGGTACCCCTGGTACAAGCCGTGAAACGAAGACAGGACAGCAGGACGGTTGTCCACCTAGGATTCCCAGATGCCGGAGACCGCGCCTTCCGTCCCCTCCCGATTGCGGGACACGGCCGTGCGCTACGCGCGGTCGCTCCACCCCGTCGGCCTCGCGTTCGCGTTGCTGTTCTTCGTGTGGTCGATGTCGCCGTCGTTGCTGCCCCGACCGTGGTACCTGCAGGCGGTGGCGACGGGCATCAGCCTGGCCACCGGCTACGCCATCGGATGCTTCGTGTCCTGGGTGGTGCGCAAGTGCGGGGTCGAACCGAAGTTCTCGCCGAAGACCCGGCGGATCGGGTGGTGGACCCTGCTGGGTGCCGCCGTGATCCTCGTTCCCACCTTCCTGGTGCTGGGATCGTGGTGGCAGCAGATCGTCCGCGATCTGGTCGGCGCCGAGCGCGCGAACCGCTCATACTACCTGCTGATCCTCGTGATCTCGTTCGCCGTCGCGGCGCTGCTGCTGGCCGCGGGCCGGGGACTCCGCACTGCCGCGCGGCGGCTGACCGCCGTCGGATTGCGCTACGTACCTGCGCCGGTCGCGAAGATCGCGAGCGTCGTCGTGCTGCTCGCCGTCCTGTTCTTCGTCGTCAACGGCGCGCTCTACGCAGGTCTGCTCGCCCTCGCCAACGGCAGCCTCGCCGCAGCCGACCACGACACGGCCGCAGGCGTCACCCAGCCCACCGCCCCGGAACGGTCGGGCTCACCGGACTCGGCGGAACCCTGGGATTCACTGGGCAAGGAGGGGCGCACGTTCGTCGCCGGTGGTCCGTCGGCGGAAGACATCACCGCCCTCACCGGGCGTCCGGCGCTCACACCGATCCGCGCATACGCGGGCCGCGACTCCGCAGGCACCGTCGAGGAGGTCGCGGACCACGTGGTGGCCGAACTGAAACGCACCGGCGCCTACGACCGCGCGGTCCTGGCCGTCGCCACGACGACCGGTCGCGGCTGGGTCAACCAGGACGTCGCGTCCTCGCTCGAGTACCTGAACGACGGCGACACCGCCATCGCGTCGATGCAGTACTCGTTCCTCCCGAGCCCACTCGCGTTCATCGCCGACCGGGAGACACCGATGGTGGCGGGCCGGGCGCTGTTCGAGGCCGTCTACGCCGAATGGGCTGCGCTGCCGCAGGAGTCGCGGCCGAAACTGGTGGTGTTCGGCGAGAGCCTCGGTTCGTACGGGGGACAGGCCGCGTTCGTCGGCGGCCAGGACATGCTGGCCCGCGTCGACGGCGCACTGTGGGTGGGAACGCCCAACTTCACCGAACAGTGGACCCGGATTACCGAGAACCGTGACCCCGGCTCGTTCCAGCGGGTCCCGGTGATCGAGGACGGCACCGGAATCCGCTTCGCCGCAGAGCCCACCGATCTCGAGCTCGACGGTCCGTGGGGCGACAGCCGGGTGGTCTATTGGCAGCACGCCGGCGATCCCATCACCTGGTGGTCGTTCGACCTCCTGCTGAACCGCCCCGACTGGCTGCGCGAGCCACACGGGCCGGACGTGGACCCCGGAATGCGGTGGATCCCGTTCGTGACGTTCTGGCAGGTCACCCTCGACATGGTGTTCTCGGCGGACGTTCCCCCCGGTCACGGGCACAACTACGGGGAGGACGCCGTCGACATGTGGGCCGCGATCCTGCAGCCGCCCGGCTGGACGCCGGACGACACCGAGCGGGCGCGCGCCCTACTGGCCGGGGAGTGACGGGTCAGTTGGCGTGAGGGGCTTCGTCGCCGTGGGCGGCGTGGGCTCCTGCGAGTTCGGGCTGTCGATGTCGCGCAGGTTCGGGGGAGCGGACGCGACGCGCGGCTGCTCGCGGCGGCGGCTCTTGACGAACACCGCGCCCCCGGCGATGGCGGCACCGACCAGGACGACGATCGCGATGCGACGTCCCTTTCGCGACTTCTTCTCCTCGACCGGTGCCACAGCCGTGGTCAGGGGACGAACGACATCCTGGGCGACCTTCTTCACCGGCACGGTCCGGGCGCGTTCGTAGCCCTTCTTGGCCAGCGAGGCCCCCTGACGGCCGAGGAACAGACTGAGCTGGCCGGCGCCGCGGGCCGTCGCGAGTGCCGCCGAGCGTGCGTAACGCCGCGCCTGATCGACAGCCTCGGATTCCTTGACGCGGGAAGCCGAATCCTCGACGTGGGCCAGAGCGGTCTCGACTCGCTCGGAGACCTGCTCCTGCAGGGTCTCGGCGCGTTCGGTCGGAAGCAGATTCGTGAGGGACTCCGTCGCTCGTGTCATGTCCCCACTTTGTCACAAGAACCGGGAGCACGAACCGATCCGAAGTACTCGAGTCACCGCGGCGGAACCACACGGAACCCCACAATGGCAACATGGTGGTGTGACTTCACCTCATCAGACCGCAACCGCAACGCTGCACACCAACCGCGGCGACATCAAGATCGCGCTGTTCGGCAACCACGCGCCCAAGACCGTCGAGAACTTCGTCGGCCTGGCCGACGGTTCGAAGGACTACAGCACCGCCAACGCCGGTGGCACCGACTCCGGACCGTTCTACGACGGCGCCGTCTTCCACCGCATCATCGACGGATTCATGATCCAGGGCGGCGACCCCACCGGCACCGGCGCCGGCGGCCCGGGCTACAAGTTCGGCGACGAGTTCCACCCGGAACTGCAGTTCGACCGCGCATACATCCTGGCCATGGCGAACGCAGGCCCGGGAACCAACGGTTCCCAGTTCTTCATCACCACCGGCCCGACGCCGCACCTCAACCGCCGCCACACCATCTTCGGTGAGGTCGTCGACGAGGAGTCGAAGAAGGTCGTCGACGCCATCTCGACCACCGCCACCGATCGTGCGGACCGTCCGCTCGAGCCGGTCGTGATCAACAGCGTCACCATCGCGTAGGGAACCGCAGCATATGACCAACCCCGGCTGGGGCGGTGCCGCGAACGAGGGCACTCCGCCCCAGCCGCGGTGCGTCCGCCACCCCGATCGTCCCACTGCACTGGCGTGCAATCGGTGCGGCCGTCCCGCGTGCCCCGAATGCCTGCGCGAAGCGGCCGTCGGCTACCAGTGTGTCGACTGCGTCGCCGCCGGACAGCGTGATGTCCGACCGGTCCGCAACGTCGCCGGTGCCGTGACCACGCGGCGTGCGGCACCGCTGGTGACGTACATCCTGATGGCCGCGAACGTCGGCATCTTCCTGATCACCGCGGCGCAGTCCCGCAGCATCATGCAGAACCAGGCCGGGTCGAAGCTCTTCGCGGACTGGGCGCTGTTCCCACCCGCTGTCGTGGACGGGCAGATCGTCCGCGTGCTCGGCAGCGGATTCCTCCACTTCGGCATCATTCACCTGGCCGTCAACATGTTCGCGCTGTGGGTGATCGGCCGCGACACCGAACTGGTCCTCGGGCGCGCCCGCTACGCCTGCGTCTACTTCGCGTCGCTGCTCGGCGGTTCCGCCGCGGTGATGCTGTTCCAGCTCGGCGCGGTCACCGCGGGTGCGTCGGGCGCCGTCTTCGGACTGATGGGCGCGCAGGCCGTCATCCTCCTGCGGCTGCGACGCAGTCCCGCACCGGTGATCTCGGTGATCGCCATCAACGTGATCATCAGCATCACGATCCCCGGCATCTCACTGTGGGGGCATCTCGGTGGCCTGGTCGCCGGGGCCGCGGCCACCGCGGGAATCCTCTACGGGCCCCAGCTGCTGGGCGCCGGGAACAACCGGGAGAAGGCCGTCACCGTCGGCTGGGTCTGCCTCGGCGTCGTGGTGCTGGTGCCACTGGCCGTCATCGCGGTCCGCACCCTGCAGCTCCGCGCGAGCTTCGGCTACTGACCCCGGCCCACCAGACGGTGCACCGCGAGGGCATCGAACACGTCCTCCGGATTGGTGCCGAGATCCCAGCGGCCGAAGATCAGGAGGCGTTCGGTGCCGTCCTCGGTGCGGACGTCGATCTCGAGCATCGGCACGCGGCGTCCCAGCCGGGGATAGCGCACCAGCCGCGCGCGGTCGATCTGCGAGCGGGCATACCCGTGGCGGCCCGTCAGCCGGTTCACCACGATCCCGCCGCCCTCCTTGTCGACGGCGAGGCGCGGGCGTTGCCGGAGCGCCGACGCGGCGGTCAGCAGCAGCCCGACGGCGGCGACGCACACCAGGACACGGCCCGCCGGCTCCGTCGACACCACAAGTCCCGCGACCCCCAACGCGACTCCGCCCGCAGCGAGAGCGATCACCGCACCGAGTGGCGTCGACCACTCCAACGGTGCCTCGTCAGCAGACATCAGCACTCGACCTGCGGCTATCCACAGGGGTTGTCCACATTGGGGATGAATGACATGGGTGTAATTGTGATCCTCAACGCCAGCGCATCGTCATGATCAGACCGACCACCATGAAGCCGAATCCGATGAGGAAGTTGTAGGCACCGAGGTTGTTCATCCACTCGAGCTGGTCGGCGGCCAGGTAGTAGACGAGCAGCCACACCAGCCCGACCAGCATGAACCCGAGCATCACCGAGACGTACAGGGTGCTCGAGGGGCCGGCCTTCACCTTCACCGGGGTGCGGCTCGCAGGGTTGATCGTGTAATCGGTCTTCTTTCGGACCTTCGACTTCGGCATGACGTCCTCGTTCGTGCGGCTCTGCGGGAATGTGGGCAGGTAGATTCGGAAATACCTGCGTGTGTACACGCTAACGTAGCCGCGATTCGCGCGGCGAGGACGAGGGGACGGAAACACCGGTGACCAGGTCGATCTTCTGGCGGATCGCGGTGCTGGTGGTGTGTCTCGTGGCCGGTCTGCTGGTGGCCACCACCCGTCAGGCGTCGCACGGCAACGAGATCCGCGCCGGCGATTCGACCCGGCTGTCCGACCTCGTGCGGAACGCGCAATCCGAGACCGACCAGGTAGCCGCGACCCGCGACCGGCTGGCGGCGCAGGTCGAGTCGCTGCAGCAGGACGCCGCGGCATCCGACAGCGGTGTCGCGAAGACGCTCGCCGACACGAAGGCGCTCGCCACGGATGCCGGACTCACACCGATGACCGGTCCCGGCGTCACCGTCACACTCACCGACGCCCCCCGCGACGCGGACGGTAAATACCCCGTCGACGCGTCGCCGGACGATCTCGTCGTCCACCAGCAGGACGTCCAGAGTGTGCTGAACGCGCTGTGGGTCGGCGGTGCCGAGGCGATCAGCATGCAGGACCAGCGGATTGTGAACACGTCCGCGCCGCGCTGCATCGGCAACACCCTGCTGCTGCACGGCCGCACCTACAGCCCGCCCTACGTGATGTCGGCGATCGGTGATCCCGCGCGACTGGAGGCGGCACTCGCCAACGAACCCGGAATCCGGGTGTTCAAGCAGTACGCGACGCGGTTCAAGCTCGGCTACTCGGAGGCGGCGTCCGGCCAATTGACCGTCCCCGGCTACGCGGGCCACTGACCTGAACGGTCCCCGGCCGCGCAGCGCACGAGGCAGGCAGAATACCCTGCTTCCATGAGGATCCTCGTCGTCGACAACTACGACAGCTTCGTGTTCAACCTGGTCCAGTACCTCGGACAGTTGGGAACACGGGCGGTGGTCTGGCGCAACGACGATCCGAACCTCACCGGGCCCGACGCGATCGCGGCGGCAGCGGCCGACTTCGACGGCATCCTGCTGAGCCCCGGCCCCGGCACACCGCAGCGCGCCGGCGCGACGATGGACCTGGTCACGGCATGCGCCGCCGCGAAGACACCGCTCCTCGGGGTGTGCCTCGGCCACCAGGCGATCGGGGCCGCGTTCGGCGCCACCGTCGACCGGGCACCCGAACTCCTGCACGGGAAGACCAGCGTCGTCCACCACACCGGCGAGGGCGTTCTCGCGGGTCTGCCCGACCCGTTCACCGCCACGCGCTACCACTCGCTGACCGTTCTGGAAGACACCATCCCGGACGAACTCGAAGTCACCGCGCACACCGACAGCGGCATCGTCATGGCGATGCGGCACCGGGAACTGCCGATCCACGGCGTCCAGTTCCACCCGGAGTCCGTGCTCACCGAGGGCGGGCACCGCATGCTCGCCAACTGGCTCACCGTCTGCGGCGAAGCCCCGAAGGAGTCCCTCGTCGCCACCCTCGAGGACGAGGTCGCGCAAGCATTAGGCGCGTAGCACCCGTGGGGCGTTAAGGTAGCTAAAACCAACACAAATGCGCACCGGCGGCGGGGCCGCCAACCCCCGGGTGCCTCCCGCGTCCCCCCCCTCGTGGCGGTGGTCGCCCATGATTTGGGCGGTTACCACCCGTGCGCCTTTCTGGTAGCTACAGCAACCAGAAAGGCGCACGGGCGGCGGAGCCGCCTACCGCGGGATGCCCAGCGCGCCGACACCGACCGAGACGACACCGTTCTTGGTGATCTCCGATCCCGGCGGTTGTTCCTGGCTGATGACCTTGCCGACCATCTCCGGGTCCAGGGTGGACGTCTGCGTCTGATTCAGTGAGGCCGACGACCCGCTCCAGCCGGCGCTGCGCAGCGCAGCGAGCGCCTGCGACACCGTCTTGCCGGTCAGGTCCGGCATCTCGATGTTGTTGCCGTTCGACACCCGGATCTGAATGGTGTCGCCCTTGGCGGCGGTGGAGCCGCCGACGGGATCGGTGGACACGACCTGGCCCTTCGGAACACCGGAATCGATGTTCTGGATCTGCACCTTGAAGCCGGCGCCCTCGATGTTCGCCTGCGCGACCTCGACCTTCTGGCCGGTCACGTCGGGGATGCGGATCTGCTCCGGCCCGGTGCCCAGCGTGACGGCGACCTCGGAGTCGAGGGAGATGCTCGCCCCGGAGGACGGGTTCTGTTCGATCACCTTGTCGACGTCGGACACGTCCGAGGGTGCGCGGGCGACTGCGGTGTCGAGCCGCAGACCCACCGCGTTCAGTTCCTGCTGCGCTTCCTGCTGGGTGAGGCCGTCGAGCCGCGGGACCTTCACCTGTTCGGGGCCCGACGACACCTCGAGGGTGATCGTGCTGCCCTCGTCCACCTGCACCCCGCCGACGGGCCGGGTGGTGATGACGTTGCCGGTCGCCACGACGGCGTCCGGTTTCTGCTGGCGGGCGACGCGGAATCCGAGGTTCTGCAGCGTCGTCTCGGCGTCGTCCGCGGCCTGGTTCGTGACATCCGGCATGGTCACCTGATCGGCCTTCGAACCCGGTCCCACGGACCACAGGAATGCGCCGACGATGCCGACGACGATGAGGGCGCCCAGCGCCATCAGCGCCACCCGCATCGGGTTCTTCTTCTTGTCGGGCTCGCCGCCGTCCGTCTTCGAGGCGGTGGCCGGGGAGGGTGACTGCGGGCGCCGGTAGTTCCCCGCGCCGGAGTCGACGGCACCGAGGATCGTGGTGCGGTCTTCGTCGCTCATGACCATCGGCGCGCTGGGGCGCTGCCCGCCGAGCACCCGGACCAGGTCGCTGCGCATGTCCGCGGCGGTCTGGTAACGGTTGGCGGGGTTCTTGCTCATCGCCTTGAGGATCACCGAGTCGAGCTCACGCGGAATGTCCGGGTTGACCGCGGACGGTGTCTGCGGGTCTTCCCTCACGTGCTGGTACGCGACCGCCACCGGGGAGTCACCCTTGAACGGGGGTTCGCCGGTGAGGATCTCGAACAGCACGCACCCGAGCGAGTACACGTCGGAGCGGGCGTCGACCTGCTCGCCGCGGGCCTGCTCGGGCGACAGGTACTGGGCGGTGCCGATGACGGCTGCCGTCTGCGTCATGGGGCTGGACGCGTCGGAGATCGCTCGCGCGATGCCGAAGTCCATCACCTTCACCGCACCCGCACGGTTGATCATCACGTTGGCGGGCTTCACGTCGCGGTGCACGATGCCGTTGCGGTGGCTGAAGTCGAGGGCCGCGCACACATCCGAGATGACTTCCATCGCGCGCCGCGGCGCCATCGGGCCCTCGCCGCGCACGATGTCCCGCAACGTGTCCCCGTCGACGTATTCCATCACGATGTACGGCAGCGGTCCGGCCTCGGTTTCCGCCTCGCCGGTGTCGTAGACGGCCACGATCGCCGGATGGTTCAGCGCCGCCGCGTTCTGCGCCTCGCGACGGAACCGCAGGTAGAACGTGGGGTCGCGGGCCAGGTCGGCGCGCAGGACCTTGATCGCGACATCACGGCTGAGTCGGACGTCACGGGCGAGGTGGACCTCGGACATGCCACCGAAGCCGAGAATCTCACCCAGCTCGTAGCGTGAGGAGAGGTTGCGCGGTGTCGTCATGGCAGTCCTTGTGGGGTCGGAGTAGCTGACTCCTCCGACGTGGTCGTCGTGGTCGTCGTCGTGGGTGCGGTAGTGGTCGTGGTGGTGGTAGTCGTCGTCGGCTCTGTCGTCGTCGTGGTCGTCGGGGCGGTCGTCGTGGTCGTCGGCGGCTCGGTGGTGGTCGTCGTGAACGTCGGCTCGGTGGTGGTCGTCGGTTCCTCGGTCGTCGTGGTCGTCGTCGGCCGCGGTGTCGTCGTGATCGTCCGTAGCGAGGATGTGATCGCCGGGGACGTCGGTTCCTTCGTGTCACCGCCGTCGAACACGACGAGCGCGAGCGCGATGATCGCCGCCAGCAGGAGCAGACCGCCCGCACCCCAGGCCACTGCCTTCTGGCCGCTGGTCAGACCCTTCTTCTTGCCGTCGCCGTTCGAGTCGTCGGGAGGCACCTGCCCGGTCACCGGTCCCGCGTACGCGGACTGTGACGGCGGCATCATCTGGGTGGCACCGGTCATCGGCGGTGGCAGCACCCGCGACGTCCCGGTTCCCGCCGCGCCGGGCGGCGGGGGTCGCCGGCCGGCCCGGACCGCCGCGACCGCGTCGGCGAACTCGCCACCACTGGCGTAGCGGGTGCTCGGATCCTTCGTGATGGTGATGTCGATGAGTTCGCGGATGTTCGGCGGCAGGTCGTTCGGCAACGGCGCCGGCGCCTCCTGCACGTGTTTCATCGCGACGGTGATCGCCCCGTCACCAATGAACGGGCGACGTCCCGACAGTGCCTCGTAGCCGACGATGCCGAGCGAGTACACGTCGCTGGCCGCGGTTGCGTCCTGTCCGAGGGCCTGCTCGGGGGCGATGTACTGCGCGGTGCCCATCACCATGCCGGTGCGCGTGATCGGCGAGTTCTCCACGGCCTTCGCGATGCCGAAGTCGGTGATCTTCACCTGACCGGTGGGGGTGATCAGGATGTTGCCCGGCTTCACGTCGCGGTGCACGACTCCGGCGTCGTGCGCCACCTGCAGCGCCCGGCCGGTCTGCTCGAGCATGTCCAGGGCGTGCGGCACCGCGAGACGGCCCACCCGCGCGAGGACGGCGTTGAGCGGCTCACCGTTGACGAGTTCCATCACCAGGTAGGCGGTGGAATCGCCGGTGGCGTCGCGGACCTCGCCGTAGTCGTAGATTCCGGCGATGCCGGAATGGTTCAGTTGCGCAGTGGTGCGTGCCTCGAAGCGGAAACGTTCGACGAACTCCGGGTCGGACGAGAACTCGGACTTCAGCACCTTCACCGCGACACGACGGTTGAGCCGGTTGTCCGTCGCTTCCCAGACCTGTCCCATTCCGCCCGTGGCGATGAGCCGGATCAGGCGGTATCGATTGGCGATCAGCGCGCCGTTGTTCAGTGCCACAATCAGCCCCCTTGTAGTCCGGCTGCGATGACGGCACGGCCGATAGGTGCAGCCACCGAGCCGCCGGTTGCGGCCAGTGCACGATCTCCGCCGTCCTCGACGATGACCGCGATGGCCACGGTCGGGTTCTGGGCGGGTGCGAATCCGATGTACCAGGCGTGGGGCGGGGTATTCCGAGGGTCGGTCCCGTGCTCGGCGGTGCCCGTCTTGGACGCGATCTGGACGCCCGGGATCTTGCCTGCGCCGCTGGTGTTGTTCTCGGAACCGACCATCAGGTCGGTCAGCGTCGCCGCCACCTGGGACGACATCGCCTGGCCTTCGGACACCGGGTTGGTGGTCGCGAGGTTGGACAGGTCCGGCCCCTGCAGTTCCGACACCAGTTGCGGTTGCATCCGCACGCCACCGTTGGCGACGGTAGCCGCGATCATCGCGTTCTGCAGCGGAGTGAGCGCCACGTCCCGCTGGCCGATGCTGCTCTGGCCGAGCGCGGCGTCGTCGGGGATCGACCCGATCGTGCTGTCCGCGACGGGGAACGGGACGCCGGGCATCTGCCCACCGATGCCGAGCGCGCTGGACTGGTCGCTGACGGCGTCGGTGCCGGTCTTGACCCCGAGTTCGACGAACGCCGTGTTGCAGGACCGCGCGAACGCTTCACGCAGAGACGCGGTCGGGGCGGCGCCACAGGTGGAGCCGTTGTAGTTCTCGAGCGTCGTCGACGTGCCGGGAAGGGTGATCTGCGGTGCCGCGGTGAGCTGGGTGTCGGGGGTGGTTCCGGCGGCGAGCGCGGCGGCGGTCACCACCACCTTGAACGTGGAACCGGGCGGGTACGTCTGCGACACCGCGCGGTTGATCAGCGGCTTCTCCGGGTCGGCGTTCAGGGCCTCCCACGCCTGGGTGGTCTCGGTGCCGTCGTGGCTGGCGAGCGAGTTGGGGTCGTAGCTCGGGGTGCTGACCATCGTCAGGATGCGTCCGGTGCTCGGCTCGATCGCGACGACCGAACCGGTGTAGCCCTTCGCCGTCAGCTCGTCGTACGCCACCTGCTGCATGACCGGGTTGATGGTGGTCACCACGTTGCCGCCGCGCGGGTCGCGCCCGGACACGAGGTCGAAGAAGCGACGCCCGAACAGCCGGTTGTCGGAACCGTTGAGGACCGGGTCCGCGGCCCGCTCGAGACCGGTGCTGCCGTACTGCATCGAGTAGAAACCGGTGACCGGTGCGTTGGCCAGCGGGCTGGACGGTGCTGCCGGGTTGGGCGGGTAGGTGCGCAGGTACTTGTAGCGGTCGTCGGTCGGAACGGACGCCGCGAGCACCTGGCCGGCCGCCGAGATCTGGCCGCGCTGGCGCGAGTACTCGTCGAGCAGCACGCGCGAGTTCCGCGGATCGGCCCGCAGATTGTCCGCCTTGATGACCTGGACGTAGGTGGCGTTGGCGAGGAGGGCGACCACCATCACCATGACGGCGATCGCGACGCGACGCAGAGGTGTGTTCATGAGCGCGGCACCATCTCGGTCGGGGCGTCGGCGATGGGTGCGGGGCCCTTCTTCTTCGGGACGGCCGGCTCACGGGCGGCGTCTGAGATTTTGATCAGGATCGCGAGAAGGAGATAGTTGGCGAGCAGTGACGACCCACCGTACGACATGAACGGCGTGGTCAGGCCGGTGAGCGGGATCAGTTTGGTGACGCCGCCGACCACCACGAACACCTGCACGGCGATCGTGAACGACAGACCGGCCGCGAGGAGTTTGCCAAAACTGTCGCGGACGGCCAGCGCGGTGCGCAGACCGCGGATGACGAGGATCAGGAACAGCATCAGGACGGCGGCGAGACCGATGAGACCGAGTTCCTCACCGATCGTGGCGACGATGAAGTCCGTCTTCGCGAACGGCACCTGGGCGGGCCGTCCGCTGCCGAGTCCCGTTCCGGCAACGCCACCGGTCGCCAGCCCGAACAGCGACTGCGAGATCTGGTAACCGGTGTTGTTGTAGTCGGCCAGCGGGTCGAGCCAGGTGCTGACGCGGACCCGGACGTGGCCGAACAACTGGTACGCGAAGAAGAAGCCGATGCCGAGCAATCCGACACCGATCAGCAGCCACCCGACGCGTTCGGTGGCGATGTAGAGCATCACCAGCACGGTGCTGAACAGCAGCAGCGACGTGCCGAGATCCTTCTCCAGCACTAGCACGCCCACCGACACCATCCACGCGACGAGGATGGGTCCGAGGTCGCGGGCGCGGGGCAGGTCGATGCCGAACACGTGCTTGCCCGCGGTGGTGAACAGGTCGCGTTTCGCGACGAGGACGGAGGCGAAGAAGATGATCAGCAGGATCTTCGCGAACTCGCCGGGCTGAATGCTGAAGCCGGGGAGGCGGATCCAGATCTTCGCGCCGTTCACCTCGGAGAAGCTCGACGGCAGGATTGCCGGGATGGCGAGGAACACCAGTCCGGCGAGCCCCAGCGTGTAGCTGTAGCGGGCCAGGAGGCGGTAGTCCTTGAGCAGCACCAGCACGCCCACGAAACCGGCGATGGCCAGCGTCGTCCACAGCACCTGCTGGTTGGCGTCCGGCGACGGGACGGGCAGCCCGAAGTAGGCGGCGGACTGTGCGTCGGCGAGGTCGAGTCGGTGGATCAGCACCAGTCCGAGGCCGTTGAGCAGCGCGACGATCGGCAGGATCAGCGGGTCGGCGTACGGTGCGAACCGGCGCACCGCGAGATGCGCGATCAGGAACAGCGCCGAATAGGCGGCGGCGTACTTGGCCAGGTCCCAGGTGATGCTCTGTTCCTGGCTGGCCTCGACCAGCACCAGCGAGATCGTCGTGATCAGGATCGCGAAACCGATGAGGATCAGCTCGGTGCCCCGGCGCGTCGACTGGACGGGGGCTGGCGCGAACCCGCCGGGTGGACTGGGAAACTGCGCCCCCGGTGATGCACTTGCGACCGACATCAGCTAGCCGTCCTGCAGTTCTGACCGGGAACCTGGGTCACGGTCGGCGCCGGGGTGGCGGTCGGAGTCGGGGGTGTGGTCGGCACCGGAGCGGGCGGCACCTCGGCGGGGGGCGCAGGCGCGGGCGGCGGCGTGGTCTCGGGGGCGGGGGCCGGAGTCGGTGCGGGCGTCGGTGCCGGGGTGGTCGTCGTAGTGGTGGACGACTCCGACTCGCAGACCGGAAGCAGATCGTTCTGGGCGAGGCGCGTCATCTGGTTGCGGACGTCGTCGAGCTTGCCCGACGGCAGCCCGGCACGCACCTGCTCGCGGGCGGACGGCTGGAGGTCGTCGACCTCGAGGATGGTGCACCCGTTCGGTGATTCGGTCGGCGACATCAACGTCAGGTCGCCGGCATCGCTGACACAGCCGACGAGATTCGCTTCCTGCAGCGAGTAACCCAGCACCGAACCGGGAACTCCGCGCAGCACGGTGACGCGTTCGCCGTCGGCGCCGACGTAGTAGTTGTTGCGGACCAGAGCCCGCCCCACGAAGGCAGCGACGGCGACCACGACGATCAGACCGAGCGCGAGTGCAGCCCACCACATGCGGTGACGCTTCTTCTTCGTCGGCGGTTCCTCGACCTGCGGGACGACCCGCTTCGGCGTGGCACGCGGCGGACGCATCGCGGCGGCGCGGCCCGCGGCCGTGTTGGGCGGCGGTGTGTCCTCTTCGTCGTCGGCGGAGGCGGCGCCGGCGACGATGGGGTGGCTCTGCCCGTAGTCGAGGTCGATGACGTCCGCGACGACGACGGTCACGTTGTCGGGGCCGCCGCTGCGCAGGGCCAGTTCGATGAGCCGGTCGGCGCACTCGTCCTGCGAGCCCTCCCGCATCGTGTTCTCGATCGTCTCGTCGCTGACCACGTCCGACAGTCCGTCGGAGCACAGCAGGTAACGGTCGCCTGCGCGAGCCTCGCGGACCGTCAGCGTCGGCTCGATCTCGTTGCCCGTGAGGGCGCGCATGATGAGCGACCGCTGCGGGTGGGTGTGCGCCTGCTCGGCGGTGATCCGTCCCTCGTCGACGAGGGACTGCACGAACGTGTCGTCCCGGGTGATCTGCGCGAGGGAGTCGTCGCGGAGCAGGTAGGCCCGGGAGTCGCCGATGTGGACCAGCCCGAGCTTGTTGCCGGAGAACAGGATTGCGGTGAGCGTGGTGCCCATGCCGTCGAGTTCGGGATCCTCCTCGACGTGGTCGGCGATGGAGTCGTTGCCCTCCCGGGTGGCGGCCTCGAGCTTGCCGAGAAGGTCTTCGCCGGGCTCGTCGTCGTCGAGATGCGCGAGGGCCGCGATCATCAACTGTGACGCGACCTCACCGGCCGCGTGACCGCCCATGCCGTCCGCGAGCGCCAGCAGGCGGGCACCGGCGTAGACGGAATCCTCGTTGTTGGAACGGACAAGGCCACGGTCGCTGCGGGCGGCATAGCGGAGTACGAGGGTCACGGGCGCAACTCGATTACCGTTTTGCCGACCCGTACGGGGGTACCGAGCGGCACGCGGACAGATGTGGTGACCTTGGCGCGATCCAGGTACGTGCCGTTGGTCGAGCCGAGGTCTTCGACGTACCAGTCGGCACCTCGCGGGGAGAGCCGAGCGTGGCGGGTGGAGGCGTAGTCGTCGGTGAGGACGAGCGTGGAGTCGTCGGCCCGGCCGATGAGGACGGGCTGGGTGCCGAGGGTGATGCGCGTGCCGGCGAGGCCGCCCTGCGTCACCACCAGATACTTGGCCGTCTTGGTCTTCCCCAGCGACGGCAGCACGTTGCCGCTGCGCGAATATCGGGGCGGCACACGGACGCCGGAGCCGGCGTAGATGTCGCCGCGCAACGCCCGCAGAACGGTCCAGACGAACAGCCACAGCAGAAGCAGGAACCCTGCTCGTGTGAGTTGCAGAATCAAACCTTGCACGGCAGTCCACCTCCTTCTGTGGCTGGAACGTTCGAGGTTCCAGCGTCTTTTTCTGGCAGCATCATATGGGCAACCCGCACCCTGCGATCAGGATACGGACAGCCCACAACGATACGGAGTCCCCACCGTGTTACGTCCGACACGGGCTCCGACGCGGTGTCGGTCCAGTATCGAAGCCGTCTCGGTTGTGTCTCGGCGAGGGAGGTCGGGGTCGGGTATCGGCGGAACCTACTCGGAGTCCTAACTCGGTGGTGCCTCAGAGGATTCGGACCAGGATCTCCGAATGACCCGCCCGGATGATGTCTCCGTCGGCCAGCTGCCAGTCCTGCACGGGGGCACCGTTGACGGTGGTTCCGTTGGTGGAGCCGAGGTCGGACAGCATTGCGACCTGTCCGTCCCAGCGAATGTCGATGTGACGGCGCGACACACCGGTGTCGGGCAGGCGGAACTGCGCCTCCTGGCCGCGGCCGATGATGTTGTTGCCCTCACGCAGCTGGAAGTGGCGTCCGCTGCCGTCCTCGAGCTGCAGCGTCGCCGTGAACGTGTGACCGTCGGGCGCGTAGGCCTGCTGGCCGTAACCGCCCTGGTCGTAGTCGGCGTAGCCCTGCTGGTCGTACGCCTGCTGGTCGTAACCGCCCTGCTGGTAGCCGCCGCGGTCGTAACCCTGGTCGTAGCCCTGCGGCTGCTGGTAGCCGGCCTCGGCGTAGGAACCGTCCGGGTAGCGTGCGGGAGCCGCCGGCTGCTCGTAGGCCTGCTGGTCGTAACCCTGCTGGTAGCCGCCCTGCTGGTAGTCGTAGCCCGCGTCCGCGGGCTGGTCGTAGCCGGGAGCCTGCGCGCCCTGGTCGTACGCCTGACCGTAGGCAGCGTTCTGGGGGTACCCGCCGCCCTGGTCGTCGGGGTACTGCTGCTGGTCGTAGCCGCCCTGCTGGTAGCCGCCGCGGTCGTAACCGTTCTGGTGGCCCTGTGGGTACCGCTGGTCCTGACCTGCATGGGCATGACCGTTGCGCGCGTACTGCGGGTCGGGATTGCGGTTGCCCGCTGGTTCGCGGCTGGGGTCGTAGCCTGAGTTCTGCGTCATGGGGCCAGCTCCTGGATTCGACGTGACGGGTACAAACGGTGCCTGTGGTCGCGGTTCGGGACCGCGTGGCGGTTCGGGTCGCCCCGGCGTGGCCGCACCTGGTCGGCCGGCATCCGGATCCACCGAACCCCGGGTGCGGAACTGCCCGGTGTGCAGTGAGGGCGACGGTTCGAACGCGACATGAATGGGACCATACGTCTGCCAGCCCTGGTCGCGAATGAAGTCTTCGAGGTGTCGGGCGAAGGCCTTGACCGTCAAGTCTCTGTCGGCGGCAAGTTCTTCGTGGTCCGAGTTGTTGATGGCGATGACATAGCTGTTCGGAGCGAGCAGGTGCCCACCGTCCAACTGCTGGATTCGGTCGGAGGCTTCCTGCTGAAGCGCGGCCTCCACCTCCTGCGGCACCACGCCACCGCCGAAGACCCGGGCGAACGCGTCACCCACGGCTCCCTGGAGCTTCCGCTCGAAACGTTGAACTATCCCCATCGGAACCTCCTCACGGTGCCTGGCTGTCGGGTCTTCTGTCCTCGGTGCGCGTGGCTGCGACAAGACATGTCCGTGTCGCGCCACTGCCGTGCGCGTAGCCCACGGTACTGTCATTGCCTCGGGCCACGACACGGGTCTACGCCATTGCATGATATCGGTCTTTGCCTGGACGGGTGTTTTTGTGGCCGTTTCGGGTCCTGACCTGTACGAATCGTGATTTCTGGCGACCCCGTGTTAATGTTTCCGGGTCGCTCGGGCGAGTGGCGGAATGGCAGACGCGCTGGCTTCAGGTGCCAGTGTCCTTCGGGACGTGGGGGTTCAAGTCCCCCTTCGCCCACCACAAGCGATTCTTCGGAATCGCGACATCGAGGCCACGAACTCCACGAGTTCGTGGCCTTTGTGTTTTCCCGCAAGGGTGATGCATCCACACCCCAGGGTGGCTACCGGGCGCACCGTCGCAGCCCGACGATGGAGTAGAAGCCTCGTCGCGAACCTCCGGCCTTTCCGGACCCGCACCCGTCCTCTCGGCGGTCCGTGACGAATGACTCGAGTGTGAACCTGCCGTCCGGCTTCTTCCGTTGGGTTTCTGCGAACGTCGAGAGTGGGTTGTGTATGAGCGTCAGCCAGGTCCGGGCCACGAGCTCGGCGAATGTCGGTGAGTATGTCGGTTCCGTCGCGACGGCGGTGGGCGCCCTGTCGGTCGACTGGTGGTGCACCCCCGCTTTCGACGCGGTCGTGACCCTTTCCTGCGAGATCCCCTACTACCGCGGCCGGAAGGCCGTTCTGGCCTGGAACCGCCACTTCGGGTGGTCGCTCGGGGTCCACGGACTCACCCAGGGGAACGTGCTGGTGGTCGAAGGGCTTGGGTTGGGGCCGGCGCCGGATCCCGCGCACTGCTCCGATCGGGTCGCCGAGTTGCTCACCGAACTCGCCGACTGGGCACCCCGGCGGTCCGCCGACGGGCCGTCCCCGCGCATCGTGCACGGCCCGCATGCACCGACCGGGTAACCATAATCGGGAAGTCGTGCGCCGTCACCGTCGACGGGCTTGGATATCGAAGTATGGACGGCAGGAGAGCCCCTGATCCGCTGCGCCTCGCGGCCGGCGTCGCCGCGACTGCCGGCGGTGCGTTGCAGCGTGTGATCGGATTCGGCGTCGACACGGCGCGACTCCTGCCGGGAGTCGACCCACTGCTGGTCACCCTCGAGGAACGCGGCACCCAGACACTCCGCAGCGCCGACGAACTCGCGGATCGGTTGCTGCACGCGGTGCTGCGGAGAGTCGTGCAGGTCGCTCTTCAGGAGGTGGACCTCACCGCGATCGTGCGAAATCACGTCGACCTGGACGTGGTCGCCGAGGGCATCGACATCCAGCGCATCATCGACCGGGTGGACGTGGATGCCATCGCCGCCCGGGTGGACATCCCGCAGATTCTCGATCGCGTGGATATCGACGCCGTCGCCGCGCGGGTCGACGTGGATGCCATCGTCGACCGCGTCGACGTGGACTCCGTGATCGGGCGGGTCGACCTGGTGGTGCTCGCCGACACCGTGATCGAAGGCGTCGACCTGCCGCGCATCATCCGCGAGTCGACCGACTCGATGTCGAACGAGGCGGTCCGCGGGGTGCGAACCCAGGGCATGCAGGCCGACGACGCCGTCTCCGGGTTCGTGGGCAAGTTGTTCGGGCGCGGGCACGAACCGGGCGATGCATGAGCACGCCGGCGCATCGTGCGGCCGGGATCGTCACCCGCGGTCTGGCCGCGGGCATCGACCTGGCAGTCGTCCTGGCGGTGATGGGCGGCCTATATGTCGGAGTGTTGTTCCTGCGTTTGCTGTTCTCGCCGCAGGAATTCTCGTTCCCCGATGCCAATGCCGTGCTCTCCGTGACCTTGTTCATCGGCGTGTCGATGCTGTACCTGACGGCGTGCTGGGCTGTGAGCGGCCGCACCGTCGGTGCCGTGACGATGGGGCTGCGGGTGATCAGCCGCAACGGTGAACTGATCGGCTGGCTGCGGGCTCTTCTCCGGGCGGTGCTGTGCGTGATGTTCGGGTTCGGATTGCTCTGGGCGGCAGTCGACGGCCGGCGCCGGTCCCTGCAGGACATCCTCCTGCGGACCGCGGTCGTCTACGACTGGGAGCCGGACCTGCACGCGGTCGAGGCCGAGACCTGACGGCGCGCGCAGTGTCGTAGCGGGTGCCTAGCATGGGGTCATGTACACGGAGCGGCGGTCGGTGTTCCCCGGCGCTGTGGTGTGGCAGAAGACCGCAGCCGGGGGTGAGGCCGCCATCCTGCCCGACGGCTGTATGGACCTCATCTGGATGAACGGTGACGTCGTCGTGGCCGGCCCCGACTCCCGGCCGTATCTCAGCCGCAGTCGGGAGGGCGACCGTTACGTCGGATTGCGTTGTTCCCCAGGCGCTCTGCCGGATCTCCTGGGGACGCCGGCAGAGGAGCTGACCAATCTTCGGGTGCCGCTAGCCGAGGTGCTGACCGACCGCGCCACCACGGAATTCCTCGGCAGGATCGCCGACGACGCCGACCCCGGCCGGGCGCTCGAGGAGTTCGCGATCTCTCGGCGGCTCCTCGGACCGCCGCCGGACGGCAGGATCCCCGCGATCGTCCAGCTTCTGGAGCAGCAGACGTCCGTCCGTGAGGTCGCGGACCGGGTCGGTGTCGGCGAGCGCCAACTGCACCGCCTGTGCCGACGTCAGTTCGGCTACGGGCCGAAGATGCTGGCCCGGATCCTTCGGTTGCAGTCGGCGCTGGGGCTGGCGGATTCGTCCATTCCCGCAGCGCAGGCGGCCGGCATGGCCGGGTTCGCAGACCAGGCCCATCTGATCCGCGAGGCCCACGAGTTGACCGGTCGCACCTTCGGTCAGCTGGTCACGGCGTGAGCGCGGCGAACAGATCGACGGGGTTGCCGTCGGGATCGTCGACGGTGGCGTAACGCTGGCCCCACGGTGCATCCCACGGCTTCTTCCGACCGTTGTAGCCGTCGCCCGTGATCTCGTCGAAGAGCGCGTCGACGTCGGCGGCGGTTCCGCAGTCGAAGGCGAGAGCGACGCGATGCGCGCCGGTGGGTTCGGTCCAGTCGGGTGTGAACGAGCGGATGGTCTCGACCGTGTCCCACAGCAGGCGGATCCCACCGGGAAACTCGAATTCGACGTGCGGTGCCTGATTGGCGTCGCCGGGAATGTCGAGTCCGAGCCGCCGGTAGAACGCGAGCGACGTGGGCAGGTCGTGGACGACCAGTTCGATGGCACTGAATGTTGCGGTCATAACGAGAACGCTAACGACCTCGGACGGATCCGCATTGAAGGTTTCGGACATCGCGCACCGGAGTCCGATTTCTTCAATCATCCGGGCGCTGCGGCGGGGATGCTGGGACTCATGACCACCGAATCAACTCATGTCAGTGTGTTCATCGCTCGGACCGCCGCCGACGTGTACGCCTACGCGAGCGACCCCGCCAACCTCCCCGCCTGGGCGGCGGGCCTGAGCACCAACATCACCCGGGACGGCGACCGCTGGCTCGCCGACTCACCGATGGGACAGGTCGCCGTCGCCTTTGCGCCCACCAACGACTACGGGATCCTCGACCACGACGTCACCCTCCCCAGCGGCGACACCGTCTACAACCCCGTGCGCGTCATCCCCGACGGCGACCACAGCGAAGTCGTCTTCACCATCCGGCGACGCGACGGCGTCACCGCCGAAGAGTTCGCACAGGACGCAGCAGCCGTCAACGCCGACCTGCAGAGGTTGAAGGGGTTGCTCGAGGCGTGAGGGGTCGCGATGTTGTCGCCTGTTGTCGCGTTTGCACACCGATTGGTAATCCGCGCACGCAATTGCGTGTGAAGATGGCCAAAATGTGTGCGGATGTCGTGACTGCGCTCAGCTATCGTCGCTCGACGTCAGGGTAAGCCCTCCTGCCGCACATTTGCACACCGATTAGCCAAATGCGCATGCAATTGCGGGTGCAGATGACTAAACCGTGTGCGGACGTGGCGGCCGCGGTCATATCAGCGATCTTCGAACGGCTGTTCCCGATCAATGTTGTGATGTGCGGATAGTTTGTAGATGGTTATCCAGCGGGCAGTCATGGATAAGTCGGGGAGCGTGCCGCACGAGACCCTGTAGCGAGAATGAGGGGTCTCGGATATTTCCAACGTCACAGGTAAGTCGTTACCCCATCCGTTGATTGAAAGATCGCGGGCACTCTGCCGCTGCGGGTGTCGCCTTCCGGTCTCACGTTGAAGTGTGGGCCTTGATCACCGATACCGCCCTCTCCGAACGTGTGTCCAGCCCCGTGATCCTGGATTGTGATGACGCGACCGTTGGGAAGCTGGTAACTGTACTCTCGCGTCATAATGGGTAACCCATTGTCCCCGAGGATGTTTCTGTCGAATCTGTCGGTCATCGGAATTCGATTCACTTCGAATGGGTGCTGAGATCGAGGAATCCCGGCATCTTGCTTGGCCTGATTGAGGGCGGAATTACGGCTTGCCTCACCACATGCCGCCGGCACCAGGCCGAGTGGGTCGGTCCATCCGGTGGGGTTGTGGGGGTAGGTGTTCGGGTTGGGTGAGGGGCGAGTCCGAGTGGGTCCTGGGTGAGGTATCGGGCGGTGTCGGGGTTGTAGTACCGGTGCAGGTTGTAGTGGAGGCCGGTTTCCGGGTCGTGGTACTGACCCGGGAAGCGGAGGTTTCCCCGCGCGTCCCATTCCTGCCGCGACATCGTGCCGTCGGGAGGGTGGATCGTCGCCGGTTGGCGGGGGCCGGCGTAGTCGATGGCGACGACGTGTCCGTCGGGTCGGGTGATCCGGGCAATGTCTCCGTCGGCGGTGTAGAGGTAGCTCGTCGTCGCGCAGTCGGGTCCGACGACCCGCAACGGTTCACGCCGCACGTTGTAGTCGGTGTGGGTGCGTGACCCTGCGGCGTCGACGAGGTCCCGCAGCCGCAGGTCGGAGTCGAAACCGTGGACCGTCGCCGCGCCGGTCGAATCGGTGACCACGGTGACGGTGCCCGTGGACTCCGCGTTGTTGCGGTAGTCGAACTCGGAGTCGAGGATGCCGCCGGTGCCGTTCTGCCGGACCACCCTCCCGTCCGCGTCGTACGTGTTGACCATGCGGTTGCCGTTGCCGTCGGTCCACGACAGCATGCGGCCTTCCGGGTCGTACGTAGTCGCCACCCGAACACGGTGTGGAAGCGGCGCAGCCCACTCTGTTCGTCGCGGGCGAGTACATATCGGGCGTACTCCTGTTCGCCGGTGAAGGCGCACACCCAGTTCAGTCCGCCGAACGTGCTGGTCAGAAGTCGGTCGTCGTCGGTCAACGGAATGAGGAGCAGCGCCGAACGGAGGGCCTCCGTCAGTTTCGCGGGCTGGCCGAAACCCTGACGGAACGCGTCCATTTCGGTGAGTAGTGCGCCGCAGTCGCCGACGGATTTCCCCATGACAGCCCTCTGATGTCGAATGTCCTCCCCGCCCGGGAGGGTACTGGACGCGCCGCGCTCAGACCCGTTCCGGACGACCTTCGGCAACCGCTGATGCCGCCGCGGACACCCGCTCGTACGCAACCCGGGTGTCCGGTGCCAGCTTGCTGTGTTCGATGACGATCCCCATGCCCAGATGTTCGTCGTAGGGGATGGTCTCGACGCCCCAGACCTGTCCGCCCAGGTACTCGCGGAGGAGGTCGACGTCCACCTGCCAACCGGTGGCGTCCTGATTCGACACGGTGACGACGGTGCGGGCGAGCCCGGGTTCGCCGAGCGTGTCACCGATCGACTGCAACGCGGAGCGGAGGCGGTTGAACGCGTCCGCCCGGCACGGCACGACGAGGACGATGGGCGACGGAGTGGCCAGCAGCGGCGCGAGGTACGCGGCACGCAACCGGTGACCGAGGTCGTGCACGGCACTCACCCGGCGGGCACGCAGTGCCCCTGTGAGAGTGTGGAATTCACGGTCGGTCGCGGTCTGATTCCCGATCCGGTTCAGGATGCGGGTCCCGGCGCTCGTGCGGGAGCAGTACCCGTCGAACACGTCGTCCGCGACGGGGCCGGCGGCCACCAGTTGCTCGAGGCCGCTCACGGACAGCACGGCATCGGCGCCGCGTTCGGCGATGTCGCCGCCCGCGGGTGTCGCGTCGACGGCCACGAGCGCCTCGCCGCGCACTGCGGCGGTGTTGGAAAGCCCGAGTGTCGTCGTGGTGGCGCCGGCTCCTCCGCACGCCCCGAGGACGAGCATCGACACCGGAAGTGGTTGCAGCAGTTGGTCGGTCACTTCGCGTCTCCAATGGATGTGATGTACGTGCGATCGTCGCGGTCCGCGGTGGTCACGACCTGCTGGTATTTCTTCGTCGACCCGTCCGGACGCAGTTCCGACAGCGTCACCGCGTAGCGGCCGGGTTCGGATTCGGTGATGGCGAGGCAGTGCTCGGTGCCCTCGGGCACCGAGTCGATGCCGCCCTGGATGGTCTCGGCGGACCCCAGCGGCGCGTCGGGCGCGACCACTTCACGGGACTTGGCACCGCTGCGTGCGACGTAGTACGCGTGGTCGAAGGCCAGGATCGCGGCGACGCCGTCGGAGGTTCCGCCGGGACCGTTGCCGACCACCGTCGAGCCGTCGCGGGATTCGACGCACCAGCCCGATTCGGCAGCGGCGACGGGAGTTCCGCTCGCATCGCCGGACGTCGAGGCGAACACGGCGACCACACCGGCGATGACGGCGATCACCGCTGCGGCGGCTCCGGCGACCAAGAGCCCGTGATTGCCGCGAACAGGTGGGGTGGAGTCGGGCTCGTCGCCCGGGGTCAGCCAGGTCGGAGCGGGGGGTTGCTCGGCCTCGGGCTCCGCAGTGGGAACCGTGGGTGCCGCGGCCGACGCGAAGGGCGGGAACCAGTGCGAGAAGCGGTCGAGGGGTGCCCTGTTCGGCGGTTCTGTCACAGTTGAATCCTCCACACCTCATTCCCTCGCGCGGAGCCGACCCCTGGCGGGCTCCGCGCGAGGGAATCGGATCACACGTGCAGCGTCGCCTGGCTGCGTACGTTCACGCCGCCGATCGTGGTCGTAGCCGGACCGCTGTCGGTCGACTGCAGCTGCGGCAGTTGCGGTGCGGGCAGAGACGCGATCGTCTCAACCAGCTCCCCAAAGGCCGGGTACCGGTGGGCCGCATCCGCGATCGCGGCGGCGACGGGTGTGACGTCGACGGGCGCAGACCAATTGGTGGGGTGCTCGGCGTTGGAATCGGCCGAGAACGCGGAGACGGTGGCCGCCGTCGGCGAGGACGGGTCGACGGCGATGCCTGCGGTGCCGGTGGCGTCACCGACGCGCCAGCCGATGGTGCCGACGTACCCCTCGGGGTTGCCGTACTGGCGTCCGTTGACGGCCACGGGCATCGCGCCGACCAGCGTGTCGACGGCCGCGTTCACCTCGACCACCGGTTTCGGCACGGGAAGGGCGGGGGCGACGGGTGCCTGGTGCGCCTTCGGCATGTCGTCGGGGTCGATCCACACGGTCGCCGGCTGGGCGGCCTGCGCCCCGTCGACCGCCGGGGCGTTGCCGTCCACCGCCGAGTCGGCTGCCGGCGCAGCAGGCACAACCGTCTCGCCACCCGGCACCGCCAGCGGAGCCTGCGGGGGAGCGGGGGTCGTCGCGGCCGGAGCCGCCGGGTCGGTGACGCCCGGCTGCGACGTGGTGGGCGGCGCCGTCGGAACCGTCACGCCGGGCTGCGACGTGGTGGGCGGGGCCGAGGGGTCGGTGACGCCCGGCTGCGACGTGGATGGCGACGTGGTCGGAGCGGCGTGTGCCGTCGCGGCACCGAGCAGTGCGGCGGTGGACACCGAAATCGCGGCTGCCAGAGCGTGCATGCGGATTCTCAAGGCTTTGACTCCTGAAGTCGAACGGACATGGTGATCGAACGGAGTGGTGCTGACGAAGCAAACGCAAGAGTGGTGCAGATCAGAGACACCGAAAGAGGAAAGCGAGCACAGCGGAATGCCTCCACCGACCAGGTGGATGTGCTGTTTCCCCGATGAGATACGTGCGTGCTGCCGGCGCACTGCCGCAGCCGTCGTCCACCGCCCCCATGACCGCCCCCGGTTCTTTCTCGTCCCCCTACCGCGGCAAAGTACCAGACGGGCAAGCGTTCCGGCGCCCCCGCATTCCGGTCAGGCCAGGCCCGCGGCGAGCTTCACCGACAGATCGCGCAGCGGACGGAGACGGCCAGTCATCGCGATGGAGGACATGGCGCGCGATCCACGCACCAGCCGCCGCGTCGCGGACCGCCGCGCGCGGTCGTAACGGCGAAGCGCGGTGTGAATGTCGGTGTCGGCGGCGAGGAATCGGCCGAGCGCGACGGCGTCGACGAGGGCCTCGCAGGCGCCCCGGCCGAGGTTCGGCGCCATTGCGTGGGCGGCGTCGCCGAGCAGGGCCGTGTTGCCGGCCACGTACGACGGCAGCGCGGGGGACTCGTACAGGTCGTGGTGGAGCATCGCCTCGGGGGTGGCGGCGTCCAGCACTGCCCGGACGTCGGCGTGCCAGTTCCCGAAACGTGACCGGAGGTAGTCGAGGCCGCCGGGGTGTCCGGCGTCGGTGCGTACGCACGCGAACCAGTTGACGAGATCGCCGTCGCGCGGGGTGATGCCGAAAAGTGCGTCCGTGTCCCAGGTTTCGCTGACGGTGTCGCGATGTCCGGGTACCCACCCGCGCCAGGCGGTCGCTCCTACGTACCGCGGCTCGAACTTCTCGCCGAACAGTTGACGGCGGGTCGGGCTGCGCAGACCGTCCGCACCGATCACGACGTCGTGGTCCGTCAGCGCGTCGAGGGCGGGGGCCGATGTGCCGAACGAGATCATTCCGTCGGGCAGGTCCTCGGCCAGTGTGGCCAGCAGGGCGGGCCGCGACAGCAGGTAGGCGGTGCGGTCGCGGTTGTCGATGGCGCCGATCACGGACCCGTCGGGGCGCAGGAGCGAACCGCGGTGCTGGGGTGATCCCAGCGTGCGCACGCGATCACCTGCGCCGATCGCGTCCAGCGCGTCGAGGGCCTGCGGCCACATGCCGAGCGCGGTGCCTGACGTGGGCAGGGTGTCGGCCCGCTCGAAGACATCGACGTGCCAGCCGGCGCGGGACAGGTAGCGGGCGACGGCGAGTCCGCCGATGCCGCCGCCGAGGACTGCTGCGGAGTGCGTCATGACCACTACGCTACTACGGGTGTAGTGAATTTACTACCGTTGTAGTGTCGGGGTATGGCAGACAAACGGGAGCAGGTGCTCGACGCCGCCATCGCGCTGCTCGGCACGAAAGGGGTCCGGGCCCTCACTCACCGGGGTGTCGACGAGCTGGCCGGGATGCCCCAGGGGTCCGCGTCCAACTACTTCCGAAGCCGGGGCGCGCTGCTCGAGGGGATCGTCACACGGCTCGTCGAACGTGACCGGGAGGACTGGCAGAAGTTCGCGCACCTCCGGCCCGCCGGCACGGATGCGCTGGCCGAGGCGCTGGTTGCCTTCGTGAGTTTCTCCACTGGTCCGGACCGCGTGCGAACCAGTGCCCGCTACGCACTCTTCGTCGAGGCGTCCGTAACGCCGGGTCTGGACGCGAAGATCGGATCGGCACGCCGCGCGCTCGTAGAATGGGGTGCGGACATGCTGGAACTCGTGGGATCGAGGAACCCGGCGTCCGACGCAGTGGTGATCACCGACTACCTGGACGGTGTAATCCTTCATCAACTCACCGTCCCGGATCCCGATTTCGATCCGACTGCGGGAATTACAGCGGTGCTCGGCGCTCTCACTTAACATGTACTCAGTGCAGTCGGACGAGGTCCGCCCTCGACAATGCCCAGTTCAGAGGGTAAATAGGCCAACCTAAGTTGTGTTTCGTCGGGGGTTCTGAATTATCGTTTTCGTTACACGTTGGACCCACGAAAGTCCGACCCGACCGAAAAGCCACGTCGCCCGGTGCGAGGACCACACCCAGCGTGCTGCAAAAGGGCGATAGCCGATCGGTGGTGCCGATCACGTCGTGACGGCACTTGCATTGCAAGTTGATGGCCATCAGCGCTGCTGGTCGTCGGTGCATCTTTTGGCATACGAAGGCTAGGTATGAAGCAACTTCCAGGCCCCCAGGGGCTGTATCACCCGTCGAACGAGCACGATTCCTGTGGTGTCGCGTTCGTCGTGGACATGAAGGGCCGCCGCAGCAGGGACATCGTCGAGAAGGCGATTACCGCGCTGGTGAACCTCGAGCACCGTGGTGCCGCGGGCTCCGAACCCAACACGGGTGACGGCGCCGGCATCCTCCTCCAGGTCCCGGACAAGTTCTTCCGCGCCGTGGTCGACTTCCCGCTGCCCGCGGAAGGCACGTACGCCACCGGCATCGCGTTCCTGCCGCAGAGCAAGGCCGACGCGCAGCGCGCAGCCGACGCAGTCGAGAAGATCGTCGAGAGCGAGGGCCTGAAGGTCCTCGGCTGGCGTGAGGTCGCGACCGACGACTCGTCGCTCGGCGCCCTGGCCCGCGACGCCATGCCGACGTTCCGGCAGATCTTCATCGGCAGCGAGAACGACGCCCTCACCGGACTCGACCTCGAGCGCCGCGCCTACGTGGTCCGTAAGCGCACCGAGCACGAGCTGGGCAGCGAAGGCGCCGGCAAGGACGGCCCCGGTCGCGAGACCGTGTACTTCCCGAGCCTGTCGAGTCAGACGTTCGTCTACAAGGGCATGCTGACCACCCCGCAGCTCAAGGGTTTCTACCTGGACCTGCAGGACGAGCGCGTCGAGTCGGCCCTCGGCCTCGTGCACTCGCGTTTCTCCACCAACACGTTCCCGTCGTGGCCGCTGGCCCACCCGTTCCGGCGCGTGGCCCACAACGGTGAGATCAACACCGTCACCGGCAACGAGAACTGGATGCGTGCCCGTGAGGCGCTCATCGACAGCGACATCTTCGGCGGGTCAGGAGAGGTTGGGCCCGGCAAGGATCGGCGCAGTCAGCTCGAGAAGATCTTCCCGGTCTGCACGAAGGGCGCCAGCGACACCGCGCGGTTCGACGAGGTGCTCGAGATGCTGCACCTCGGTGGCCGCAGCCTCCCGCACGCCGTGCTGATGATGATCCCGGAAGCCTGGGAACGTCACGAGAGCATGGACCCCGCGCGCCGGGCGTTCTACCAGTACCACTCGTCGCTCATGGAGCCGTGGGACGGACCGGCGTCGGTGTGCTTCACCGACGGCACCGTCATCGGCGCCGTCCTGGACCGCAACGGACTGCGCCCCTCGCGTCTCTGGGTGACCGACGACGGCCTCGTCGTCATGGCCTCCGAGGTCGGTGTCCTGCCGATCGACCCCGCCACCGTCGTGAAGAAGATCCGGCTGCAGCCCGGCCGCATGTTCCTCGTCGACACCGCCGAGGGTCGCATCATCAGCGACGACGAGATCAAGTCGGAACTGGCCGCCGAGCACCCCTACCAGGAGTGGCTCGACCAGGGTCTGACCCACATGGACGACCTGCCGGACCGCCCGTACACCTACATGTCGCACGAGCGCGTCGTTCTGCGTCAGCTGATGTTCGGGTACACCAACGAAGAGGTCAACCTCCTCGTCAAGCCGATGGCGCTCTCCGGTGCCGAGGCTCTCGGCTCCATGGGTACCGACACCCCGATCGCCGTGCTGTCCTCGCGGTCGCGGATGCTTTTCGACTACTTCTCGCAGCTGTTCGCGCAGGTCACGAACCCGCCGCTCGACGCCATCCGTGAGGAGGTCGTCACCAGTCTCGGCGGCACCATCGGCCCCGAGCACGACCTGCTGCACCCCACCGGGGAGTCCTGCCGGCAGATCTTCCTGCCGCAGCCGATCCTGCACAACGACGACCTGTCGAAGCTCATTCACGTCAACGACGACGGCGAATTCCCGAACTTCCGCAGCGTCATCGTCCGCGGTCTGTACCCGGTGGCCGAGGGCGGAGCGGGTCTGCGCAAGGCCCTCGACGACGTCCGCTACCAGGTGTCGGAGGCCATCGCCGGCGGTGCGCGCCTCGTCGTCCTGTCCGATCGTGAGTCGAACGAGACGTACGCGCCCATCCCGTCGCTGCTGCTGACGTCGGCCGTGCACCACCACCTGGTGCGCGAGAAGACCCGCACCAAGGTCGGCCTCATCGTCGAGGCCGGCGACGCCCGGGAGGTGCACCACATGGCGCTCCTCATCGGCTTCGGTGCGGCAGCCGTCAACCCGTACATGGCATTCGAGACCGTCGACGAGGCGGTGCAGAACAACGAACTGCAGGGCGTCAGCCTCGACAAGGCCATCCAGAACTACATCAAGGCCGCGGGCAAGGGTGTGCTCAAGGTGATGTCCAAGATGGGCATCTCCACCCTGGCGTCCTACACCGGCGCCCAGCTGTTCCAGGTCATCGGCCTGTCGCAGGAACTGGTCGACGAGTACTTCACCGGCCTGCAGTCCAGCCTCGGCGGCATCGGTCTCGACCAGATCGCCGCCGACGTCGCGGTCCGTCACTCCAACGCGTACCTGGACCGTCCCGAGGAGCGCGCGCACCGCGAGCTCGAAGTGGGCGGCGAGTACCAGTGGCGTCGTGAGGGCGAGTACCACCTGTTCAACCCGGACACGGTGTTCAAGCTGCAGCACTCCACGCGCACCGGGCAGTACGAGGTGTTCAAGGAGTACACGAAGCTGGTCGACGACCAGTCCGAGCGCCTCGCAGCGTTGCGCGGCCTCTTCGAGTTCAAGAAGGGCGTGCGCGAGCCCGTCCCGCTGGACGAGGTCGAGCCCGCCACCGAGATCGTCAAGCGCTTCTCGACCGGTGCGATGAGCTACGGCTCCATCTCAGCCGAGGCGCACGAGACCCTCGCCATCGCCATGAACCGCCTCGGCGGCCGTTCCAACTCCGGTGAGGGCGGCGAGAACCCGGCCCGCTTCACCCCGGACGAGAACGGCGACTGGCGCCGGTCCGCGATCAAGCAGGTCGCGTCGGGACGCTTCGGTGTCACCTCGCACTACCTGACCAACTGCACCGACATCCAGATCAAGATGGCGCAGGGAGCGAAGCCCGGTGAGGGCGGCCAGCTGCCGGCGCACAAGGTGTACCCGTGGGTGGCCGAGGTCCGGCACTCCACGCCCGGCGTCGGGCTGATCTCGCCGCCGCCGCACCACGACATCTACTCGATCGAGGATCTCGCGCAGCTGATCCACGACCTGAAGAACGCCAACCCGCAGGCCCGGATCCACGTGAAGCTGGTGTCCGAGGTCGGTGTCGGCACCGTCGCCGCGGGTGTGTCCAAGGCGCACGCGGACGTCGTGCTGATCTCCGGTCACGACGGTGGCACCGGTGCCACCCCGCTGACGTCGATGAAGCACGCGGGCGCCCCGTGGGAGCTCGGCCTCGCCGAGACCCAGCAGACGCTGCTGCTCAACGGTCTGCGCGACCGTATCGTCGTGCAGGTCGACGGCCAGCTCAAGACCGGCCGCGACGTCATGGTCGCCGCGCTGCTCGGTGGCGAGGAGTTCGGTTTCGCGACCGCTCCGCTGGTGGTGTCGGGCTGCATCATGATGCGGGTCTGCCACCTCGACACCTGCCCCGTGGGTGTCGCCACGCAGAACCCGGTTCTGCGCAAGCGGTTCAGTGGCAAGCCCGAGTTCGTGGAGAACTTCTTCCTCTTCATCGCCGAAGAGGTGCGCGAACTCCTCGCCGAGCTCGGCTTCCGCACCCTCGACGAGGCCGTCGGACAGGTGGATGTCCTCGACACCACGAAGGCGCTCGAGCACTGGAAGGGCAGCAAGGCCGGCAACCTCGACCTGTCGCCGATCCTGCACGAGACCGAGTCGGCGTTCATGGACCAGGACCTGTACTGCACGGGCACCCAGGACCACGGCCTCGACAAGGCACTCGACCAGCAGCTGATCGTCCAGAGCCGCAACGCTCTCGACAAGGGCCAGAAGGTCACGTTCGAGTCGCCGATCACCAACGTCAACCGCACGGTCGGCACCATGCTCGGCCACGAGGTGACGAAGGCGTACGGCGGCGAGGGCCTGCCGGACAACACGATCGACATCACGTTCACCGGTTCGGCCGGTAACAGCTTCGGTGCGTTCGTCCCCAAGGGCATGACCCTGCGCCTGCACGGCGATGCCAACGACTTCGTCGGCAAGGGCCTGTCCGGTGGACGCCTCGTGGTGCGCCCGCCGCTGGAGACCGCCCCCGGCTTCGTCGCCGAGGACAACATCATCGGCGGCAACGTGATCCTGTTCGGTGCCACGAGCGGTGAGGCGCTGCTCCGGGGTGTCGTTGGCGAGCGATTCGCGGTCCGTAACTCCGGCGCCACCGCGGTGGTCGAGGGAGTCGGCGACCACGGTTGCGAGTACATGACCGGCGGAAAGGTCGTCATCCTCGGTGCGACGGGACGCAACTTCGGTGCCGGCATGTCCGGTGGCGTCGCGTACGTCTACAACCCGGACAAGGTGTTCGAGGACAACCTCAACACGGAACTGGTGGATCTCGAGGACCTGACGGGTGACGACTTCACCTGGCTGAAGTCCGCCATCGAGCGTCACCGCGACGAGACGGGCTCGGAGGTTGCCGCGCGCATCCTGTCCGACTGGTCGCAGCAGGTCAATCATTTCGCGAAGGTGATGCCCCGCGATTACAAGAAGGTGCTCTTGGCCATCGAGGCCGCGAAGAAGGATGGAAAGAACGTGGACGAGGCAGTGATGGAGGCAGCTCGTGGGTGATCCAAGCGGCTTCCTGAAGCACACGTCACGCGAACTTCCGGTTCGCCGGCCGGTGCCGTTGCGCCTGCTCGACTGGAACGAGGTCTACGAGGAGTTCTCGTCGGACACCCTGAAGACTCAGGCCAGCCGGTGCATGGACTGCGGTATCCCGTTCTGCCACAACGGCTGTCCGCTGGGGAACCTGATTCCCGAGTGGAACGACCTGGTGTACCGGGACCGTTGGCACGACGGCATCGAGCGTCTGCACGCGACCAACAACTTCCCGGAGTTCACCGGGCGGCTGTGCCCCGCACCCTGTGAGGCGTCGTGTGTCCTGGGCATCAACCAGGACCCCGTCACCATCAAGCAGGTCGAGGTCGAGCTCATCGACCGCGCCTTCGACGAGGGCTGGGTCAAGCCGGTGCACCCGACCCGTTCGACGGGCAAGAAGGTCGCCGTCGTCGGTTCCGGTCCCGCGGGTCTCGCTGCAGCGCAGCAGCTGACCCGCGCCGGGCACATGGTCACCGTGTTCGAGCGGGCCGACCGTATCGGCGGGCTCCTGCGGTACGGCATCCCCGAGTTCAAGATGGAGAAGCGGCACATCGACCGCCGTCTCGACCAGATGAACTCCGAGGGCACCGTCTTCAAGACGGGTGTCAACGTGGGCGTCGACATCACCGCGGACGCACTGCGTGCGCAGTTCGACGCCGTGGTCCTGGCCGGCGGTGCCACCGACGCCCGCGACCTGCCGATCCCCGGCCGCGAGTTGGACGGTATCCACCAGGCGATGGAGTTCCTGCCGATCGCCAACCGCGTGCAGCTCGGCGACCTGGAGGAGCCGACCATCACCGCGGAGGGCAAGAAGGTCGTCATCATCGGCGGCGGCGACACCGGCGCGGACTGCCTGGGCACCTCGCACCGTCAGGGTGCCGAGAGCGTTCACCAGTTCGAGATCATGCCGAGACCTCCCGAGACCCGCGCCGAGCACACCCCGTGGCCGACGTACCCGCTGATGTACCGGGTCGCGTCCGCACACGAGGAGGGCGGCGAACGCCTCTTCTCCGTGAACACGGAACGCTTCGTCGGTGCCGACGGCAAGGTGACCGCACTGAAGGCCCACGAGGTCGAGATGAAGTCGGGTCGCTTCGAGAAGGTGGAGGGCTCGGACTTCGAGCTCGAGGCCGACCTCGTCCTGCTGGCGATGGGCTTCGTCGGACCCGAGAAGCCGGGCCTGCTCACCGATCTCGGCGTCGACCTCAACGAGCGCGGCAACGTCGCCCGCTCCGCGAAGTGGGCCACCAACGTCGACGGCGTCTTCGTGGCCGGCGACATGGGACGCGGTCAGTCGCTGATCGTGTGGGCCATCGCCGAGGGTCGCTCGGCGGCCGCCGCGGTCGATGCGTACCTCGAGGGGGAGTCGGCGCTGCCGTCTCCGATCGAGACCACCACCGCCCCGCAGCGGTAGGTGTAACTGCTCGTACAATCCGCACCCCGGTAGGTTTTCCTACCGGGGTGTCGGTTTATCGTGCGGAGGTCACGTTCGGTCGGTAACGTTCATTTACCGATCGTGCATCTTTAGGTCACGTCGTCCTGGCAGCATCCCGTCTGCAGGACGGCGAAGGGGAGAACAGGTTGAGGCCATGGCAATGAAACGGGTTATCGCATTTCTGACCGCAGTGGCTGCTGCGGCAGCCATCCCGGTGGCATCGGGAGTGGTGGGTACGAGCGCAGTGGCGAACGCGGACCCCTGCCCGAGCCTGTATGTGGTCGCGATTCCGGGGACGTGGGAAACGTCCACCAAGGACAATGTCAGGCCCACACCAGGTCTGCTGTCCGCGGTGACGAACGGTCTGCCGTCGTCGATCCGCACCGACTACGTCACGTACGCCGCCACGGCCTTCCCGTGGGAGTCCGAGGTGTACGGGCGCTCGAAGGCGCAGGCGGTCAGCAATGCCGAGGGCATGCTGTCGTCGATGTCGCAGCAGTGCCCCGGCACCAAGCTGTCGATCATCGGTTACAGCCAGGGCGCCGACGCCGCAGGTGATCTCGCTGCGGAGATCGGCACCGGTCTCGGTGTGGTGCCCGCGGACAAGATCGCTGCCGTCGGACTCGTCTCCGATCCGCGGCGGTCGCCGACCGATGCCCTCGTCGGCCCTGCCGTCGCCGGCAGCGGTGCCGGTGGTCCCCGCATCGGCGGGTTCGGCTTTGTCAGCCAGAACACACGCACCTTCTGCGCGTACGGCGACCTGTACTGCTCCACGCCGAAGGAAGACTTCGTCACGCGGCTCGCCGGATTCCTCGCGCAGACGTCGGATCCGACGCCGACGCTGTTCGGGCGCTACCAGCAGGAAGCGCTCGCGATCTGGAACGACATTCTCGCCGTCGGCGGTGTGCCGGCCCTGATGGCTCAGCTGGACGAGCAGTCCAACGAGAAGCGCATCGACGAACTCGAGCAGTTCTACAAGTCGCAGGCTCACCAGGACTACACCAGCTACGCGGTCGACGGATCGGGTACGCCCGCCACGACGTGGCTGAGGAACTGGTTGCGCGACATCGCGTGAGTTCGGCCGACGGCGGCAGAGGATGATGTCCAACGTGACTGACACCCCTGCCGCCGTCGTCGGCTACGACGCCTTCGTGACCGTCCGGTGGTCCGACATGGACGCCTTTCAGCACATCAACCATGCGCGGATGGTGACGTTGCTCGAAGAGGCCCGGATCGACTGGCTGCTCAGCGAGGGCAGCGAGAACTCGTCGCTCATCACGAGCGCGTTCATCGCCGACATCCACGTGAGGTACCGGGGACAGTTGCGGCACTCCGACAGTCCCCTGCGGATCACGATGTGGATCGCCAAACATCGGGCCGTCGACTTCACCATCGGCTACGAGGTCCGGGGCGCCCGTACCCCGATCACCGACCCGCCCGCCGTCACCGCCACCACTCAGATGGCCGTCGCGGACGTCGATGCCCAGCGGCTACGCCGCATCACCGTTACCGAGCGCGAGTACCTGACCCGCTGGTCCCGCACGTGAGTGGGAAAGTGTGTTCCGGCACGCTTTCCCACTCACGTGCGGAGGTCGCCGGGGGCCGGTAGGGGACTGTCGGGGTCGAGGACCGCGCCGCGGCTGCGCATCGTCGTGTCGACCAGCGCCCACGCCCAGGCGGCCAGCTGTTCGGTCAACGCGCCGACGTCGGTGCCGCCAGGTCGATCGATCCATTCCGCGGACACCGACTCGACCATCCCGATCAGCGCAGTGGCCAGCGGTGTCGCGGCGGCGGGGGCGCCGAGGGCGTCCAGGTACGGGTGGAGCATGTCGGAGACCGCGGTGCTGATGGCCCGCCGCACCTCTCCGGCCGCGGGGGAGAACGACATCAGGTAGCGGTACAGGTTGGCGTGTTCGGTCACCCAGTCGAGGTGGGTGCGCGCGGCGCGGGTGAGGATGGCGTGCGGTGCACCGTCGACGGTGATCACGGGCGCGTATTCGAGGAGCATCATCGCCGCGACCCGCTGGGCGACGGCGTTCTTGAGGTCGGTGCTGTCGTCGAAATGCCGGTAGATGCGGGTTCGCGCGACCTCGGCGTAGACGGCCATCGTTGCGACCGACACGTCGGGACCTTCTGCGTCGATGGCGACGAGTGCCCGTTCGACGAACTCCGAGCGCCGCTTCTCGCGTTGGCCACGCCAACGGGCAGCACGCCCGTCACCGGCGTCTTGCTGGGGTTTCGTCATCGAATCGAATCGTAGTCTTCCCTGTTGTTGCGTTTCCGTATACGGTCAGCGGTATGCGGTACATCGATGTACCACACACTCTCCGCCTCGGACGTCGACACGTTGGGATATCCGTCTTGTCCATTCAGCTCTGCCTGTCCGACCCCCGCAGTTCCGGACGTCCGATGATCGGGTTACGCAGCACCACCGTGATCGTCGTTCCGCCCGCGATGGCCTTCGAGTACCTCGGTGATCCGGAGACCGTGCTCGGTCCGATCCCGCTGCCGTCCCGCGGCCGGGTCGTCGCGTCGGATCCGGATCGCCGGCTCGTCGTCGAGGCAGATCACGGTGTGCACGGATCGGTCTGGACGTTCGACGCGCTCAGCCCGGACGAAACGGGGCTCACCGTCGACTTCCGCTACCACTCTCCAGGCAGACCGGCCGGACAACTGCTCGGCGGTGTGGCCGCACCGGTCGTGTGGCAGGCGCTGCGACGTGCACAGGTCACGTTGAAGGACCGGATCGAAACCCTCTACCACGAGCCCGCCGAGCCGGCCGGTCTCGACCGAAGGAGAGCATGACGTGGGATTCTCGGCAGCGGGCAAGACGGTCCTGATCACCGGGGCGGCAATGGGGATGGGACGCCTGTTCGCCCGGCTCGCCGCCGCCGACCACGCCGGCGCGGTGGTGTTGTGGGACATCGACGCCGACGCGCTCGAACGCACGGCGCAGGAACTGCGCGAGTCGGGGTGCACCGTCAGCGCACACGTCGTCGACGTCGCCGACCTCGAATCCGTCCGCAAGGCGGCTGCCGATGTGC
Organism: Rhodococcus sp. NPDC059968; assembly: GCF_042738615.1. NCBI lineage: Bacteria > Bacillati > Actinomycetota > Actinomycetes > Mycobacteriales > Nocardiaceae > Rhodococcus > Rhodococcus sp. NPDC059968. Next base: position 64,533 of record NZ_JBHWUE010000046.1, read on the forward strand.
GGGATGCGTTCGGTCGTCCCGACGTGCTCGTCAACAACGCCGGTGTGGTGCGCGGCAAGTACTTCTGGGATCACGACCACGAGTCGGACACCAAATTCGTGATGGACGTCAACACGCTCGCGCCGATGTACATCACCAACGAATTCCTGCCCGCCATGATCGAGGACCGAGGGCGGGACTGCCGCATCGTGAACATCGCCTCCGCCGCCGGGACCGTGGCGACGCCGAGGATGGCCGTCTACGCGGCGTCGAAGTGGGCTGCCCTGGGATGGAGCGATTCGCTGCGACTCGAACTGGTCCAGGCCGGCCACGGGCACGTCAAGGTCACCACCGTGTGCCCGAGCTACATCTCCACCGGCATGTTCGACGGTGTGAAGAATCCCCTGTTCGCCCCGATCCTCCGCCCGGAGGACGTCACGGCCCGGTCGTGGCGGGCGATGAAACAGGGGAGACCGCTGCTGATGCTGCCGCGGTCGCTGTACCTGTCGCGGGTGGCGAAAGCCGTCCTGCCCGTGCGTGCCTGGGACCGTCTGGCCGACCGGCTCGGTGTGTACCACAGCATGGACGCCTACACCGGCCGGGTGCAGGCGCCCACCCCCTGACGTATCGGATCAGCCGAGGTCGAAGCGGGCGCCGAGCCGCATGCTGCCCGGGGCCAGGCGGCTCAGCGCCCGCCCGAACTTGGCCTCGGGCGTGACGGGGACGACGGCCCTGTTGTGCGTGACGGCCTTCACGATCTGCGTCGCCACCCGGTCCGGGGTGAAACCGCGTCTGCGGTAGAGCTTGTCGGTCCGGTCCCGCTTCTTCGCCTGCTCCTCCGGTGTGGCGCCCGCGAAGTCGGTGGCCTTGACGATGTTGGTGTGGACCAGTCCGGGACAGATGGCGCTGACGCCGATGCCGTGGTTCACCAATTCCGCTCGGAGACAGTCCGACAGCATGAACACCGCGGCCTTGCTCGTCGCGTACGCGGTGAGTTGCTTCTGCGGCGTGAACGCCGCGGCGGACGACAGGTTGACGATGTGCCCACCGGTTCCGCGGTCGATCATCTGCTGGGAGAATACGCGGGAGCCGTAGACGACACCCCAGAAATTCACGTCCATGACCCGCTCGAAGTCCTTCTGCGGGGTCTTCGTGAACGTGCCCGAATATCCGATCCCGGCGTTGTTGACCACGATGTCGGGGGTGCCGTGCTCGGCCTGTACCTGCTCCGCGAAGCGCTGCACCTCGTCCTCCACCGCGACGTCCACCTGATACGCGTGGGAGCCGCCGCCGAAGATGGCGACCGCACCGCCGCCCTTCATCTGGGCGGAGTTGATGAGATCGGAGGTCTGCTGCGCGGATTCGAGGTCGCGGTCGGCGACCACCACGACCGCGCCTTCTGACGCGAACGCCAGCGCGGTCTCGCGGCCGATCCCGCTGCCGCCGCCGGTGACGACGACGAGAGTGCCGTCGAGGTCCCGCAGACGGTGATGCTTCCGAGAACCGCTGCGCCAGCCCCTGACTTCGCCGAGAAGACTCATGTGACCATCTTGTCCGAGTACGGTCGTTTGTGTGCTGATCTGGTATGTCAGCTATGGATCCAACATGGCGGCGACGCGTCTGACCTGCTATCTGCGTGGTGGTTGCCCGGCCGGGGGCAACCACGTGCACGCGGGCGCCCGCGACGCGAGCGCCCCGCGCGAGTCGATACCGGTGGTCATACCCGGCTCGGTGTTCTTCGCGGGAGAGTCGCGGATCTGGGGCGGCGGCCGCGCCTTCTACGACCCCGACGCGCCCGGCTCCGTCGCGGCCCGCGCATTCCTGGTGACACAGGAACAGTTCGAGGACATCCACGCGCAGGAACCCGCCTGCTACGACCGCCTGGTCACTCTCGGATCCCGCAACGGTGTCCCCATGTGCACGTTCACCACTCGGGCCCGCGGTGACGTCGTCGCCCGGAACGCACCGGCGCCCGCCTATCTCGCGACCATCGCGGACGGTCTCCGTGAAGCGCACGGCTGGGACGAACCGAGGGTCGCCGATTATTTGACGCGACTTCGGGTTTCCTAGCCGACCCAACTGTGCTTACGTGGGACGGGCCACACGAGGTGGCGTTCACGAAAGGGAGTCGATGTCCGATCTGCATGTCGTAGCGACCATTCCTGCCAAGCCCGGTTCCGAGGACACCGTCCGCGACGGACTGTCCGCCCTGGGGGCGGAGAGCCGCAAGGAAGAGGGCTGCATCTCGTACGAGGTGTTCGAATCAACCGCGGTCGCGGGAACCTTCGTCACCGTGGAGGTGTGGACCGGCCAGGAAGCGCTCGACGCGCACATGAAGTCGCCGCACTTCCAGGCCGCGCTCGGGACGTTCGGTGAGCACCTCGCCGGGGCACCGGCGATCCACCCGCTGAAGCCGGTTTCCTAGAGTCGTAGTTCGTGACCACACCAATCACCAGCATCGCCCCCGAAGGTCCCGTCCGCGGCGGTGTCGTCGTCATCCAGGAGGCGTTCGGCGTCACCGGGCACATCGTCGACGTCTGCCGCCGTTTCGCCGACGCCGGGTACCACGCCGTCGCGCCGCACCTGTTCCACCGGCGCGGCGATCCGGTGCTGGAGTACGACGACATGACGTCGGCGATGTCGCTGATCGGTGAGCTCACCGCGGCGCACATCGACGAGGACGTCGACGGGGCCGTCGCGGCTCTGTCGGCGGCCTCGATCGACCCACGGAACACCGCGATCGTCGGATTCTGCATGGGCGGGACGGTCGCGTTCCACACGGCGACGCGCCTCGACCTCGGGGCGGCGGTGAGTTTCTACGGCGGAGGCGTCGCGAAGGGACGCTTCGGATATCCATCGCAACTCGACGTCGCCGAGCAGCTCGGAACGCCGTGGCTCGGCCTGTTCGGAGACCGCGACAAGGGGATCTCGACCGAGGAAGTCGAGGAGTTGCGCGCCGCGGTCGCGCACACCCCGGTGGACACCGAGATCGTCCGCTACGCCGAAGCCGAACACGGCTTCCATTGCGACGACCGTCCCATCGTGTACGACGAAGCGGCCGCGCGGGACGGTTGGGCACGCACGCTCGCGTGGTTCGGCTCACACATCGACGTCACACGCGCCGCCGCCGGAACCGACTGACGGCGGCCGGATCACCGCGTCCGACCGGTCGGCTAGTTGTACGCCGGCGCCGGATCCGTACACGACCGTGACAAGTCGCGGCGTGTTGCGGATACCGCCACGCGGGCTGTGCGTTTCGCGGGTTCCGACGTCGATGTCACGAACGGGAACCCGATGTGCGTCACGGCGGTACGGCCGAAAAGCCCCTGACGTGCCGCCCGGTCTGCTTCATGCGCGAGACCCGTGACCGAACCGTTATAGTCGGCGTCATGACTTCAGTTCTCGGTGTATCGGTAGGCGCCAGCGCGGTGCGCTTCGCGCGCCACGACGCCGTGACTCTCGAAATGCCGATCTTCGAATCGCGGTCGGTGACCGCGACACTGGAACGGCCGGAGGAACTGGCTGCCGAGTCCATCGGCACGGTGCTCGCCGAGCGCGACGAGACCGACGAGGTGCAGGCCATCGGCGTCGCGTACCAGGACGAGGCGCAGGCCGGTGCCGTACAGGTCGCGATGACTCGGTTGCAGATCGGCAACTTCCAGATGGTCCCCGAAGTGACGGCCGCGCTCCAGATGCTCGAGATGTCCGGTGAGCTCGGCGACCACGCGACGCTCGTGTTCTACGACCTCGGCAGTTCGGGGCTCACCGTCACCGTGGTCGATCGAGACACCGGAATGGTGTTGAGCAGTGCGCGTTCGGATCAGATCAGCGGCGACCTCGTCGACCGGCTGATCTGTGACAACCAACTCGAACTGCACCGCTTCGCGCACCCCGCCGACGCGGCAGCCGCGCTCGCGCTCGCCGCGCGGTGCCGCGATGCGAAGGAGCAGCTGTCCACGAACGGCGCGGTGTGCATGCCGGGCGAGGGCGGGCTTCTTCTCCTGTCGCAGGACAGTTTCGATTCACTCATCGTGGGCCCGGTCGAGACTTCGGCGCGCCTGACGCGCGAGGTCATTCGCCGCTCGGGACGCCTTCCCGACGCCGCGGTGCTGATCGGTGGCGGCGCGCATATTCCGTTGGTCACATCCGTGATGGAGTCCTGGCTCGACCTTCCGGTGATCGTCCCCGCGCAGCCCGAACTGGTTGCGGCCGAGGGTGCGGCCCTGCTGGCGCGCCCGACGTCCGACGAGTTCGTCGGGGCGGTGGCGCCGGAGCCGGAGCCTGAGCCGGAGCCCGAATCGGAGCCCCAGCCGGAGGAGCTCGAGTCCCAGCCGGCATTGCTGTCGGAAGACGCGCCGGTACCGCCACGGAGGCGTCGTGGCCTCGTCCTCGCCGGCGGTGTCGTGGCCGTGGTCGCCGCGGTGGGTCTCGGACTCGGTGTCGGCACCGACCTCCTGCAGGGTACGGAGGAGGAAGCACAGCCGGCCGCGACGCAGTCGAACACTCAGGCGCCGAGCGTGCGGCAAGTGGTACCGCCACAGCCCACGACGACCGCGGATGTGACCCCGCCTCCGGACGCCGCCCCGTCGGTGGTCGACGAGGAGCCGGTGATCCCGCCGCAGACCGAGGTGCGCAGCACGTACCAGCCGCGGACGCAGCCGCAGACGCAGACGCAGAGTCCGACCCAGGCACCGGTCGCCTCCGAGACACAGAGTGTCGTGCCGTCCGACACGTCGGCTCCACCGACCACATCGGAACCCGCTCCGCTCATTCCGGGTCTGCCGCAGATTCAGCTGCCGACGATTCCGCCTCCGGCACCGCTCCCCATGCCGGAGTTGCCCCGGATACCGGGTCTCTGAGCGCATACAACGAAGACGGATGCACCAAGGCCCCGACACGCGTTCCGTGATCAAACCGTTATAGTAATTCCATGGTTTCAGTTCTCGGTGTATCGGTGGGTGCCAGCGCGGTGCGCGTGGCGTATCCGGACGACGAGGGGGCCGTCTTCCGGTCATTTCCGGTGGGCGCCGCCCGCGAGCACCCGGAGCACCTGGTTGCCGATGCCATCGGAACTGTGATGGCCGAGCGCTCCGCCGCCGATGACGTGCAGGTCTTCGGTGTCGCCTATCGGGACGAGGCGCAGGCTGCTGCCGTGGAGGCCGCGATCGACTGCCGTCTGGTCCCGGAAGTGACGGCCGCGCTCTGGATGCTCGAGGCGTCGGGACAGCTCGGCGACCATTCGACGCTCGTGTTCTACGACCTCGGCAGCTCCGGCCTCACCGTCACCGTGGTCGACCGATTCACCGGCGCGGTGCTCGGGTCGGCCCGCACCGACGAGATCAGCGGCGACGTCGTCGACCGGTTGATCCGCGACCACCAGCTCGACGAGAAGCGCATCGCGCCACCGGCCGATGAGGCCGGGGAGTCGGCGCTCGATGCCCGTTGCCGCCGCGCCAAGGAAGAGCTGTCCACCAACACCGCGGTCTGCGTACCCGGCGACGGCGGTCTGCTCCTGCTCTCGCAGGACATTCTCGACTCGCTGATCGTGCGCCACGTCGAGGCGTCGGCGCGCCTGGCACGCGAGGTGATCGAATCGTCCGGGCGTGCTGCCGACGCGGTAGTGCTGATCGGGGGCGGCGCGCACATCCCGCTGGTCGCGTCTCTGATGGAAACGTGGCTCGCGCTTCCGGTGATCATGCCGGCGCAGCCGGAACTGGTGGCCGCGGAGGGCGCTGCGCTGGTGGCACAGGAGCGCTCGGACTCGTCGGAGCGCCTCGGCGCCGAGAGATTCGCCAAACCCGTGATCCGCGGTGGCGCACTGGCGGGCGGTGCTCTGGCCGTCGTCGCCGTGATCGGTCTCGGCCTCGGCGTCGGTGGCAGCCACCTGCAGAGCTCCGACGGTGACGCACGTCCCGTCGCCACTCAGCCGAGTGACGCGGAGCTGTCCCCGTCGACCGCGCCGTCACCGGCGTCGACGCCACCGCCGTCGGCCGCGGTGTCGGTTCCGGGCCCGGTCGAGGAGGAGGCGAGCGTGCCGGAACCCGCGCCCGCGCCTGCCCCCGCCCCGCGACCTCTCATTCCCGGTCTGCCGCAGATTCAGCTGCCGACCCTTCCGCCGCCTCCGCCGCTCCCTCCGCTGCCCCGGATTCCGGGCCTCTAGCGACCGCTCATCGACGCAGCATGTCCCTGACGTGACCGGTCTCGTTGACCGACGCCACGCGACGCTCGCCGCTGCGCGACACGAGCACCCGGGTCACGGACACGTACTCGATCGGGAACACGAGGGGTCGGTCGAGCCCGAGCAGGTCTTGCAGGAACACGTTGATGACGCCGCCGTGGGCGAACACCGCGACGGTGTCCTCGTGGCCGGACTCGTCGACGATGCGGCCGAGGGAGTCGAACACCCGCGTGCGGAATGCGTCGGCGTCGACGGACTTCGGGAACTCGCCGGCCCGGATGCGGGCGAAGGCCTCCGGCGCCCGCGCCTCCGCCTCGTGGAACGGGATGTAGTGGTCCAGGTCGTAGTCGTACTCCGCGAGCCCGACGTACTCGGTGACGGGGAGGTTGAGTGCCTCCGCGACCGGCGCGGCGGTCTCGAGTGCACGTCGTTGCGGGCTGCTCACGATCCGGGCGATGCGGTACGGGGCCAGTGCCGCGGGCAGGCGCTTGGCCTGGGCGTGACCTTCTTCGGTCAGTGCCGGGTCCGCGCGCCCGTCGGACGCGGTGACGAGCTCGGGCAGCGCGTGGCGGATCAGTAGCAGTTGCACGTCGATCAGCTTGCCAGCTCCCGCACCAGCGCCGCGATCTGGCCGGGCTGATCGATCATGGCGTGGTGGTGGGCGGGCCGCACCACCCGGAACGTGGCGCCCAGGAACTCTGCGAACTGTCTCTGCATGCGGATCCACGACGACCCCCACGGTGTGGGGCGTCCGGTGTGGGCGGCCGCCACGACGACGGGTGCCGTCATCGTCGTGGTCTCGCGTAGCGCGGCCAGTTCCTGGGCCAGCGCCGGGTACGACGCGTTCTCGACGATCGAGGATTCAAGGTACGCCGGTTCGCGGTAGATCCGTTCGATCCATTGCCGGGTGTCCGGCGCGATCCCGTCCGGGGGTGTCGAGTGGTTCAGGATCCGGCGCACGGTGGGGCCGAGGCGCTGTTGCAAGCCCACCCTGCTCGCGGTTCGGGCCACCCGGCGACCCAGGGTGACGCGCCACCGGGTGGGGATCACGCGGTGCGGACGGGCCGTGACGGTGGCATCGAGGAGGATCAGGCCGCCGGTTCGCTCCGGGTACAGCCGGGCGAAGGCCTCGACGTAGATACCTCCGAGGGAATGGCCGACGAGCACCGCCGGGGTGGCCACATGCAGGGCGTCGAGGACGTCGGCGATTCTCTCGGCCTCGCCCCGGGCGGAGGGACGCTCGGCGGACGGGGGGCTGAGCCCGTATCCGGGTCGGTCGATCCGCACGACGAGGCAGCTCCCGGACAGCAGATCGACCACCTCGTCCCAGTCGAACCAGTTCCCGCCCAGGCCGCCGTAGAGGACGACGGGTGGGCCCTCGCCGTCGACCACCACGTGTACTCCCGCGACCATTTCCCCAGGACGTTTCACGTGGAACCATCCCGTTCCGGGGTGACGTGAATAACGCTGAGCGCCACGAAGATCAGCCACCCGCAGAAGGCGAGCAGCTGGACACGCTGGCCGAGTCCGAGCCAGGCGTCCTGTTGGCCGCGCAACCCGGCGGCCGTCAGCGTCCACACCGTGCCGCCGATGAACACGACCGCCACGGCCACTCCGGTCAGTTTCAACCAGGTCGGCCAGCCGTAGCGGAAGGCGGCCAAGAGGAACGCGAGGCTCGACACCACGCCTCCCGTCGAGGCGGACGCACTGGTCATGGCGTGCAGATCATGGGTGAGCGGCAGGCGCCCGGACGCCTCATGTGCGGCGCAGACGGGGTCCATCGTGGCCGCGCAACTCATCGGCAGGCGCGAATCCGCGATGGTCGCGATCGCGAACACGATCAGCGCGATCCAGCCGACCGCCGTCACCCAGCCCTGCGAGTACCGCGACAGTCCGAGCACCCCGGCTACGGCGACGATGCACCCGGTAATCAGGTCGCCGGTCCGGAACCAGAATCCGTACGGCTGGTCCGCGGCGGCGAGTTCGCTCGCGAAACCCCGCAGCGGATCGATGCCGGTGTCGAGGACGAATTCGAGCAGCCACGACGCGTAGCCGACGGCGCCGAGGATCAGCAGCACCGCGACGGCCACCCGGCCACGGGAGATCATTGCCTCGGCTTGGCCAGGGGGAACGCGAGGGTTTCACGGATGCTGCCGCCGGTGATGAGCATGACCACCCGGTCGACGCCCATGCCGAGCCCACCGGTCGGGGGCATGGCGTGCTCGAGGGCCTGCAGGAAGTCCTCGTCGAGTTCCATCGCCTCCTCGTCACCGCCGGCCGCGAGCATCGACTGCTCGGTGAGCCGGTTCCGCTGATCGACCGGGTCGGTGAGTTCGCTGTACGCGGTGCCCAGCTCGACGCCCCACGCGACGAGGTCCCACTTGGCCGCGACCCCCGGAATCGTGGGGTGCGGGCGCGTCAGAGGCGACATCGACGTCGGGAAGTTGGTGTAGAAGGTGGGGAACTCGGTGTAGTCCTCCACCAGGTGCTCGTACATCTCCTGTGCGACGGCGCCCGCGTCCCAGGCGGACTGGTACGGGATCTCGTGCTCGTCGCACAGCCGTTGCAGTTCCGCGAGCGGCGTCTCGGGTGAGACGTCGACGCCGAGTTTCTCGGCGACCGCCTGGTGCATCGTCTTGACGGGCCATTCGCCGGAGATGTCGACCTCCACCAAGGTGCCGTCGGGGCCGGGACGCATGATGATCTCGCGTCCGTATGCCGCGGTCGCCGCGGTCTGGATGAGCTCCCGGCACAGCACCATCATCTTCTCGTAGTCGCTGTGCGCCTCGTACGCCTCGAGGATCGTGAACTCCGGGTTGTGTTTGAAATCGACGCCCTCGTTGCGGAAGACGCGGCCGATCTCGAACACCTTCTCCATGCCGGCGACGCACAACCGTTTGAGGTACAGCTCCGGCGCGATCCGCAGGTACAGGTCCAGGTTGTAGGCGTTGATGTGGGTGAGGAACGGGGCCGCGTTGGCGCCGCCGTGCACCTGCTGCAGGATCGGGGTCTCCACCTCGAGGAAGCCGCGGCCGCCGAGCGAGTCCCGCAATGACTTCACGACGGCGCTGCGGGCCTCGAGCAGGCGGCGGGCATCGGAGTTGATGGCGAGGTCGACGTACCGCTGCCGGACGCGGGTCTCCGGGTCGGACAGGCCCTTCCACTTGTCCGGCAGGGGGTGCAGGCACTTGCCGGTCATGCGCCATTCGTTCGCGAGCAGCGACAGCGCTCCGCGGCGGCTGTATCCGATGACGCCGGCGACCTCGACGAGGTCACCGAGGTCGAACTCGGCGGCGAACGCCCGAATGCGATCGGTACCCACCCTGGCCTCGTCGACGAGGATCTGGATGTCGCCGGACCAGTCCCGGACCACCGCGAACACGACGCCGCCGTAGTCGCGGATCCGGAGCAGGCGGCCTGCGATGCGGACGGTCGTTCCCTCGGGGGATTCCACCGCCTCCGTCACGGTGTGGCTGGGCGGATACGCGACCGGGTACGGGTCGATGCCCTGTTCGGCGAGGCCGGCCAGTTTGTCGAGCCGGACGCGCACCTGCTCGGGACGTTTCGGCCCGGTCAGCGTCGGTGCGAGGCCTTCGCCGGGTGCGCTGCCGTCGGAGTGCAGTCCTTCGGCGGCGACGAGTGCGGCGGGGACCGCGGCGTGGGTGCCGGTGTGCTCGAGGGCGTCCCGGGTTCCCGAGCGGCCGAACCGGGGCAGGGTCACGAACCCTTCCGCAACGGCCGACGCGAATCCGACGCGCAGCAGTTCCCGGTTGTCCTCGAAGCAGAGGAACCGCGGTACCCATTCCGGCTGGTACTTCACGTTGGATCGGTAGAGCGCCTCGAGCTGCCACCAGCGGGAGAAGAACACGAGAATCGAACGCCAGATCCGCAGGATGGGTCCGGCCCCGATGCGGGAGCCCTCCTCGAAGACCGAGCGGAACACCGCGAAGTTCAGCGACACCTTGGTGATGCCGAATTGATCCGAGGTGGTGGCCAGTTCGGACACCATCAGCTCCACCACTCCGTTGGGAGAGGTCGGCTTGCGGCGCATCAGGTCGAGGGAGACACCGGTGGGCCCCCACGGCACCAGCGACAGGATGCCGTCGACCTCGCCGTCCTCGGCGATCGCCTCCACCAGCAGGCAGTCGCCGTCGAGGCGGTCGCCGAGCCGGCCGAGGGCCATGGAGAAACCGCGCTCGGTCTCGGTGTCGCGCCATGCGTCCGCGAGCCGGATGGTTTCGGCCATCTCCTCGGCGGGGACGTCCCGGTGTCTGCGGATCCGGACGGTGACGCCCTGACGCCGGACGCGGGTGACGGCTTGGCGGACCTGCCGCATGTCGCGTCCGCTGAGGTTGAATTCGCGGGTGCGGAGGATGGCTTCGTCGCCGAGCTGGAGCACGGTGAGACCGGCCTTGTTGTAGGCGGTGGCCCCGGTTTCGCTGGCCCCCATCACCGCGCTGGCCCAACCGTATTGGGACGCGAGTGCCTGCCACGCCTCGATCGCGTGCGGCCACGCCTCCGGGTCGCCGATCGGGTCGCCGCTGGCCAGGCACACGCCGAGCTCGACGCGGTAGGTGATGGCCGCCTTCCCGCTGGGTGCGAACACGACGGCCTTGTCGCGGCGGGTGGCGAAGTAGCCGAGGGAGTCGTCCGCGCCGTACTGCAGCAGGAGTCCGCGCAACGCCGATTCGTCGTTGCCGGTGAGCGCATTGTGGGACCGCTGTGCGCGGAACAGGGTGATGACGGCGGCCAGCAGTGCGATCGCGCCGAACAGGCCGAGGAGGGTGTTGACGAATCCGTGCGGGCGTCCGCTGAACTGTTCGTTGTCGGCCGCGGCGAGGGCGGTCACGCGGTTGAGCGCCCACAGGAAACGTTCGCCCTGCGGCAGGGTGCCGGGGAACAGTTCGACGAGGCCCCACCCGACGAGGGTGCCGATAGCGAGCCCGACGATGAGCACGCCCAGGGCTTTCCAGCCCGCGCCGCGCCGGACCCGGGTGTAGAACTCCGGGCGGGCCGCGATGAGAATGCCGATCAGCACCACCTGGACCACGGCGGCGACCATCGCATTCACGTTCCGGTCGGTGATGCTCACGATCACGTTGGTGATCAGGATCAGAACCAGATAGATCGTCAGCAGCCACCAGGCGATGCGCTTGCGGCTCGCCAGCGCCGCCGCGAGCAATGCGACCACCAGAGCCCACGACAGGCTGGTGTCCGGAGCGTCGAAGTAGTACGTGTCGACGTATTCCCGCGGCACGTGCACGTAGTAGCGCAGCACCGGCGAGATGCTCCACAGGAACACGAGCACCGAGAAGACACCCAGGATCAGTCCCGCGATGTGGGGAACCTGGTGGAAGCGCCCGTTCTTCGGCCCGAGGGCGGGTCGGGGCCGTGGCGCGGCGGAGACGGCCGCCTCGGACGCGTCGTGTGTCTCGGTGCTAGCTGACATCGAGTGTTTCCTTCCCGGCAAGAGATACGTACCGATCACGGGAGACAGATGTTCCAGTGTTCAGTGTGAGCCGTCGGGCCGCGATTTGGGTGGAGAGGGAAGATAGAGGCATGTCCGACATTCACGACGCCGTGCCGATCCGCGACGAATCCATCCGTCTCGGTCAATTCCTCAAGCTCGCCAACCTCATCGAGTCGGGGGCCGAGGCGAAAGAGGTGATCGCCGACGGACTCGTGTCGGTCAACGGTGAGGTCGAGGTGCGGCGGGGGCGGCAGCTGCGGGACGGGGACGTCGTGGAGATCGGTGGGATGACGGCGCAGGTGAGTGCTCAGCCCTGACTGCGGGCGGTCGAGAACCTCTGCAGGAACAGTGCCTCCGCGACGGCGAGGTGCTCGATTTCGCCGGGATCCACACTCTCGTTGGGGGCGTGGATGAGACAGCGCGGTTCCTCCACCCCGATCAGGGCGATCTCCGCTTTCGGCACGACGGCGGAGAAGACGTTGCACAGAGGAATCGAGCCGCCCTGCCCGACGGTTCCGAGTTCCGTTCCGAACGCCTCCTCCATCGCCGCGCCGAGGGCGGCGTAACCGGGACCGTCGGTGGTCGCGCGGAACGGGGAGCCCACCGCTTCGCGTTCCACGGTCACCCGCGCATTCCACGGAGTGGCGTTCTCGAGGTGCGCGGCGAGCGCGTCCTGCGCCTTCTGCGGGTCCATGCCGGGTGGCACCCGCAGGTTGAGGCGGGCCGATGCGCGCGGCGAGATGGCGGCGGCCGAGCCGACCACCGGCGGGCAGTCGATGCCGAGGATCGTCAGGGCCGGCCGGGCCCACACGGCGTCGGCAACGGAACTCGAACCGGCGAGACGCACACCGTCGAGCACGCCGGCGTCGGTGCGGAACTGCGCCTCCGGGTAGTCGACGCCCGTCCAGTTCTGATCCGAAGCCAGACCGTCGACGACGGTGTTGCCGTCCTGGTCACGCAGGGTGGCGAGCATCTGGACGAGGGCGGCCAGCGCGTCGGGGGCGGGCCCGCCGTACATGCCCGAATGCACTTCCCCGGCTAGGGTCTCGACGTGGACCACCACGTTCGCTATGCCCCGCAGGGTGGTGGTGACGGTCGGGCTGCCGACCGCGGCGTTTCCGGTGTCGACGACGAGGATCATGTCGGCGTCGAAAAGTTCGGGCCTTGCCTCGACGAGGTTCTCGAGCCCGCCGGTTCCCATCTCCTCGGATCCTTCGGCGACGATTCTGATGCCGACGGGGAACGGGGTGCCGAGTGCGCGCAGCGCCAGCAGGTGCATCACGATGTTGCCCTTGCAGTCGGCCGCGCCGCGCCCGTACCAGCGTCCGTTCCGCTCGGTGAGGGTGAAGGGGTCGGTGTGCCACAGCTTCTCGTCGCCGGGCGGTTGAACGTCGTAGTGGCAGTACAGCAGCACCGTCGGGGCCCCGTCGGGCGCGGGCTGGTGTCCGACGACGGCGTGTGAACCGTCGGACGTCTCGAGCAGTTCGACGTGTCCGATTCCGGCTCCGATGAAGGCGTCCCTGACCCATTCGGCGGCGCGAACGCATTCCTCCGGTGGGAACTGCCGCGGATCGGCCACCGACCGCATGGCCACCAGTTCGGCGAGTTCGTCACGCGCCGTGGGCATCAGCTCGGCTATCTTGGAACGGATTTCGTCGGACATCGAACGCCTCCTCGGCGGTGCTCGGGTGATGCGGTGGTCCGGTACCGATGATTCCCGAACCACCGCTCGGTTCTCGCCGGATCAGCGGACGACGACGCCGTCCTGATCGCTGTAGACGATCTCGCCGGGATTGAACGTGACGCCGCCGATCTCGATCGGGACGTTCTTCTCACCGGAGCCGGTCTGGGTGCTCTTGCGGGGGTTGGTGCCTAGCGCCTTGACGCCGATGTCGAGGGTCTTCAGGATCGCCGAGTCGCGGACCGCACCGTTGACGATCACGCCGGCCCAGCCGTTGTCGACGCCGCGCCCGGCGATGATGTCGCCGACCAGGGCCGTGTGGATGCCGGCGTCACCGTCGACCACCAGGACGCCGCCGTTGCCGGGCTCGCCGAGGGTCTGCTTGACCAGCAGGTTGTCCTGGAAGCACTTGATGGTGGTGATGGGGCCGGAGAACACTTCACGGCCGCCGAACTGGATGAACTGCGTGTCGCAGCTCCGGATGTCGGGTCCGATCTCGTCTGCCAGGTCAGCGGTTGCCACGGGTTCAGTCATACGCGTCAGGATAGAGGGCCGACGCTGGGAGAATGCGGGCCATGACCATTGCAGTGACAGGAGCCACGGGGTCGATCGGCGGCAAGGTGCTCGAGCGGCTCGGTGGTGGCGCCGGTGTCCGGCTGATCGGGCGGAACTCGCAGCGGCTCGAGCCGCTGGCCGAGCATTTCGACTCCGCGTTCGCAGTGGCCACGTATGCCGACGGTCCGGCGATGACCGCCGCGCTGGACGGCGTCCGGTTGCTGTTCCTGGTCTCGGGTCACGAGAGCGCCACCCGCCGCGAGGAGCACCGCACCGCCGTGGACGCCGCCCGTGCCGCCGGGGTGGAGCGGATCGTCTACCTGTCGTTTCTGGGCGCGGCGCCCGAGTGCACGTTCACGTTCGGGCGCGACCACTACTTCACCGAGCAGCACGTCCGGGAGAGCGGTGTGAAGTACACGTTCCTGCAGGACAGCTGGTATCAGTCGATGATCCCGCTGATGGCCGACGACCAGGGCGTCATCCGGGGTCCCGCCGGGGACGGGCTGGTGAGCGCGGTGGCGCCCGACGACGTCGCCGATGCGGTGACGGCGGTCCTCACCACCGGCAACGGCGACCACGACGGCGTCACCTACCGGCTGACCGGGCCGGAGGCGTTCACCCTCACGGAGGCCGCCGAGACGATCACGAGGGTGACCGGACGTTCGGTGCGGTTCGAGAACGAGACCCTGGACGAGGCGTACGCGTCCCGCGCCCACTTCGGGGCGCCGGACTTCGAGGTGGCAGGGTGGGTGACCTCGTACGCAGCGATCGCGGCCGGTGAGTTGGCGGTGGTCACGGGGGACGTCGAGACGCTCACCGGGAGGCCGCCGACGACCTTCGCCGACTATCTGAACAGCTACACTTGACCCCGTCCTGGCATAGCGAGCGGTAGATAGGTCTTTGATGGTCAGCTCATCCAAGGGTGCGACGCCCACCGAGGTCGGCAACGCAGCAGACTGGCGCCGCCTCGAACCCACGAAGTTGACGCCGATCCTCAGCGCCTCCCTCGACGCGTTCTACGAACACGGTTTCCACGGCACGTCGGTGCGCGACATCGCTCGCCGAGTCGGTGTCACGGTACCCGCTCTCTATTACCACCACGAGAACAAGGAGGCCGTTCTCCTGGCGCTCCTGGAACTCTCCACCAGCGACGTTCTCGATCGGGCTCACGCCGCGAGCGCCGACGGTGGCGACGATCCGGTGCAGCGGCTCGCCAACGTCATCGAGGCGATCGTGCTGCGGATGACCATGCGATCCCGTCTGGCGGCGCTCGAGAGCGAGGTGCGCTACCTGAGCCCGGAGAACCGGCAGCGTTACCGCACGGTCCGCAAGGGTGTGGAGGAACTGGTCCTCGAGATCGTCAAGGAAGGCAAGAAGCGGGAGCTCTTCGACGTGGCGGATGCCGCGGAGACGACGCGGGCGCTTCTCGGTATGTGCCAGTCGATTCCGCGCTGGTATCACGCCGAGGGCAAGCTGACCCCGGATGCCGTGGCCCGCAAGTATGTCGAGATCGCGATGAAGACGGTGGGATCCACCGAAGCTCCCGTCAAACCCAAGAAGAGGCGCACCGCCGACGTCTGACCGGCGATGCGCCTCGGCAGGTTCCGGCGGTCAGCTCCCCAGGCCCAGCCCCGGTGACGCGACCGCGTCGAACTGCGTCGTCGTCTCGGTCGGCTCGCCGCTCGGTGGGGCGAAGGTGAATACGGCGGTGTAGCGGCCGGCCTCGTGCGTCCGGATCGCGGCCGTTCCGGCGCCCAGGGTGAGCGGGATGGTCCGCGTGGTCACGTCGCCGCCGGGGTCGGTGATCTCGAGTTCGACCGGAGTGGACCCGTCCGTGCCGGTCGGGGTGGGGGTGACGAGCGCGCCGAGCGTCACCAGATTGTTGGCGCGGACGGTGCCGATCGGTGGGACGACGTTGATCCTATAGGTGGTGGCGGCGGTTGCCGTGGGCGCCAGAGCAAGTGCGGCCGCTCCGGCGAGCGCGGCAATGGTCAGGGTCCCTCGCGAGAAGTGCACAAAATCCCTTCCTGTCGACGGTCGCTACGCGCAGCCACGTTACGGCAGAACCAGGTGATACCCGCGCCCATTCACCGGGTGTCCGAGAATAGTTCGAACACACGGCTTTCCGTCGATCACGCTTCCAAAGCGGTTCAGGATGCGGTGTTTTCCCGCGCGACCGTACCGTTGGTGTGCTGCACGGGACAGGTTCTGGGGAAGGTGCCCAGTTTCTCCACGTCGTACCCGGTCGGGTAGCTGCGAATGTTGGGGAGGTCGCGGGCGAACTTGGGCACGGCGCGCACGGGGTAGAACCGGACGAGGCGGGCGCGGACCTTCAACGCACCCCGCGACAGAGTCCGCGCGAGGCGGGACGGCCTGCGGTAGGCGAACGCGTCGAGAAGCGGATCGTCCATGAGCGCCCAGGAGAATCGCTTGATCAGGGCGGCGGGCGCGAGATTGTTCGGCGGGAACGTGCAGAGAAGTTCGAGCGTCGAGTCGGCTACCGCGCGGCCACCCTGGTCGAAGAGGAAGTGTTCACGCTCGTAGTCGTCGAGGAATTTCTCGAACGCCTCGAAGGTATCGGGAATCTGCTTGATGCCCATGTACGTGCCGAGCGCACGGTAGTAGTTGGTGGATCCGACGATCTCGTTGCGGGTGAGTTTCCGCCAGCCGAAGTCGTCGATCCAGCGCACCGGGGTCACCACGAACGTCGACAGCACGTATCGCATGTCGTCGTTGGAGATGTCGTAGGAGCCGTGCATCTGGTTCATCCGGCGGATGCCGGTGCGACCGGCATCGCTGGTGAAGCCGTGTTCGAGGACGGCGTCGAGGATCAGTCCGGTGTCGTCGTAGCGCTTCTGCACGCGTTCGGTGAACTCGCCGGTCTCGAACAGCAACCGGCCGATGGTGGGCACGGCGTACGTCCGGAACAGCGCGAAGCTGAGGGCTTGATTGATGTCCCAGGGAAACTCCTGCGTGGCGAGAATCCGGTAGATCTCTTCGTGCTGCGTCTCGGGATCGAGGCGGTCGGTCCGGTGACGTAGATCGAAGCGTTTCATGAGTTTCACTTCCTGCAGCGGCTGTGACAGATGACCAGGCATTTAGCGATCGTTCAGACAGTTCGACTGTATCGCCAGTCACAGTGCGATGCCAGAGTGGCATTATGCAAACACATGGCACGAAATTCACCGCAGACCGATCGCATCGTGATGCTCACGGAACTCCTCGCAGACGAGCCGGAGACGCCCCGGAGCCTCGCCGACATCGCCCGGCACCTCGGCGTCGCAAAGGCCACCTGCTATCCGATGGTCGTGGCCCTGACCGAGGCGGGCTGGCTCATCCGGCACCCCACCCGCAAGACCTACCGCCTCGGTCCCGCGCTGATCCCGGTCGGACGCGCCGCCGAGACGGCCACGGACGTCGTCGACCTCGCGCGGGCGGTGATGCACGAACTGGCCGACGCGTCCGACATGGCGTCCATCGCGTTCGTGCAATCGGGAAGCGACGTGGTGGTCGCGGAGGTGGTGCAGCCGGTCGGGGGACGCCGCGGAACCCTGGGTCTGCGGCTCGGCGACAAGGTACTGCTCGCGCCGCCCATCGGTTCGGGACTCGCGGCCTGGTATCCGCCGGAGCAGCGGGAGGAGTGGTACGCCCGCGGCGCGGAGGACCTGGGGGTCGGGGCGGACGATCTGCGCGCCGCCTACGAGCCGGCCCTCGCGCTCGTCCGGGAACGCGGGTATGCGATGGAATCGATGCAGCAACAGGAACATTCGCTGGCCAGTGCCGTGTCGGAACTCCGCGGTCGCGGTGTGGGCGGGCACCGCTCGACCGTAGCGCTGCGGGAGGCGCGCAAACTGTTGTCGGCGGATGCGGTGGTCGGTGACATCGACCCGGAGGGCAGCTACCAGCCGCTGTCGATCAATGCCGCGGCATTCGACCGTGACGGTGAACCCGCGGTCGTGCTGTGTGTCGCCGACGCGTCCCGGCCGATGTCGGGTGTGCGCACGGCGGAGATCGGTGAATTGGTCCGCGACGCCGCGGCGCGGGTGACGGCCGCCATGCACGGCCGCCACCCGTGAGTACTTCTTAACCGCGGGCGGTTAAGAAGTACTCACAAGCTATTTCAGTTCGGCGAGGACGGTGCCCTGGGTGATGGCGGCGCCGGGTTCGACGGACAGGCCGGTGACGGTGCCGGCCTTGTGGGCGTTGACGGGGTTTTCCATCTTCATGGCCTCGAGGACGGCGATGAGGTCGCCTTCGGCGACTTCCTGGCCTTCCTCGACGGCGACCTTGACGACGGTGCCCTGCATGGGGGCGGTGACGGCGTCACCGGACGCGGCGCCGCCGGCGGCGCCGCCGCGGGTGCGGGCCTTGGGCTTCTTGCGGACCGCCCCGGGTGCGTTTCCGCCGCCGGTGCCGAGGGTGAACTGGCCGGGCAGGGACACCTCGACGCGGCGGCCGCCGACCTCGACGACGACGTTCTGCCGGGGCAGGGTGTCGTCCTCGTCAATGGGCTGGTTACCGGTGAACGGTTCGACCTGGTTGTCCCATTCGGTTTCGATCCACTTGGTGTAGACGTCGAATGAGGTGCCGTCGCCGATGAAGGCGGGGTCGGCGACGATGGCCCGGTGGAACGGGATGACCGTGGCCAGTCCTTCGACCTGGAATTCGGCGAGGGCGCGGCGGGCGCGGGCCAGGGCTTCGTCGCGGGTGGCGCCGGTGACGATGAGCTTGGCGAGCATGGAGTCGAACTGGCCGCCGATCACCGAGCCGGTTTCGACGCCGGAGTCCATCCGCACGCCGGGGCCGGTGGGCGGCACGAACTTGGTGACGGGGCCGGGGGCGGGCAGGAAGCCGCGGCCGGCGTCCTCGCCGTTGATGCGGAATTCGAAGGCGTGCCCGCGGGGGGTGGGGTCCTCGAGGAGGTCGAGGGGTTCGCCGTTGGCGATCTTGAACTGCTGCAGGACCAGGTCGATGCCGGCGGTTTCCTCGGTGACGGGGTGTTCGACCTGCAGGCGGGTGTTGACCTCGAGGAAGGAGACGGTGTCGCCCTGGACGAGGTATTCGACGG
>NZ_JBHWUE010000047.1:0-82672 GCF_042738615.1 Rhodococcus sp. NPDC059968
CATCCTCGCCCGCGCCTGGCTGTTCGTCATCTGGCACTGCTGGCAGGACAACCTCGCCTACGACCCGGACAAACACGGCGCCCTCCAACGACTGATCGCCCACCAACAACCGGCGGCTTGACACAGGGCAACTCATGCGCGCACTCCCCCGGCCCTGCGCAGCTTCCACAATCCGCGTCCGCGACGCGGGGAGAATTCGCTGGGGCCGTGTCCGTAGTTGTAGTTGACGGTCGCCATCCGATAACTCTCGAGGAGGCCGTCGGCGGTGTGTTCCCAGGAGAAATTCTCCGCGTGACGCGGAGCCTCGGCGGCCAGCGCGGCGAGCCTGCCGGGCTCGGAGACCAGCGACTGCAACGCCGTCGCCCAGTCCTCGGTGCGGTGCCCGTCCACCAGTAGCCCGGTCTCGCCGTTCCGGACGGCGACGCCGAGACCGCCCACGTTCGCGGCTATCACCGGCGTGCCGCAGGCTTGCGCCTCGATGGCGACCAGGCCGAACGACTCCGAATAGCTAGGCACCGCAACGAGATCCGAGGCCCGGTACACGTCGGCGAGCCGCTCGGGCGCCTGCGGCGGAAGGAACGTCACCCGCGCGGCGATGCCGAGGGAGGACGCCAGTTCGATCAGTGCGTCCGGCCGGGCCAGCCCGGAACCGGACGGGCCGCCGACCACGAGCACCCGCAGTGTCGACTCCGGGTCTCGGGCGATCAGTTCCGCGGCGGCGCGCAGCAGGACATCGGGCGCCTTGAGCGGCTGGATGCGTCCGACGAACGTCACGACGGTCTCGCGGGGGTCGACTCCGAGCTTCGCCCGGGCGGCGGCCCGGTCACCCGGGCGGTACCGCGTCAGGTCTGCGCCGGGCGCCACCACGTCGATGCGGTTCGGGTCGGCGCCGTAGTGCCGGACCAGCTGATCGGATTCCTCGGTGGTGTTGGCCACGAGCCGGTCGGACTCGGCCACCACCTGCTGCTCGCCGATCTGGCGGGCGGCCGGTTCGGGAGTGTCACCTTCGGCGAGCGACAGATTCTTGACCGCGGCGAGCGTGTGCGCGGTGTGCACGAGCGGCACACCCCACCGGTCGCGGGCGAGCCAGCCGACCTGCCCGGACAACCAGTAGTGCGAGTGCACCAGGTTGTAGTAGCCCGGTTCGTGGCGGGCCTCCTCGCGGAGCACCCCGGCGACGAACGCGCAGAGCTGCGTCGGCAGATCCTGCTTGTCCAGCCCCTCGAACGGGCCGGCCACCACGTTGCGGACGAGGACCCCGGGCGCCGCTTCCTGGACCGGTGCGTCGGCGGACGACGTGGCCCGGGTGAAGATCTCCACCTCGACGCCACGACGCGCCATCTGGATGGCGGACTGCAGCACGTAGACGTTCATGCCGCCCGCATCGCCGGTACCGGGCTGCGCCAGTGGTGAGGTGTGGACCGAGAGGACGGCCACCCTGCGGGGGCGCGAATTGTGCATGGGCGTCACCACTCCATAGTGCTCCCTCACCGATCGGCCCCTTTAACCGAGGTTGTCGACGAACTCGCCGACCTCCGTCACGAACCTGTCGGGATCCTCCACGAACAGTCCGTGGTCGCAGCCCTCCCAGAACGACGCCCGCGCCTGCGGGATCAGTTCTGCAGCGTGCCTACCAGCCGAGACATCGACGACGGAGTCCTCGGTGCCGTGCAGGACGAGCACCGGCACATCGAGCGACCGGAGCAGGTCGTCGTGGCTCGCGGACCGGTTGAACAGGGCGGCCCGCACCCGGGGCGGGGTGGCGAGACTGGCCCCGAACAGCGCCTGCGACTGCGCGCCCTTGCCTTCCGGCGGTCCGGTGAGTGCGTTGCCGAACGCGCCCAGCGCGCGGATCGCGTCGCGCGACTCCTCGGACATCGCGTCGGGAATCGCCGCGCGCATCGCCGCACCGACCTTGCCGCCGGCCTCCCCGCGACCGATGCTGGTGATGGCTCCGACGAGGACCACGCCGTCGACGGCGGACGTTCCGTGGGACGCCAGGTAGTCGCAGATCACGAGGCCGCCGTAGGACCAGCCGAGGAGCACGGCGCCGGAGGTGACGCCTTCGGCGGTGAGCACCGCGTCGACGTCGCCGGCCCAGATCGCGGAGTCGTCGTAGCCGGTGTCGGGCGCACCCGAGTAGCCGTGTCCGCGCAGGTCGACGGCGATGACGCGGTAGCGGGCCGCGAGTTCGTCGAGTACCCCGGGGCCCCAGCACTTCGAGGACTGCGCCCAACCGTGCAGGAGTACCAGGGCCCGAGCGTCGGGCGCACCGGTCACCGAGTAGACGAGGGGCGTTCCGTCGACGCCGGCTGTTTCACGAATAGCCATGGGGTCACCATAGAGGCCAGCAGCGCGGCGACCGCCGCCACCGCGTAACCCGCCGTCGTGCCGAATTCGTCGATCATCCGGCCCGCGAGCGCCGATCCCACTGCGACGCCGACACCCAGTCCGGTGACGATCCAGGTGATGCCCTCGGTCAGCGCGGCCGCGGGCACGATCTGCTCGACGAGACCGGTCGTGACGATCATGATCGGCGCCACCGTCATCCCCGCCACCGCGTAGGCGACGGCGAGCGCCGGGATGCTGTCGGCGAGAAGCAGCGGAACCGTCAGGACCGCCACCGCGAGGACCGCGACCATCAACTGTTTCCGGAGCGACGCCGACACCCGGATCGCGCCGAACACGATGCCCGCCACAGCGGAACCCGCCGCGAACATGGCCAGCACCACGGTGGCGGAGGCGGGTGCGTCGTGGCTTCGGGTGAAGGCGATGGCACCGACGTCGATGACGCCGAAGATCGTGCCCATCGACACCATGACCGCCACGAGGATCCACACGGCGGGCGTCCGGACGACGGACGGGCGGCCGTCGTGCGATGCCGGATGCACGGGTGGTTCGGTGCCGCGCTGAGCGACGAGCGCGAGGGTGCCGACCACCAGCAGGACGAGGCCCGCGAGCGGTCCCGCCTCGGGGAACACCGTGACGGACAACCCGACGGAGACCACCGGTCCCGCGATGAAGCACAGTTCGTCGACCACCGCCTCGAACGCGAACGCCGTCCGCAGCAGTGGCGTGCCGCGGTACAGCTCGGTCCAGCGGGCGCGCACCATCGCACCGATCGTGGGCATGCAGCCGGCGGGGACGGCCCACACGAACAGCACCCAGTCGGGCGTCCCGAACCTGACGCACAGCAGCATCGCGGCGATGGACGTCGCGCTGATCCCCGACGCGACGGGAAGGACGCGGGACTGCCCGTACCGGTCCACCGCCCGGGACACGACCGGGGTGATGAACGCGTAGGTCAGCGCGAACACCGCGGCGAGGGCACCGGCGAGTGCGTAGTCGCCGCGCAGTTCGGACAACATCGTGACGATGCCGATGCCGACCATGGCGATCGGTACGCGCGCAACGAATCCTGCGGCGGAGAACGCTGCGGAGCCGGGGGCGGCGAAGATCTGACGATAGGTACCGAGCACGCGTCGAGCCTCACAGATCGTGGCCGCGACTTCCAGCACGTGCAAGTATTGCGCCCATGAGTGTCCTGGTGTGTTTCCACGCCCATCCCGACGACGAAGTGTTCACCACGGGTGGCGTGATGCGTCAGGCCGCCGACGCCGGTCATCGCGTCGTCGTGGTCACCGCGACGGACGGGGCGCTCGGCGAGGCCCCCGAAGGGATCCTGACAGAGGGTGAATCACTCGCCGAGCGTCGGCGCCGCGAGCTGGAGGAGTCGACGTCGCTGCTGGGCGCCCAGCGTGTGGTGTTGCTGCACTACGCGGATTCCGGGATGGCGGGAACGCCGGAGAACGAGAATCCCGCCGCGTTCTGCAACGTCGACGTCGAGGAGGCCGCCGCCCGGCTGGCCGCGATCCTCGTCGAGGAATCCGCCGACGTGGTCACCATCTACGACCCCAACGGTGGCTACGGCCATCCCGATCACGTCCAGGTCCATCACGTGGGCATCCGGGCCGCCGAACTGGCCGGTGTGCCACACGTCTACGAGGCCGCCGTCAGTCGCGACCACATCCGGCGACTCATGGCCGCGAATCCGGAGTGGTCCGAGAACTCCCAGCCACCGGACCTCGACACGTTCGGCCTGCCGGACTCCGAGATCACCACGGTCGTGGACGTCACCTCGGCCATGGACGCCAAGCGCGCCGCGATGCACGCGCACGCCACCCAGATCGGGGATTTCGGCCCGTTCCTGCAGATGCCCGAGGAGCAGCTGCGGGCGGCGTTCGGTCAGGAATGGTTCCGCCGTCGCGGGGCACCGGCCGGGCTCGCGGAGTCTTCGCTGCCCCTCTGATCGACCGGCCCGGCGAGACCGGAGTCTGGGACCCAGCCCCGCGAACCGCCTGCGCGGGTTCGGTTCCGCGCCTAGCATCCACGGGTATGGATCCCGCTGATCTCGTCGCGACCATGCCGTTCGCCGTGCACACCGGGGTTCGCCTCACCAAGGCCGCACCCGAGGAGGTCGTCGGGCACCTCGAGTGGGAACAGCACCGCACCACCGCGGGAAGCGGCATGCACGGCGGGGCGTTGATGACGCTGGCCGACAGTGTCGGAGCCGTCTGCGCGTTTCTCAATCTCCCGGCGGGAGCGTCCACGTCGACCACGAGTTCGAGCACGGTGTTCACCCGCGGCGTCCGCAAGGGCACCGTCACCGCGACCGCGCGTCCGCTGCACGCCGGACGAACCACGGTCGCCGTCGTCACCGAACTGCGGGACGACGAGGACCGACTTGTTGCGCAGGTGACGCAGTCGCAGGCGGTGCTGCACCCCCAGCCGGGAAGCTGACCGATGTCGCGATTGCTGCGGGCGTACCGCTCCACGGGAGCGGATCTGCCGTTCGGCAACGTCCTCGCCGCGCACGACGTCGCGATGGAAGGCTACTTCTGGCGGTTCACGCAGCCCGCGACGGGACAGGTCGTCATCGCGCTGGCGGGAATCAACCGGGCCGCGGACGGGCACTGGGCGACGCTCGGGCTCGCCGGTCACCCCACCCGGTTTCTGCGGACCGCCGCGCACCCGGAGGGCTACGCCAACCCGGCCGGACTGGGCGCCTTCGCCGGCGATGCGTTCCGCGGGTCCGTCGACCGCGTGCAAGTGGATCTCGGGCCGGACGCCCGCCTCGACGTCCGGATCGGCGCGCAGGTCCCGTGGCCGCGGCGCAGGCTCGGCGGGTCGAGTGTGTTCCAGACCGTGCCCGCGCTGAACCAGTACTGGCACCCGTGGCTACTCGGCGGACGGGCCGAGGGAACGGCCGTGCTGGGCGGCACCGAGATCGACCTCGACGGCGCCCAGGTCTACGGCGAAAAGAATTGGGGAAAGGGCGGATTCCCCGACTCCTGGTGGTGGGGCCAGGCTCAGGGTTTCGCCGATCGGCAGGCGTGTGTCGCGTTCGCGGGCGGCGAGATCACCGCGGGCGGGCTGCGCACCGAGGTCACGGCCGTCGTCGTCGCGCTGCCCGACGGCACGGTGGTTCGCCTCGGCAACCCGGTCACCTCCCCCGTCCGGGCACATGTCACGGACGAGCGGTGGTCGCTGCGGGGCCGCGGTCGCACGTGGAGCGTCGAGATCGAGGGCGGTTCCCCGCTGGGCTCGGCGCACGTGCTGCCGGTTCCGCTCCCCGCCGAGCGTCGCAACATCCCCGGCGCCCTCGAGCACCTCGCGGGCTCGATGAGTGTGACGGTCCGACGTCGCGGTGAGCTCGTCTGGGCCGACGAATCACCACTCGCGGCGTTGGAACACGGCGGAATCGAGCGGGCGCGCGCGGAGTTGCGCAGGAGGGGTGCGCCGCCGGACGCGACATCGGCGCCGCCGCTCAGCTGATCACCTCGATCTCGGGTGGCTGCAATGCCTCGACGATCTCGTCGGTCTCCGCGTGGAGAACCCCTATCCGCCCCGCCTCCTCCAGGTGGCGGGCGTCGACGCCCGAGATCGCATCGGCGGCGACGAGCACCTTGTAGTCGCGTTCGCTGGCGTCGAAGATCGTGGCGCGCGGGCAGTTGGGATAGTTGCATCCCGCGATCACCACGGTGTCGACCCGCCACTGTCGCAGGCGGTCGTCGAGTTCGGTGCGGTAGAACGAACTCCACCGGGGTTTGAACAGGACGTGCTCGGTGGGCGAGACGACCTGGAGGCCGCCGCCGAGGAGCGACTCGGGGTCGAGCGGTGGCACCCCCAACTCCGGCGCCACCTGGGAGCCGGCGGTGCCCGGTCTGGCGATGCCGAGTCCGGCCGCGATCACGCGGCGCCGGCACAGGTCCACGTCGTCGCCCTCGTACAACCGGACGACGTGCACGATCGGGGCCGAGGCCTCCCGGTAGGCGTCCACGAGACGCGCGATCGCCGGCAGCACCGCCGAGGTGCCGGGAATTGGTGCCGTCCCGCCGTCCACGAAGTCCACCTGTGTGTCGACGACGAGCAGCGCGGACCGGCCGAGATCGGGAGCGAGGAACGGATCCGAGTTCTGCCGCCAGTGCGTCACGCAGCAAATCTAACGCTCGCGCGCACCCTGTAGCCGGAATCACAGGGACCGGTGCATTCGCACGAAGCGCGGGTTTGGGACGATGGAGTGGGTGGGGTACTGCGAGAAGGGTCCCAACCGATGACTGTGAGCGATGAGAACTGGCCGTCGATCGGCGCGACAGGGGCGCGCTTCGGATCAGCCGGCCGACGCCGCAGCGCCAGGAAAGAGCAGGACCCGAGCCCGCCGCAGTCCGCCGAGTGGGTGGAGCCCGGCCCGGCCGAAGCCGCTCCCGAGCAGGTGAAACCCGTTTCCGGACCCGCCGATCAGGCTCCGGACGCCGTCGACAGTGCTGCTGCCGAGTCGACCGAGTGGCTGGCGACGGAGGATACCGTTTCCATCGTCCGGCCGTTCATTCTGACGGGCGGGAGGACCGAGTCCGGGGTCGATCTGCCACTGGAGGCGGTCATCGTCGCCTGTGCGGACGGGGACACCGTGGTGGACGGGATGCGGGCGCCGGACGAACTGCGTCGCGTCTTCGCGCTGTGCTCCGAACCGCGGTCGGTGGCCGAGATCGCGTCGCTCGCGTCGATCCCGCTCGGCGTCGCGCGCGTACTCGTCGGCGACCTCGCGGCGGCCGGGGCGGTCACCGTGAACGAGACGGCCGGGTCCAGCGGCCCGGACCGGAAACTGATGGAGCGCGTCCTCGACGGGCTGCGCAAACTCTGAGATCCACCGGGGTGCCGGCGCCCGGACGGACGCACACGAATTCGGCAGCCGCACAGACTAGTAGCGTGTCGCTGCTTAGTTCTGGCCTGTTTCGGTGCGAGGGTGGGGCGGCAGACTTCCCCTTCCCCTCTGCCGGTCAGGACTGTTGCCATGCCTTCGCAGAAGAAGCGTCCGGTGACGTTGAGCACGGCTGATCGTGAGTTCTTGGAACGGTTGACCACGACCGGGGTGCATCCGGCCTCGATGATCCGGCGGGCCCGGGTGTTGCTGGCGCTGGACACCTCGGTCGGGGTGGTGGATGAGAAGAAGGTGATCGCGGCACGGTTGGGAGTCTCGGGTGAGACGGTGCGGCTGGTGGCCAAGCGGTTCGCCGAAACCGGTCAGGACGTGGAGGCCACGATCGGTCGTAAGCAGCGTGACCTGCCACCGGTGCCGTCGCAGATCACCGGCGAGGTCGAGGCCAGGTTGATTGCGTTGGCGTGCACACAGCCCCCGGCGGGACATGCCCGGTGGTCGCTGCGACTGCTGGAGAAGCACGTCGCCCTGGTCGACGACATCCCCGACCTGGACCACTCGACCATCGGCCGTATTTTAAAAAAACGAAACTTCGTCCTCACCTGAAGAAGTGCTGGACCATCCCGCCAAAAGCGAACGCGGAGTTCGCTGCTCGGATGGAGGATGTTCTGTCGGTCTACGCCCGCCCCCACGATCCCTCACGCCCGGTGGTGTGTATGGACGAGAAGCCCTACCAGTTGCTGGCCCATGCTCGCGACCCGATCTCTGCAGCCCCGGGCCGCGACCGGCGAGAGGATTCGGAGTACGTGCGGCACGGGACCTGCTCGATCTTCTGCTGGGTCGAGCCCCTGGCCGGCTGGCGGCGTGTCGATGCCCAGCCCCGGCGCACCAAGATCGACTGGGCCCGGCAGGTCAAAGACTTACTGTGCGTGGACTACCCCGACGCAGAGACGGTGGTGCTGGTGATGGACAACCTCGGGCACCCACGGCACCGGATCGCTCTACGAGGCCTTCGAGCCGGCCGAGGCGTTCGCGCTCGCGCAGAGGCTCGAGATCCACCACACCCCCAAACACGGCTCGTGGCTCAACATCGCCGAGATCGAACTCTCGGTGCTGACCCGCCAGTGCCTGGACCGGCGCATCGAGGACCTCGAGACACTGGGCGCCGAACTCGCCGCCTGGCAACGACAGACCAACGCCGATCAACGCCAGGTCCAGTGGCATTTCACCACCGACGACGCCCGCATCAAACTCCGCCACCTATATCCCAACACTTAGCCGCGACGGTCTACTAGTGCCTGTGCGGCTGCCGAATTGCTGTGACGCTAGACCGACGTCCGGCGCATCGCTCCCACCGGGTCGGAGTAGATGGTGCTCAGCGACACCACCGTCGAGGCGTACTCCTGCACCCGGTTGCCGAATCCGGAGATGCGAATGTCCCTGCGCTCCAGCGACGATGCCTGCGCGAAGGCCTCCGCGACGTGCGGGATGCCGGCCGGGTACTCGGTGAACGCCTGGCCTCCGAGGATCACCCGGTCCGGGTTGAACAGGTCACGCAGCATGGCGACCGTCTTCCCGAGCACCTGAGCGCGTTCCACCAGAAGTTCGTGTGCGGGAATGGAACCCGAGGACGCCGCCTTGTAGAGCGCACTCATCGTCGGCCGCTGGTTCGACTCCGCGAGGATGCCCGCATCGAGGGCGGCGGAGATGACCGCGCGATCGCTGATCGTCGCCTCGAGGCACCCGCGTGAACCGCACGAGCACTGCGCCGACGAGCCGGTCGGCAAGTGGGCGATGGAACCGGGACCGCTCGACGGCGTGTGGACGCGCCCGTCGATCGTGATGGCGATGCCGGCCGTCTCGCGGGCGTAGAAGTACAGGCCCGTTTCGCCTTGCGCGACACCGTCTTCGCTGTCGGGGCTCAACAGTAGTTCGGACGCGGCCATCGCCTCGACGTGCGCCGCAACGGAGACGGGCAACCCGAGTCCGGTCGCGATGATGGCGCCGACCTGAGCGGACTTCCATCCCAGCCGGGGATGGTCGACGACACCGGTCTGCGCATCGACCCGACCGCCGAGCGCGACACCCGCCCACAGCGGGCGACGCCGGTGCCAGCGGGAGGCGAAGGCCCGCGCGCTGCGTGCGATGCCGGCGAGTGCGTCGGCGGACGCTCCCTGCGGGGTGGGCACCTCGACCGCGCCGAGAACCTTCCCGCGCAGGTCACTGGCGATGATGCTGGTCACGACCGCGCCGATGTGGATGCCCACCGTCAGGTAGGGCTCGTGGTTGACCTCGAACGGAACCCGCGGACGACCGATGGCGCCGGACGGCGTGAGGTCGCCGCGTTCGCGCAACAGCCCGAGGTCGAGGAGCGCCGACACCTGTCGGTTGACGGTGGCGATGCTCAGGCCGGTCGCTTTCGCGGCGACGTCCCTGGACAGCGGCCCGCGAGACCGGGCGACCCGCAGAACACCGGCGGCCGGGCCGTCGCTGATCCGCAGCTCGGGGGGAACGATATGGAGACGGGGACGGGACACGGGCCGCTGGAATCGAGATACGGAACCGGTCCGGGTGGGGCTGGAAAGAGTGGGGGTAGACACGTGGCAGTCCTTGCAAGCGGAGGCGGTGCGCACCTTCGTCCGAACGTTGCATCCGTCCCAGACCGAGAGTGGGACGACCGAGGACGATCGATCAGGAGAAGGCTGCGCGAATTAGCTGCAGATGCTGAGACAGCGACAACACAGTTCCCGCGCCAAGGGCAGCCGCGAGCCCAGCGCGGAAGTCACATAGGTGACCCGCGGAGCGGTCGACTGGCCTGAAGACATGACACGAAACTAGCAGCTTCGGTCGGTTTCACCAATCGGAGGGCGCGTCGGCGTGTACCTCCACCCCGCGCCGGTTCCGCAGTTCCCGCCCCTGCGAGGCACCGCCGGCGGCGTCTCCTCGTCATGGACTCGGTGGGGCTGACCGTCTGGGCGGCCGCACTGTTCCCGCTGATCGACATCGGCAGTTCTCGGCGGCGGGCTCGCCCCGACAGCGGCCGCCGCGCTGTACGCGAACTGGGTTCGTCGGGCCACGCCCGCCCCTTGCGATCAGGGTGACGCAAATCCTTCCGGCGACACACCGCCCGATGGTTCGGTTACGGGACTCCACACCGTCTCCGGTATCCGAAAGGCTCACCATGTCCATCGATTTCGCGCCCGAGCACGTGACAGACGCCGAGGGTTCCCAGAACGCCCCGAGCGTAGTCAAGCTCGGTGCCCACATCGGCGCCCGGATCGACGGCGTCCGGCTCGGCGGCAACCTCGACCCCGCCACCGTGTCGCTCATCCGCCAGGCCCTGCTCGAGCACAAGGTGATCTTCTTCCGTGGCCAGGAACATCTGACCGACGACTCGCAGTACGAGTTCGCGGAACTTCTCGGCTCCCCCACCACGGCGCATCCGACCGTCACGTCGCGCGGCACCAAGGTGCTGCCCATCGACTCCGACTACGGCAAGGCCAACAGCTGGCACACCGATGTCACGTTCGTCGATCGCATCCCGAAGGCGTCGATCCTGCGCGCCGTGCAACTCCCGACTTATGGCGGATCCACCACCTGGGCATCGGGTGTCGCCGCCTACAACGCGCTGCCCGAGCCGCTGAAGGTCCTCGCCGACAACCTGTGGGCGACGCACACCAACGTCTACGACTACGCGGCGACCAGCGCGGAACGCGCGCAGGACGAGAAGGCGACGGAGTACCGCGCCGAGTTCCAGTCCACCTACTTCGAGACGGAGCACCCGGTGGTGCGGGTGCACCCCGAGACCGGCGAGCGCACACTGCTGCTCGGTCACTTCATCAAGAGCCTGGTCGGTCTGAGCAGCACCCAGTCGCAGGCACTCTTCCGGGTCCTGCAGGATCACGCGATCTCGCTCGAGTTCACGACCCGGTGGAACTGGCAGTCGGGCGACGTCGCGATCTGGGACAACCGTGCCACTCAGCACTACGCCGTCGCCGACTACGACGATCATTACCGGCGCCTCAACCGCATCACCCTGGCCGGCGACGTCCCCGTCAACATCCGGGGCGAGCGCAGCCGCAGCGTCGCCGGCGACGCGAGTGGCTACTCCGTCATCGACGAGACCTAACATGTCGGCATGACCTTTTCACCTGACACCCGCATCGCCGTCGTCACCGGGGCAAGCTCCGGAATCGGAGAAGCCACCGCCCGCACCCTGGCCGAGCAGGGATTTCATGTGGTCATCGGGGCCCGGCGACTGGATCGTCTGGAGAAGATCGCCGAAGACATCGGCGGTACCGCGCTCGAACTCGACGTTACGGACCAGGATTCCGTGGACGCGTTCAGCGCGGTACTGCCGAGGGTCGACGTGCTCGTGAACAATGCGGGCGGCGCCAAGGGACTGGCCACCGTCGCCGAGGCCGATCTCGACGACTGGCGGTGGATGTGGGAGACCAATGTCCTGGGCACCCTTCGGATCACCAAGGCGTTGCTGCCGAAGTTGATCGAGTCGGGTGACGGTCTGGTCGTCACCATCACGTCCGTGGCCGCCCTCGAGGCGTACGACAACGGTGCCGGATACACGACCGCCAAGCACGCGCAGGCCGTCCTGCACCGCACGCTGCGCGGAGAACTGCTCGGAAAGCCGGTCCGTCTCACCGAGATCGCCCCGGGCGCAGTGGAAACCGAGTTCTCGCTGGTGCGATTCGAAGGCGACCAGCAGCGCGCCGACAAGGTCTACGAGGGCATCACCCCGCTCGTCGCCGCGGATGTCGCGGACGTCATCGGGTTCGTCGCCTCGAGGCCCTCCCACGTGAACATCGACCAGATCGTCGTCAAGCCACGAGATCAGGCTTCGTCCGGGCGTTTTCACCGCACGACGTAAGCGACCTCGCGGCGGTCCGCCTGTCCTGGTGTTCGAGCACCAGGACCACGGTCCACAGTCCCGCCACGATCGTCACGACCCCCAGCAACATCCATCCCATCCCACAGCCCCCTGCCGATCAACGACTTTCGACCGAAACGGACTGTCGGGGTCGTCCGTCGACCCCTCGACAGCGGACGACTCCCCACAGTTGTGTTACCCGAGAACACGGCGCCGTTGACGCGTCCTCATTCAGGTAGACGCAGGCGGCCCCGGTTCGGTTCCACTGGGTGTGGAGAAAGTTCGCTCGCCTATGCGAGTGCCGACATGGACTGCCATTCGGGCCAGCCGACGGCCCAGTCGTAGATGTCGCCGTCGGCGGCCGAGAGGTCGATGGACGTTCCGGTCACCTCGACTGGATCGCCGTACATCGCGGTGCCGAAGTACTGCTGGGCGTCCGCGAGGGACAGGTTGATACAGCCGTTGGTGACGTTCGACGAACCCTGGACACCGATGGTCTCGGGGTTCGCGTGGATGAACTCGCCGTTGTTGGAGATGCGGACCGCCCAGCGCTCGCGCACGTTCTCGTAGAACGGCGGGTTGGACATGAGAAAGTCCTCGTGCTTCTCGGTCACCATGTGGATTCCGCTGCGGGTGACGTTGCGGGCCTCGTTGCCTTCGCCGTAGCTGACGGGGATGTCCAGGATGGTCTCGCCGCCGCGCACCACCTGCATGCGGTGGCTCGGCGCGTTCGCGATCACGATCTGGCTGCGCCCGACGGTGAAGTCCAGCGACAGATCCTCAGCGCCGTACGCTCCGACGCCGAAGTCCAGTCCGTACAGCCGGGCGTCCAGGCTGACGGCGGTGCCGGGCGCCCAGTAGTTCTGCGGCCGCCAGTGCGCACGCGACCCGTTGTCGTCGGGCAGCCACGCCCACGCGCCGGGGGTGGGCGGGTTGGTCGTGACGGTCATCGCCTTCTCGACCGCCGCCTTGTCCTCGACGGATTCGTGGAACTGGACGATGATCGGGGCGGCGATCCCGACTTCCTGACCGTCGGCGATGTTGAGAGTGGCGCCGATCGTCTCTTCGGGCTCGACCGTGGTGAAACTGCCGTCGACGGCGACGGACTTGCCGTCCGTGCCGAGCGCCGTGCCCTTCCACGTGTACGTGTCGCCGTAGCCCAGCGCCTCCCCGACGGTGAACGTGGTCCGGTCGGGTGACAGCACACCCTGCACGGCGCGGCCGTCGGCGTTGACGAGCGAGACGTCGGTGAATGTGCCCTGGGTCGCGGTCGCGGAGATCGGCGCCACCGGATTGACGTCCTCGGTGCCCGACGCCGGATTCTGGGTCACCTCGACCGCCGGTTCGGACGGCGCAGTGGCGGTTCCCGACTCGGAGCCGACCGTGCATCCGGTCAGCAAAACGAGAAACGCGATCAGCGCCGTCGCGATCAACGCGACGCGCGACCGACTTGTCCGAGAACCCAGTTCATGCACAGCTAACAGGTTACCTGCGCTACGGACCCGTCTCAGATCGCGCAGCCCACCGTCACGGGTTCGGGTTCGAGCCGGACACCGAACGCCGACTGGACGCCGTCTCGGACGTCACGGGCCAATGCCAGCAGGTCCTCGCTCTTCGCGGCACCTCGATTGGTCAACGCGAGGGTGTGCTTGGTCGACAGCCGCGCGAGAGCGTTCTCGCCGGGATACCCCTTCGAGAAGCCGGCCCGCTCGATCAGCCACCCCGCAGACAACTTGGTTCCACCGTCGGCCGGGTACTGGGGAACGGCGACGTCGCCGAGGCGCGTCTCGATCGCGGCGAGGACACCTGCCAACTCCCCGTCGGGTACGACGGGGTTGGTGAAGAAGGAGCCCGCGCTCCAGGTGTCGTGATCTTCGAAATCGAGCACCATGCCCTTGCCCCGCCGCAGGTCCAGCACGGCGTCGCGGACCTGTGCCGAGGGCAACCGGTCGTCCTCGGCACCGTTCAGCGCCGAGACCAGTTCGCGGTAGCGCAGCGGCTCGCCGAGCCCGTCGGGATGCACGGTCAGTTCCACGGCCAGCACCAGGGCGGCATCGGAGTGCTTGAGGACGCTCGTGCGATAGCCGAGACCGAGGGCTTCGGGTTCGACCCAGCGCGCCTCACCCGTGCGGCGATCGAGGAGGTGGACCCGCCTCAGCATCGACCCCACCTCGACGCCGTACGCGCCCACGTTCTGCACCGGGGTTGCCCCGGTCGACCCGGGAATCCCCGACAGGCATTCGAGCCCGCCCAGCTCGGCGGCGACGGTCTGCGCGACCACCTGATCCCACTCGGCCCCCGCCTCGGCAGTGACGAATCCCTCCTCCAGACCGACAGTGGTGTTGCACACACGCACCACCACACCGTCGAATCCGTCGTCCCCGACCACCAGATTCGAGCCGCCGGCGAGGATCAGCGTCGGGATGTGCGCGGCGTCGAGGAGGCGCACCACGTCGACGAGGACCTGCGTCGTCGGACACTCCGCCACGATCCGCGCCGGCCCGCCCACCCGCAGCGTCGTCATCCCCGACAGTTCGAGGTTCTCGGATACGAAGGCACCCGAATCGACGAGTTGACTGACAATGCTCACATCCCACACAACCGCAAACGGTAGCCTGCGGATCGTGAGCCGCCGCATCGAGCATTCGTCGTCCTATGCGTTTCCCGTCGCCCAGGTCCATGCGGGCCTGATCACCGAGCAGTACTGGCGCGACCGTCTCGACCGGGTCGGAGGACCGGGGGCAACCCTGGACGAGATCACCACCGGCCCGGGCACCATCTCGGTGGCCATGTCGCAGTCGATTCCCGCCGAGCACCTGCCCAGCATCGTCTCGAAGGTCCGTTCCGGCGATCTCGTGATCAAGCGCACGGAGACATGGGGCACCCTCGACGGCGACCGCGCCGAGGGCACGTTCACGGCCGACGTCGTGGGTGCGCCCGCGACGATCTCCGGAACCCAGACGCTGACGGGGAACGGTTCCCTGTCGAACGTGCAGGTCGAAGGCAAGGCCGACGTCAGGATCCCGCTGATCGGCGGCAAGATCGAGAGCGCGATCGCGGACGAGGTCCTCCGCCTGATCGAGAAGGAGCAGGCGTTCACGCAGCAGTGGCTCGGGGCCTGACCTGGGGCGGGTGTCCCTTGTGTTCCGTCGCAGCCGGTAACCTTGGCGATCATGGCTCGCCGCATCGACTACTCAGCCCGTTACAAGCACACCCCCAAAGAGGTGTACAACGCGTTCACCAACCGTGACTACTGGGATGCGCGCATCGAGGAGATGCGGAAGTACTCCGAGAACCACATCGAGCATTTCGAGGTGACCGACGACGGGATCGACCTCGTCCTGCACCACATCCTGCCGCGGTCGGAACTTCCCGAGATCGCGCAGACCGTGATGAAGAAGGACATGGTCATCACGCGCAAGGAGTCGTACACGCCCTTCGGTGAGCCGACCACGGGCACGTACGAGGCGTCGATCCCCGCGGGCCCGGGCAGCCTCACGGGCACCATGAAGCTGTTCGCCACCGAGACGGGCTGCACGTTCCGCACCTCCTCCGAGGCCAAGGTGTATCTGCCGTTCATCGGCGGAAAGCTCGAGCAGCTGATGCTCGTCAACCTGATCGATCTCTTCCGCGCCGAGGCCGAGATCACCGAAACGTGGTTGTCGCAGCACTAGCAACCACCGCACGGATTTCCCATGACTTCAGCGACGCTGAAGCGGCCTCACGGTGTCATCACCCGGGGCACGACAGGCATCAATCGGCTGCGACGCAGCGACCGCTGGCTCGTCCACGACGCGCTGGTGCGCCGGACGCTGCACGCTTCCGCCGACCCGCTCGTCGTCGACCTCGGGTACGGCGCCCGGCCGCACACCACATTCGAGCTCGCCGACCGGTTGACCGCCGTGCGCGGCGACCGCCGGGTGGTCGGGCTCGAGATCGACCCCGAACGGGTGGTCGAGAGCCGGAACGGAGTGAGTTTCGCCCGCGGCGGGTTCGAACTCTCCGGACTGCGCCCCACCCTGGTCCGCGCGTTCAACGTGCTGCGGCAGTACCCCGAGGACGCGGTCGGGCCGGCCTGGACGCGGATGCAGTCCGGGCTCGCACCGGGCGGGCTGATCATCGACGGCACGTGTGACGAACTGGGTCGCCGCTGCGCGTGGGTGCTGCTCGACGCCACCCGCCCGCTGTCGCTGACGCTGGCATGGGACCCGTTCGCCGTGGAGAAGCCGTCGGACATCGCCGAACGGCTGCCCAAGGCGCTGATCCATCGCAACGTCCCGGGCGAGCCGGTCCACGCCCTCCTCACGGCAGCGGATCGCGCGTGGGCCACTGCGGCGCCGCACGGCTCGTTCGGACCGCGGGTGCGGTGGCGGGCCGCGCTCGAACTGCTGCGCGCGCAGGGCCTGCCGGTGCAGTCTCAACGCCGCCCACTGCGGGACAACATCCTCACCGTTCCGTGGGACCTGGTTGCACCCGGTTCCGGCAGGAATTAATTCACGCGACATCCCCCGAAGCGCCCCGTAGAGTCACTTCACGAAACATGTTGTGCCGGTGCGCAGGCGAGGGCTACTTCGACTGTGGATCGCGTGGTCGCCGGTTCGAATCCGGTCAGGGACGCAGGTCCCTGTAGCTCAGCGGTAGAGCGCGTCCGTGCCTCCGCCGACTCCGAACTCGGCACGACATGCGTGCGCGCCACCCGGTGCGCAGACGACGGATACTTCTCTGGCGAAGTGCGCAAGCACGCGGTTCGACTCCGCACCCCGTCGTCGCCTCGACCTCGGGTGGCGCGCACCCTGAGCACCGACACCTCCCGAAAGGAGGAACAACCCATGAGCAAGTTCAACCTGAAGACGCTGCGCCGCACCAAGATACAGAGCCCCATCACGTCGGAAACGCCGGCCGGCCACACCTTCGAGGGCGGAATCGGCTACGCCCGCGACGCGAAGAGCGAGTTGTTCCTCCTCGCGGTCACCAACATGGTGGGTGAGCACACGTTCTACGAGTCGGCTCCGGACCGCGACAACCGGTTCGTCGGGCTCATCCACGAGGTCACCCTGTCGGACCCGGAGTGGACCGCCCGCCTGATCGGGTGGCTGCGCCGCGATGCGCATCTGCGTTCGGCGTCGGTGGTGGCCGCCGCCGAGTTCGTCCGTGCCCGGCTGGGCGCCGGTCTGCACGGCGGCAACCGCGCCGTCATCTCCTCGGCGCTGGAGCGGGCCGACGAGCCGGGTGAGATCCTCGCCTACTGGATTGCGCGCCACGGTCGTTCGATCCCGAAGCCGGTCAAGCGCGGTGTCGCCGACGCCGCCGTCCGCCTGTACTCGGAACGCTCACTGCTGAAGTGGGATTCCGATGCCAGGGACGTCCGCTTCGGCGACGTCCTCGAGCTCACCCATGCGTCGCCGTCGGCGACGTGGCAGGGCGAGCTGTTCCGGCACGCGATCGATCGGCGGCAGGGACGCGAGAACGCCGTCCCCACCGGCCTGCGGATGCTCACGGAACGGGCGGCGCTGGCGGCACTCCCACCGGAGGATCGGCGTGCTGTCCTCCGGAACCCGGAGCGGCTGTCGGCGGCCGGGATGACGTGGGAGTCGCTCGCCGGCTGGCTGCAGGGACCGATGGATGCGGCAGCGTGGCAGGCGGTGATCCCGTCCATGGGATACATGGGGCTTCTTCGCAACCTGAGGAACTTCGACGAGGCCGGGATCCCCGACCACGTCGCGGAGCAGGTGGCGGCCCGGATCGCCGATCCGGGGGAGGTCGCGAAGTCGCGGCAGCTGCCGATGCGGTTCCTCGCGGCGTACCGGCACGCGCCGAGTCTGCGGTGGGGACATGCGCTCGAGCGTGCGCTCGGGGCGTCGCTGTCCGCGGTCCCGTCGCTTCCCGGCCGCACCCTGGTACTCGTCGACCGGTCCGGATCGATGTTCTACAGCCGCGTCTCGGCGCGGTCGGAACTGACGAGGGCGGACGCGGCCGCGGTGTTCGGTACCGTACTGGCGGCGCGCGCCGAACGGGCCAACCTGGTCGAGTTCGGCACTGACAGCCGGTACGTGCCGTTCAAGCACCAGCCGGTGCTGCGGGCGGTAGACAGCTTCGGCGACCTGGGCGGCACGGACACGGCGTCCGCGGTGCGGAAGCATTACCGCGACCACGATCGCGTCGTCATCGTCACCGACGAGCAGGCGGCGTGGGGCGATCCGACCCGGCACGTCCCGGCCGACGTCCCCGTCTACACGTGGAACGTGGCGGGCTACCGACACGGACACGGACCGACGGGGTCCGCGAACCGCCACACGTTCGGCGGACTGTCGGACGCGGGATTCTCGATGATCCCGCTCCTGGAGGGCACCCGGAACGGCGAGTGGCCGTTCTGATCCCGGAGCGGTGATCCGTCAGGTGCAGGTGGCCAGTGCGTGTTCGACGCGCTGCGCCACCTGCGCCGGCAGGGATCCGCACTCGCCGTGCAGTGTGCGCGCATTCAGTCGCCCGATCGCGACGCCGTCGGCGACCACCTCGTCGAGCAGTTCCTGCGAGATACCGCTCGCGGCGAGGTCGAGTGCCGTGCACAGCGGCGTAGTGATGCGCAGGGGGCCGACCTGCTCGCAGTCCTCCGGGCGGAGCGAACGCCGGTGCAACGCCAACTGCTGCGTCGGCGACGGCGGCGACAACACCGTCGAGAGGTGAATGAACCGCGGGTACAGGTGCCCGAGGCCGTGAAGTTCGGCGGCACTCTGGTGCGAGACCGCGGCGGCGGCACCGAACCAGGTGCACCACTTCGCGAATTCCTCGAGATCGGAGTGCGGA
Source organism: Rhodococcus sp. NPDC059968 (assembly GCF_042738615.1). Classification (NCBI taxonomy): domain Bacteria; kingdom Bacillati; phylum Actinomycetota; class Actinomycetes; order Mycobacteriales; family Nocardiaceae; genus Rhodococcus; species Rhodococcus sp. NPDC059968. Next base: position 18,906 of record NZ_JBHWUE010000047.1, read on the forward strand.
CAATCCTTCAAGCGGAACAGATCTCGCTCGATCTTGACCCACGAGCCGTCGGCGACGCGCTCACCGATCTCGTCGGCGGCGAAACCGAGGCGCAGCACCTGCGCAGTGGTGAAAAAACCCGCCTGAGCCGTCGCGACGCGTGTCAGTTCTTCACCGACACCCTCGCGCTCCGGGTCACCGGGACGTGGAGCCAACCATCCGGACATTCCCCTAGATTACTGGGCGATTGTGGCACGTATCACAATTTCTGCGGATCTCGACGACCCGCCGCCGACGCATTCACAGAATTTGTTCAGAGTTGTCGGGAAGAATCCATGCAATGGCAGCCCGAACGAACTCCGCACCCCGAAGTAACCGTGTGCTCGTCATCTCTCTTGTCGTCATCGCCGCGCTCGTGGCGGTCCTCGTCGGCGGCGAACTCTTCGTGCGCAACAGAGTGAAGACCTGCATGGCAGACCAGTTCGAGAGCCAACTCGGCTCGCAGGTGGACGTGGGACTGAGCTGGAAGCCGGTCCTGCTCCAGTCGGTCGACAAGAACGTCCCGTACATCACCATCGACAGCGACGACACCAAGTTCGGCCCCGCTCAGGGCATGCAGGTGCACGCCCAGGTCAACGACATCCGGATCGAGAACACCGCTGACAGCAGTGGCACCATCGGCAGTTCCGACGCGGACATCACCTGGTCCACCGCGGGAATCCTCGCGACGCTGCAGCAGCAGGCGTTCGGTTCGCTCATCAGCGGTGTCACCGCCGATTCGAACGCGGGAACCCTGAGGTTCTCCGTCGGCCCGGCCGGGCTGGCGGATCTGACCGTCAAACCGGAGGTCGTGAACGGGACCGTCAAGGTGGAGACGGTGGGTGCAGAGATCCTCGGTTTCGGTCTTCCCACAGATCTCGTCGACGGGGTCGTCCAGACCCTGACCTCGAGTCTGCAGACCTACCCACTGGGCATGCAGCCGACGTCACTGAAGGTCACCGACGACGCCATCGAGATCACCCTCGAAGGTGGCGCCTACACGATGCCTGCCGCCGGCACCCAGCAACAACAGCAGGAACAGCAGAGCAGCTGCGGCCTGCTGGTCTGATCGACCGCAGGGTCAGTCGGGCAGCCCGTCCAGGACGGCACGGGTTCCCGACAGTCCCAGCCGCGTCGCACCGGCCGCGATCATGTCGAGCGCGGCCTGTGCGGTGCGGATCCCGCCGCTCGCCTTCACGCCGATCCGCCCGCCGACGGTCCGCGCCATCAGTCGCACCGCCTCCACGGTCGCTCCCCCGGCCGGATGGAATCCGGTGGACGTCTTCACGAAGTTCGCGCCGGCCCGCTCGGCGGCCCGGCATGCTTCCACGATCGCCTCGTCGCTGAGCGCGGCGGTCTCGAGGATCACCTTGAGGACCGTGCGGTCGCCGACTGCTTCGCGGACGGTGAGGACGTCGGCCAGCACCGCGTTGAAGTCGCCGGCCACGGCGGCACCGATGTCGATCACCATGTCGATCTCCTGCGCGCCCTGGTCCACGGCGAGCCGGGCCTCGGCGCCCTTGACCAGCGAGTGGTGCTTACCCGAGGGGAACCCGACCACCGCGGCGGTCACCAGACCCGGCGCCTTGACCGGCAGCATCGACGGCGACACGCAGACAGCGAGCACACCGAGCGAGCGCGCCTCGTCGATCAGCGCCTTCACGTCGTCGGTGGTGGCCTCGGGCTTGAGGAGCGTGTGGTCGACGAGGTCGGCCACCTGGGATCGGGTCAGTGCAACGTCGGACATACCTGTGAGCTTCGCACAATGCCTTCCGGGGCTCGCGGCACGGCCTAGCATCGCCGTATGAGTGATCCGGGATCGATCTTCGACGAGGCACGGCTGGAGTTCGACCGGCTGACGACGGCCATATGGACGCCGGCCGGGCAGTCGCTCGTCTTCCAGCTCGGACTGCGTCCCGGCGACGCCGTCCTCGACGTATGCTGCGGCGCAGGGTCTTCGGCGCTCCCCGCGGCCACCGCCGTGGGTCCGTCGGGGCTGGTCCACGGCGTCGATCTGGCCGACGAACTCCTCGAGCAGGGGCGGCTGAAGGCGTCGGAGCGCGGACTGCAGAACATCGAGTTCGTCTGCGCGGACGCCACCACGTGGGAGCCGCCGAGCACCGTCCCGGACGCGGGCTACGACGCGCTCGCCTGCTCGTACGGCGTGTTCTTCCTGCCCCACATGGATGCCGCGTTCACCCGGCTCGCGGGCCTCGTCCGGCAGGGCGGCAAGGTCGGGATCACGGTGTGGCGGCGGGGCGCGTTGCGCGACTTCGCGGGCGCGTTCCAGGACGCCGTCGCCCGGCACCGGGAACCCGAGCCCGAACCGGCCGGGTCGCCGTTCGATCCTCTCGCGCGCATCGACACCCCGGATGGGCTCCACCAGTGGCTCGGCGAGCTCGGAGCGCACTCGACCGAGGTCCGGGATCTGTCCAACATCATTCCCGCGACCCCCGAGTTCTCCTGGGACCTCGTTCTGGGTGGGGCCTTCCGCCGCGCGCTCGCCCCGTTCGACGCCGGGACCGTCGAGGAGATTCGTCTCGATCTCCTGCAGCTGCTCACCGAACGCGCGATTCACGACATCGACGCCGGGACTCTCGTCGGCACCGCCGTGGTGAACGGCCGGAGCGCGACCTGAAAGACTGTTGCCCATGAGCGCTGCTTCGACCGAGGACCATCGGTACGTTCTTTCTCTCGGCTGCCCCGACCGCACCGGCATCGTCGCCCGGATCTCGACGTTCCTCGCCGAGGTCGGCGGCTGGATCGTCGAGGCGGCGTACCACGCCGACGCCGACACCGGCTGGTTCTTCACCCGTCAGGCAGTGCGTGCCTCCTCGGTCGACATGTCGATCGAGGAACTCCGGGAGCGCTTCGCGGCCGTCGCCGCCGAACTCGGCCCCGAGACCGAGTGGACGGTGTCCGACACGGGTGAGCGCAAGCGGGTGGTGCTGCTGGTGAGCAAGGAGGCGCACTGCCTCCACGACCTGCTCGGCCGTGCGGCCGGAGGCGAGTTGCCCGCCGACATCTGCGCGGTGATCGGCAACCACCGCGATCTCGAGACCGTCACGCGGCAGCACGGCATCGACTTCCATCACGTACCGTTCGCGAAGGATCCCGCCGAACGCGGGCCCGCGTTCGAGCAGGTGCGTGCACTGGTCGACGCCCACGACCCCGATGCCGTGGTGCTGGCGCGTTTCATGCAGGTGCTGCCCTCGGAACTGTGCGAGCACTGGGCCGGCCGGGCGATCAACATCCACCACAGCTTCCTGCCGTCGTTCGTCGGTGCCCGCCCCTACCACCAGGCTTTCGCCCGCGGTGTGAAGCTGATCGGCGCCACCTGCCACTACGTGACGGCCGAGCTCGACGCGGGCCCCATCATCGAGCAGGACGTGATCCGCGTCGACCACGCCGACGAGGTCGCGGACATGGTCCGGCAGGGCCGCGACATCGAGAAGCTCGTACTGTCCCGCGGCCTGCGCTGGCATCTCGAGGATCGCGTCCTCGTCCACGGCCGTAAGACGGTGGTGTTCAGCTAGTTTCGTCGTCCCGCTACTGGGACGGTAGCAACGCCAGCACTTCCGGGACGGGCCGCAGGTGGGCGGTGAGGATCTCCAGCGCCTTGTCGGCGTCGACCGCCTCGAGTGCGGCGACGAGCGCCCGGTGCTGCGCGTTGATGGTGTCGAGCCGCTGGGGTCCGACGTTCAGCGCGCGGACGGCGACGCGTTGCTGCCGCGACCGCAGCGAATCGTAGAGTTCGGTCAGCACCGAGTTCTGCGCGGCGCTGACCATGGTCAGGTGGAATTCGCGGTCGAGGCCGGACACCGCGAACCAGTCGTGCTCGCGCCCCGCGGCCTCCATGGGCTCGATCAGATCGACCATGTGCGCGGGTGCGCCGACTCCCCGCGCGCACAGGGTGGACACCGCGTGACCCTCGATCAGCAGCCGGGTCTGGTAAACCTCCTCGAGTTCGCGCGCGGTGACCGTGCGCACCTGCGCACCCTTGCGCGGAAGCAGCGTGATGAACCGTTCGGCGGCGAGGCGGTGAAACGCTTCTCGCACCGGAGTGCGTGACACTCCCATCGTCCCTGACACCCAGAGTTCGTCGAGGAATCGGCCGCCTTCGATGGACCCGCGGATGATCTCGTCCCGCAGCCAGACGTAGACCCGATCTCGTGCCGGTCCGGATTCACCGGTGGGCCCGGCGAGCGTCGATGCCGACATCTCGATCCCTTCGTCAGACGGCCCATCGGATTGACGGACTCGTAACAAATTGATCATACAAGCTATGGACACACCAAGTATTCTCTGTGTATACATGACGTATACGGAGTGGATGTGTGAGCGGTCACAGCGCAGTGATTGCCGAGAGCCACCCGTTTCCGGCAAGGGACCCCACGAAAAAGGAGACCACCAGCATGTACAGCACCCCCGCCGATCGGCGTTACGCGATCTGGCTGTCCGACCCGAGCTTCGCCGCAGCGGAGATCGCGCGCGGCATCGGCTACGGCGCCGTGGTCCTCGACATCGAGCACGGATCCTTCGACCTCGCGGACCTCGAACGGTTCATCCCGTTCCTGCGCAGCCTCGGCATGGAGGTCCTGGCGAAGGTGCTCGGACCCGAACGCGGCCCAATCCAGCAGGCCTTGGACTTCGGCGCGACGGCTGTCGTCATCCCCCACATCGAAAATGCGGCTCACGCAAAGGAAATCACGGCGTTCGCGAAGTTCCCGCCACTCGGCGACCGGAGTTTCGCGGGCGGTCGCACCACCAACTACGGCGGTTTCACCGACGAGTGGGTCACGGAGCAGGACACGTTCACCCGCTGCTACCCGATGATCGAGGACGCCGGAGCGATCGAGAACATCGCCGAGATCCTCGCACTCGACACCGTCGACGGCGTGTTCGTCGGACCGTCCGACCTCTCCCTCCGCCGCGAACGCGGGGCATACTCACGCGAAGAGGGTGACTTCACCGACCTCGCCGCGGTGGCCTCGGCGGCCGCCGAGGCGGGCAAGCCCTGGGTGCTCCCCGCGTGGAGCGTGGAAGAGAAGGAGTTCGCGGTGCAGCACGGGGCCGACCAGATGGCGCTCATCATGCAGCACGGCGCACTCGCCGCAGGATTCGCCGGACCGTTCGAGCAGATCAAGCAGATCAAGCAGATCAGGGAGTCACGATGACGACCCAGACGTCGGGACCGGTATCCCCCGACAGCGCGGAAGCGGAGGCCCACCCCAAGGTGGGCCGTGCCCGGTGGACCATCGCCGGCGTTCTCGGCGTCGGAATGTTCGTCAACTACATCGACCGAGTCAACCTCTCGATCGCCGCCCCGGAGATCATGCGCGACTTCGAGATCAGTGCGTCGCAGATGGGCATGGTGTCCTCGGCGTTCCTCTGGACATACGCCATGCTTCAGATGCCGATCGGATCGTTCATCGACAAGATCGGCGTCCGGTGGGTCAACCGGGCGGCGGCGTTCATGTGGGCGGTCGCCTCGTTCGCGTCCGCCGCCGCGGGTGGTCTCGGCATGCTTCTCGTCGCCCGTCTGGTCCTCGGCGTCGGCGAGGCGCCGACGGTGCCCGCGGGCTGGAAGGCGATCGGTCAGTGGTTCCCTCGGCAGGAGCGTGGAACCGCCACGGCCGTCTTCGACGGGTGCGCGAAGATCTCCAACGTGATCGGCATCCCGATCATGGCCTTCCTCGTCACCACGTTCAGCTGGCACGCGGCGTTCATCTTCACCGGCATCCTGTCCGTCGGCTACCTGGCCGTGTGGTGGCTGCTCTACCTCACCCCGAAACAGGCTCTCGCCAAGGGACGCCTCAGCCAGGCGGAATTCGACTTCATCCGAGCCGGCGGCGCGGAGGACGAAGACGCCGAGACGGCCGGGTCACTCAACGGACTGGGTTACCTCCTGCGCCGACGCAAGACGTGGGGCCTGGCGCTCGGGTACGCGTCGTACACCTACGCCTACTACGTCCTGCTCACCTGGCTGCCGGCCTATCTGGAGAAGCAGTTCGGGGTGAACCTGCTCAAGGGCGGCATCTATACGATGATTCCGTGGCTGGTCGCCGTCATCGCGCAGTTCCTCATCGCGGGCATCCTGATGGACCGATGGCTGGCTCGGACCGGCGACGTCACCAAGGTGCGCCGAACCGTGCTGGTGGTCAGCCTGCTCGCGTCCCTCGCGGTGACGGGCGCAGCGTATGCGGGATCGATCGCCGTCGCGCTGATCTTCCTGTCGGTCGGCGCAGCCGGACTGGCCGTCTCGGTTCCCGCTGGTTCCAGCATCGTCGCTCTGATCGCCCCGCAGGGGTACACCGGATCGCTCGGCGGGATCGTCAACTTCGTCGCCAACCTCCTTGGGATCGCGGCGCCCATCGTGACCGGCATGGTGGTCGACTCCACGGGCTCGTTCGCGGGGGCCTTCCTCGCGACCGGAGCGGTCCTGATCGGCGGAATCTTCTGTTACACCGTGGTGCTCGGCAAGATCGAACGGATGCCCGCACCCGTCACTTCGGAAAGGCACTGACATGGTCGACATCGCAATCGCACAGTTCGCACCGGGTTCGGACAAGCAGGACAACCTCGGCCGGATCGCGAAGTTCGCCGAGGAGGCGGCGGCGGGCGGCGCCCGGGTACTGGCAGCACCCGAATACGCGATGTTCACGGTCCCGACGATGGACGAGCGGTTCGTGGACTCTGCGGAATCCCTCGAGGGCGAGTTCGTCACCGGACTGCGCGAGATCGCCGCCCGGCACGGGTTGACCCTCGTCGCCGGGATCAACGAAGCGATCCCGGGCGAGCGCCGCATCTTCAACACCCTCGTCGCGGTCGCCCCCGACGGCAGCATCGCCGCCGCGTATCGGAAGCTGCACCTGTACGACGCATTCGGTTACCAGGAGTCGGACTTCGTGCAGGCCGGCTCGATCGGCGAACCCGAGACGTTCACCGTCGACGGCGTCACCTTCGGCATGCAGACGTGTTACGACCTGCGGTTCCCGGAGGTGACCCGGCGCATCGTCGACTCGGGCGCGGATGTCCTCGTTCTGCCCGCCGAGTGGGTGCCCGGCCCGCTCAAGGAAGACCACTGGACCACGCTCGTCCGCGCCCGGGCCATCGAGAACACCATCTACGTCGCCGCGGCCGATCAGAGCGCCCCGGCCGGTTCGGGTGCGTCGATGATCGTGGATCCGATGGGGGTGGTGATCGCGTCCCTCGGCGAACGGGTCGGGACCGCGATCGGCACCGTCTCCGCCGAGCGGATCGCAGAGGTCCGTGCCAAGAACCCGGCACTGTCGCTGCGCCGCTTCGGTGTGGTCGCCAACCAGTAGATTCCGGCGAATTAGTCAGGCTCACACACTATTGCGTGTGAGCCTGACAAACTCGCGTGCAACTGTCGGATCAGAGATTGCGGAGACGCACGATCTCCTTGTCGAACTCGTCGATGTTCTCGACGGAGCTCATGTGGCCGACGCCGGGTAGGACGATCAGCCGCTCGAGGTGACCGGCCTCGTCCAGGACGCGAGCGAGCTTGCGGGCGTGGACAGGTGGGGTCAGCCGGTCCATGGAGCCGACGAGCACCGTGGTCGGGACGTCGAGGTTGTCGAGTGCCTCGTGGATGTCGAGGCCGCTGAGCGCAGCACCCCAGCCGCCGCGGATGCGCGGCTTGCAGTCCCGGACGATGTTCTCGCAGAACTGGACTTCGGCGCGGGAGGCGTTCGGCGACATCGACACGTACTGGAGCGCGCGGGTCATCACCGGCGACGACACCAATGGGACCGGTGTGCTCAGGACGGCGCGGCCGACCGGAACCGGGACTCGCGGAAAACGATTCGGTAGCGGGATGACGGTGGTCTCGGCGATGAGCCGGTCGCAGGCGGTGCTGGCGAGCAGAACTGCCGACGCGTACTTCTTCACCTCGTCGGGGTGCCTGCCTGCCCACGCCATGATGCTCATGCCACCCATGCTGTGACCCACGAGCACGGCCTTCTTGTCGTCACGCACCGTCGCCTTCAGCACCTCCGACAGGTCGTCGGCGAGGACGTCGGGGCCGAGCGCCAGCGAGCCGACCGTGCTGCGGCCGTGCCCACGCTGGTCGTAGGTAATGACCCGGTACTCGTCCGCGAGCGCGTTCACCTGCGGGTACCAGTATTCGGTGGAACAGGTCCAACCATGGCTCAGCACAATGGGATCGCCGTCCACCGGACCGTAGGCGCGGACGTACAGCGTCGCCCCGTCGTCGGTGAGGATCTCCGTCACGTCCGGGCGCAGATTCGGGGTGCGCAGCAGCTCGTTCGGCGCCACTTCGGTCGACAACGTCAACCCGCGAGTGGCGCGCTTGTGGCGGATCGCCGCTGCCGCGGCGACGACGGCACCCACTCCGGCTGCGCCGGCGAGTGCCCGGAAGGCGATGGTGCGCGAACTGCTGGTCATTCCTACCCCTGTCCTGTCTAACTTGCTCTGCTGGTGTCCGTGCTCGTCGCCGGACCCGGTGTCTCGCCGAGCTGGCGGGCCGCCCGCTCGAGTGCCTTGGAGATCTGCTCCTCCATCGCCTCTTCGAACAGCGACTGGACGGCGTCGTGCGCGAGGGGACGCATCTGGTCGACGAGCCGCGCGATGTCCGAGACCTTCGCCTCGTCGAGTTCGAGCGGCTCACCCTCGGCGGCGAGATAGCGGTCCGCGACGACGGCGACGAACCGCGCGGCGACGTCCGAGAGGTCTTGTCGCACCGCCGCGGTCTGTTCGAGGACGTCCTCGAGCGGGATGCCGGCGTCGACGAGGACCTGCGCCGCCTCGACCAGTCGCGGATTGTTCACCGAGTAGTCGTCCCCGGCGGGAACGAGCACTCCGAGTTCGGTGCCCCGGGCGATGTTGGCCTCGGTGGTCTGCGCACCGAACATGCGCTTCAGCTCGGCGATCGTGAGACGGGCCGCTCGCCTGCGCTTCTTCCACCGGCTGCCCGGGTCGTCGGTCTCCAGAACGTCCTTGACCTGGAGCCCGTAGTGCGCGGCTGTGAGGAGTTCACTGATGGTGGCGAACGTGTAGCCGCGATCGAGCATGCGCCCGATCAGGTGGAGCCGGGCGAGGTGCGATTCGTTGTACCACCCGGTGCGCCCCTGCTTCCGTGGCGGCGGGAGCAGTCCGCGGTCCTGGTAGACGCGCACGTTGCGCACGCTCACCCGCGCCTCGCGTGCGAGGTCGTCGATCCGGTATTCCTTCATCAGACGATGTGCGCCCGTCGGAGCAGCAGCCGGGACGGTCCGCCGACGAGTCCCACCTCGTCGAGTAATTCGATGGTCTTCGAGCAGCCCTCGCGCAGCATGTCGTGATAGTGCCGGTTCGACTTCGCGGCCCTCTTCGCCTGGTCCACGTCGAGACCCGCGGCCGCGTAGACCTGCGGATTCACCAGGCTGGTGACGACGAAGTAGGCGGTGGTCCCGAGTACGAGTCGCACGCGCGCCCTGGTGAACCACGACGCATTCCGCACGCGGCGGACCGTCTCCTCGCGCGCGAACTTGATGTGCCGGGCTTCCTCGAGCACGTGAATCTTGCTGACGGTGCGGGTTATCGGCTGCACCCGTTCGTCCTTCATGAAATCGCGCTGCATCATGTCGAGGATCTCCTCGGCGAACAGCATGCCGCCGTACGCCAGCGAACCCGTGGCCGTGGCCTTGAACGCCCGCGCGCTCTGCCGGATCCACCACTTGGGCCGGTACGACGGGATCCCGAACCGCTGTGCGGATCTGGCGAACATCGTGGAGTGCCGGCATTCGTCCGCGATCTCGGTGAGCGCGAATTGCACGTGCGGGGTGGCCGGGTCGTGCGAGTAGATGTCGCGGACCAGCATCTGCATCAGAATCAGTTCGAACCAGATCCCGGTGCCGGCGATGCTGGCCGCCTCGTGCTTGGTGAGGGTGACGCGCCGCTCCTCGGTCATGGTGTCCCACAGCTCGGTGCCGTACAGGCTGCACCACTCCGGGGTCATGCCGTACCGGTCTTCCGGGATCGGCGCCTCCCAGTCGACCTCGATCAGCGGGTCGTACGACTTGCGCGCGGCGGAGGCGAGCAGTCGGGCCGCGGTGTCCTGGCGATCGCCGGTTCGCGTCAGACGGGACGTCGGGTGGGCATCGCTCGCTGAGTCACGCAGGTGGACGACGGACATGTCAGCTCCTCGGTAGCCGTGTCACCACAATAGCATTGTCACAATGTACATTGTCATCGTTTGGGCGCAAGAGGTCCAAGACTTTGCGTGCGCATGGGTGTGGTGCGGCTACCAGCGAGGCCCGCGCTGCACGTCGTCGACGCGCGGGCGCACGTCCACGAGATAGACGCACACCGCGACGACCGCGACGATGCCGAACAACTGCACGGCGGGGAACAGCAGGAGGACGAGGAACGCGACCGCGAGAATGCTCAGCCAGATCGGCTTGCTCAACTTGTCCACGGCGGTGAACGCGTCTTTGCGCTGGCGAGCCGCGTGGAACAGCGCGTATGCAGCACCGCCCAGGGCGACGATGCGAATCACCAACAAGATCACCGAGACGACGCCGTCAACTTGAATCACAGCCCCATCCTACGAGGTCGACACGCAAACGGCCCCCGCACCGAATGTGCGGGGGCCGAAAAGCGTGAAGGATCAAGCCTTCTTGGCCGGAGGAGCCTTCTTGGCCGGAACAGCCTTCTTGGCCGGGGCCGGGGCCGGGGCCGGAGTTGCCGCAGCCTTGGCCGGAGCAGCCTTCTTCGCCGGAGCGGCGTGCTTGGCCGGGACGGCGTTGTCGGCGCGAGCCTGGACGTCGGCCGCGGTGGCGGTGACGCGATCAGCAGCGCCCTTCGACGCTTCCTCGGCCTGGTCGCCCAGGTCGAGAACCTTCAGGGCAGCCTCGTCGCCGGCGTCGGCGATGGCCTCGCCGAGCCCCTCGGCGGTGTCGGAGATGCGACCCGACGCGCGGCCCGCGAGCTTCGCGGCCTGCTCGCCCACGGCGCGCGTCTGGCGGGCCACGGTGCCGAGAGCTTCCTCGGTCAGCTCGACGGCGTCACCGAAGGCGGTCTCGGCGCGGCCGATCCCCTCCTCGACGACCGGCTGCTTACGGATGCGCTCGACGGTGTCCTCGCCACGCTCGGCGAGCGACGTGTACAGGTCGGATGCGACCTTCAGGTAGGCCTCGGCGACCTTGCGCAGCTCGTCGGCGGTGAACTTCTCACGCAGCTCGGCAAGCTCCTCGGGCAGCTCGGACGGCAGTCCGGCGAGGCGGTCGCGAAGGTTCTCGACGCCCTCGGTGACCTCTTCCTGGAGCCCGGCGATGCGCTCCTTGGCGCCGCCGACACGCTCCTCGACGTCACCCTGGGTGGACTCGGCGCGCGAGCGGACCTGGGCGACGACGTCGGCCACGGCCTGCACGACTACGTCTCCGGCGCCTACGGCCGCATACAGCGAGGTCTTGACGCTGTCGATGGTCTTCTGGTCAGTCATCGGCTTTCTCCTGTTCAACGGTGGGGGGTTCTGGTTCAGGCGTCTGGGAATCAGAACGCTGATGTTCTTCTGTCCGAAGCTCGGACGTCCGGGATTCGGCCGCTTCCGCCGATTCGTTCTCACGACAGAACGACTCGTAGATCTCGAGCAGCACTTGCTTCTGCCGCTCGGTGATGGCCGTATCCGCGAGCAGAGCGTCACGGAGGGGACCGTGTGGCCGCTGCTCGAGGTAACCCGCCTGGACGTACAGGACCTCCGAAGACACCCGGAGACCCTTGGCTATCTGCCCAAGCACCTCGGCCGAGGGCTTGCGCAACCCACGCTCGATCTGACTCAGATACGGATTACTGACACCGGCCAGCTGCGCCAGCTGCCGCATCGACACCTGGGCTGCTTCGCGCTGGGCACGAATGAAACCTCCGATGTCGTGAGCGGCGTTGCTGACTACGCGAGCTGCCAGATCTCCTGCACCGGCTGCGTCGCGATCATCGCTTGCCATCAGTCCTCCGTGTTGCTGGGCAGAACCAAGCCTAAAGCAGGGTGCTAGCAATTGCAAGCACTCTGTTAGCACCCAGCTAGCGGACCCTCCGCCGAGGCGGTTGTCAGCCGAACAGCAACGTCGAGAAGGTGTAGATCAGCAGGCCCGCGATCGAACCGACCACGGTGCCGTTGATGCGGATGAACTGGAGATCCCGTCCCACCTGCAGCTCGATCTTCTTGGACGCCTCCTCGGCGTCCCAGCGCTCGACGGTGTCGGAGATGATCGCGGTGACCTCGTCGGTGTAGTGGACGACGACGTAGCGCGTGCCGGCAAGCACCCACCCGTCGACCTTGGCCCTCAGCTCGTGGTCGTCGCGCAGCCGCTCGCCGAATCGCACGACGTTCTCCGCGACCTTCGTGCGCAGCGTGCTGTTCGGGTCGTCGACGGATTCCATGATCAGGCGCTTGGCGACCGTCCACGTCGCCGCGGCGAGGCCGGTCACCTCCTCGCGTCCCATGATCTCGGCCTTGATCTTCTCGGCCTTCTGCATGGTCGCGGGGTCGTTCTGCAGGTCGTCGGCGAAGTCGACGAGGAAGCGGTTGGCCGCCTGCCGCACCTCGTGCTCCGGATTGGAACGCACCTTCCACGTGAATTCGACGAGTTCCCGGTGGATCTTCTCGCCGAGCATGGCGTCGACGAACTTGGGCGACCAGGCGGGCGAATCGCGGCTGACGATCCGGTCGATGGTCTCCTGGCTCCCGAGCGCCCACTGGTGCGCCCGCTCGGCGAGCAGATCCAGGATCGGCAGCTGCCGGTTCTCGCGCAGGAGTTCGCCGAGCACGCGCCCGATCGGCGGCCCCCACTGTGGCTCGGCCAGCCTGCGCACCAGTGTGCTGTCGATGATCTGCTGCACGTCCTCGTCGCGCAGGATCTCGACGAACCCGCGCAGGATGGTGGCCGTCTCGGCAGCGACGCGCGCGGCATGCTTGGGCTGCGCCATCCACGTGCCCAGCCGCAGCGGGATCTCCGCGGCCTCGACCTTGGCGGACACCACTTCGGGGGCGAGGAAGTTCTGGCCGACAAAGTTGCTGAGGCTCGCCCCCAGCTGGTCCTTCTTGCGCTTGATGATCGCGGTGTGCGGGATCGGCAACCCGAGCGGATGCCGGAACAGGGCCGTCACCGCGAACCAGTCGGCCAGCGCACCGACCATGCCTGCCTCCGACGCGGCCCGCACGTAGCCGACCCACGCCCCCGCGCCCCGGGATTCCTGCCACCTGCACACGAGGTAGACCACCGTGGCGAACACGAGGAAGCCCGTCGCGACAGCCTTCATCTTGCGGAGATCGCGGCGCTTCGCGTCGTCGTCGAAGGCGGAAAGGCTCAATTGGTCCACAGACGCCATTGTGCCCAAGGTCGGCGCGGAGGCGGCCGCCCAGCCGTCGGACGCGCGCCCGCACAGACGGCGTTGTGCCGGGCGACAAGACCCGAGCACTAAGCTGACAGAAGATCGCGACACGAAACGGATGTGAAGAGAGTCAGTGGCGAACGACGGCGTGAAGGATCCCGAGCAGGTGACCGAGTCGATGACGAAGCTGGACAAGGCAGCAAAGCCCGATGGGCGCAAGCGCCGCTGGCGTGAGCACAAAATCGCACGCCGAGAAGAACTCGTCGACGGCACGATCGCCGCCATCCGCCTGCGCGGACGGGACATCGGCATGGACGAGATCGCATCCGAGATCGGTGTCTCCAAGACCGTGCTGTACCGCTATTTCGCGGACAAGAGCGATCTGACGAACGCGACCATGGCGCGTTACGTGGAAACCACGCTCGCCCCGCGGATCTACGAGGCCATCGGCGGAGACCTCGACGACTTCGAGCTGACCCGCGCCACCATCACGGCGTACGTCGAGACGGTGGCGTCGGATCCCGACGTCTACCTGTACATCATGGCCAACGGCTCCGGCCCCGGCCGCGAGACGGTCGCCGATTCGGAACGGATGATCGCGGAGGTGCTCTCCACCGTTCTCGGCGAGCGGCTGCGGCAGATGGAGATGGACTCCGGCGGAGCCGTCCCCTGGGCGTACGGAATCGTCGGCGGTGTGCAGTTGGCAACGCACTGGTGGATCTCCAACCGGTCCATGTCGGTCGAGGATCTGATCAACTACCTCACGATGATGACCTGGGGCGGCGTCACCGGCATCGCTGCCGTCAACGGCTCGCCCGCGCGATTCAATGCGATCCCGCACCCGCTGCTGCCGCCTGCGGCCGAGACCGACTAAGGCCGATCCATTCTTGTGTAACTAGCAGTTACAGGTAAACTTGCCCGTGTGAACGAACACGAGGAAGAAGAGGGCTACCGCGGCCCCGCCGACATCGTCGTCGGCGACCGTCCCGCCGTGACCGTGCAGGTCCAGCTGGCGGGAAACTTCGAACCCATCAGCGGTCGGTACGTCTGGCACGGCCGCGTCCGCACCCTGACGGACGCCCTCGGTGCAGATGCAGACCTGTCCGCCGGCACCGAACTACAGATCACCAGCCCGGAAGGCACGGCCACCGCGCGGATCACCGGAGTGGACCTCTGGGGAAGCCATCTCGTCGACGGAGTGACGCCCCCGCCGTTCAGCCGGGCGTGAACTCGAAGTCCGCGGGATCGACCGACCGCGTCTGCCGCCAGTAGCGCACGGTCGAACCCGGCCAGATCGTGCGATTGACGCCATGCGAGTCCAGGTACCAGCTCACGCACCCGCCGCTGGACCACACCCCTTTCGCCAATTTCTGTTGGATATCGGTGTTGAAGCTGCTTTGCACCGTCGGCCGGACCACCGCGGAATCGGCGCCGCGCCGGTCGACGAGATCCATCAGCCGCAGGACGTAACGAATCTGCGACTCGATCATGAACACCACCGAATTGTGACCGAGGCCGGTGTTGGGGCCGAGGAGGAAGAACGCGTTGGGGTAACCCGCGACGGTGATACCGAGGTGGGTACGAATTCCGTGCTCCTTCCATTCCTCGGCGAGGTGCCTCCCGTCGACTCCCGTCAGGTCGACACTCTCGAAACCGTCGGTGACGTGGAATCCGGTGCCGTAGATGATCGCGTCGACCTCCCGTTCCGTCCCGTCTCCCGCGACGATGCTGTGCGGACGGACCTCCGCGATACCCTCCGTGATCACTTCCGACTTCCGTGAGATCAGCGCCGGGTAATAGTCGCCCGACCCGAGGATTCTCTTGCAGCCGATGCTGTAGGACGGGGTCAGCTTGCGGCGGAGTACCGGATCGGTGACGGTCTTGTTCAGGTTCTTCCGCGCCAGCTTCTCGATCGGCCGCATCAGGCGGGGATGCCCGTTGAACCCGAGCGCCAACGACTCGTGCAACCAGTAGACGACGGCACGCAACATCCGGCGCGTGAGCGGAACCCGGCCGAACAGTCGCCGCGCCTTCGGCGGAATACCGACGTTCAGACGGGGTATCACCCACGGCGGCGTCCGCTGATACAACTGCAACTCCGCGACGTCGCCCACGATTTCGGGAATGAACTGGACGGCACTGGCCCCCGTGCCGATCACCGCGACCTTCTTGCCCCGCAAGTCGTAGTCGTGGTTCCACTGCGCCGAGTGGAACGCCGTGCCCGCGAACGTGTCGGCGCCGGGCAGATCGGGGACATTCGGGATATGGAGGGCGCCGATCCCGGAGACGACGAACTGGGCGACGTACTCGTCTCCCGACTCGGTGTCGATGTGCCACCGTTGACGTTCGGCGTCCCAGTACCCACCCGTCATCGTGCGGCCGAAATGGATGTTGCGCCGCAGGTCGTACTTGTCGGCCAGGCCGTGCAGATAGTCGAAGATCTCCTCCTGCCCCGACCACATCTGCGTCCAGTCCGAGTTCGGCTCGAACGAGAACGAATACAGATGCGAGGGCACGTCGCACGCGCAGCCCGGGTACGTGTTCTCCCGCCAGGTGCCGCCGACCTCCCGCGCCTTCTCCAGCAGGATGAAGTCGTCGCGGCCTCGCTTGCGGAGTTGGATGGCCGTGCCCAGACCGGAAAAGCCCGTCCCGATCACCAGGACACGGCAACGATGCACCTCGCCGCCCATTCCTCCATATAACGCCCCTGTGGCACTGTTTGCACATGGCAGACAACGCACGCGGATTCTGGACGACGCCGGCAATCGAGGCCCTGCGGTTTCGTCCGGGTCAGCGCATCGCCGAACTCGATTGCGGAGGCACACCCGGATTCGCCGGTGACAAGGCGGACGGGCAGCGGCTGTTCGAGGAACGCGGGACGGTGCTGTCCGCCCTCCAGGAGAAGCTCTACGCCAACGGTCGATCCGGGGATCGCCGGTCGGTGCTCCTCGTGCTCCAGGGCATGGACACCGCGGGTAAAGGTGGGATGGTCCGCCACGTCATCGGGCACGTGGATCCGCAGGGCGTGGATCACGCGTCGTTCGGCGTGCCCACTCCCGAGGAGAAGCGCCACCACTTCCTGTGGCGGATCAACAAGGCCCTGCCCCGCGGCGGGCAACTCGGTGTGTTCGACCGGTCGCACTACGAGGACGTACTGGTGGTCCGGGTTCACGATCTCGTGCCCCAGGAAATCTGGAGCGGCCGCTACGACGAGGTCAACCAATTCGAGAAGGAGCTCGTCGCCGGCGGCACGACGCTGGTGAAGGTCGCGATGTTCGTATCCCTCGACGAACAGAAGTCGCGGCTGCTCGAACGGCTGGAACGCCGGGACAAGTACTGGAAGTACAACCCCTCGGACGTCGACGAGCGCACGCTGTGGCCCGCGTACCAGGACGCGTATCAGGCGATGCTCGACGAGACGTCGACCGATTACGCGCCGTGGTATGTGGTTCCGTGCGACCGCAAGTGGTACAGCCGGATCGCGGTCACCGAGCTGCTGATCGACGCCCTGGAGAAGCTCGACCTCGACTGGCCGCCCGCCACTTTCGACATCGAAGCGGAGAAGCGGAGACTCGCGGAATCCTGAGGCCGCCCGGAAATGCCGCCGTCAGAAGAGGTGCGGCGATTCGTGGTGCAACCTGTGATCGTGACGCACGGTTCCGCCGTACAGCGCCATCGCTCCGGCCAGCGCGACGACGCACAGAGATCCGGAGATCACCGCCCAGCCGCCCTGCCCCGAGCCTGCGGCGACGAGGAACCCGCCGAGACAGACCACCGACAACAGCACGAGAGCGAAGCTGACCCAAGCAGCGAAGAGATTGAGTTTCACGGCACTCACCTCACCTTCGAGAACGTGGTCCCGACGCTACGCCCGACCTGCATCGACGACAAGGTAGGCCGGTTTTCTTCGCGCCGCCCTGGGTAATCGGACATCATGAACCTCGAGAGCCTGTTCCGGAAGGCGGAGTCCGCCGGGTTCCTCGACGGCGGCAGCCGGTTCCTGCAACAGAGGATCCAGGGGGCGCTCGGTTCGTCCGACGCGGGCGCGGTGTTACGCGGATCCTGGCTCGGGCACCCCGTGCATCCCGTTCTCGTCAGCCTCCCCATCGGGGCGTGGGTCGGCGCGACCGTCTTCGATCTGGCATTCCGCGATCACGTCGGCGCACGCAGGCTGATCGGCCTGGGACTGCTCGCCACTCCCCCGACGTTGGTGACCGGCTGGGCGGACTGGGCCGAACGCGATACGCGTCAGCGCCGCGTCGGCCTGATCCACGCCGAGGCCAACGCCATCGGCATCACGGCCATGCTCGCGTCCTACCTTCGCCGCAGACACGGAACGGACGCACGCGCAGTCGCCACGAGCACCGCGGGACTACTCGCGATCGGCATCGGCGGCGCGCTCGGCGGGCATCTGACCTACGCAATGGGCGCAGGAGTCGACGGGGTGCGGGAGGGTCCGGGATCGGACTCTCTCGTCACCCCGGTGGGATGAAGAATCGAGGAACGTCATGATCGTGCTCGGACTGATCTTGCTCCTGATCGGATGGCTCACCGGCCTCACCTGGCTGTGGACCATCGGCATCATCCTCCTGGTGATCGGCGCGATCCTGTGGATTCTCGGCGCCACCGGGCGTGCGGTCGGCGGCAGGCGGCGCTGGTACTAGATCGCAACACCGGCCGGCCCATGCGACCTGTCCTGTGACAGAGTGCTAGCCGGTCGGTTTACAAACCCGAAGTTCGGGAATCCCCGTGGCATGACGGCCATTCATCGCGAACCGAGATCTCCCGTGTGCGGCGGGCAGCCGATGAGAACTGCAGCCGTCGGCACCTCGAGACGATTGAGGATTTCGATGGTCTCGGCCAACGCCAGCCCTCTCGACGTCTCGGACGGCGCCGACGTCGGGGGGCAGAGTATTCACCTCGCCGAACTGTCGGCCGCCCTCACGCGAGAGGGGCACGACGTCACCGTCTACACCCGGGCGGACAGCGAGGGCGCCCCGGAACGGGTCACGACCCCCGGCGGGTACACCGTGGTGCACGTCCCGGTCGGGCCCGCGCGGCGGATGTCCGAGGCCGAGATCCTGCCGCTGATGGGGGCATTCGGCAGCTTCCTGAAGACCGAATGGGAAGCCGAGCGGCCCGACATCGTCCATGCCCACTACTGGATGTCCGGGATCGCGACGCAACTCGCCGCCCGCACGCTCGGCATTCCGGTGGTCCAGACATTCCATGCGCTCGGGGTGGTCGAGCAGCGTTTCGAGCGCGCGGATTCGTCGAGCACCCACAACCGAATTCACTTGGAACAGTTGATCGCCCGCGGAGCCACCCGGGTCGTGGCGACGTGCACCGACGAGGTGTTCGAACTCTCCCACCTCGGCCTGCCGCGCTCGCGAACGTCCGTGGTTCCGTCCGGCGTCGACGTCGCCGAGTTCACGCCCGACGGCCGCGCCGACGAGAAGGGCAAACGCCATCGCCTCGTCATGGTCGGCCGGCTGGCGCCGAGCAAGGGCTTCGACACCGCCATCGAGGCGCTCACCCACTTTCCCGACACCGAACTCGTCATCGCGGGCGGGCCGGCCGCCGACGACGTCGCCGACGACCCCGAAGCGTCGCGACTGCTGACACTGGCCCGTCAGGCGAAGGTGCGCAACCGGGTACGGATCGTCGGGCGCGTGCCGAGAAACGCCATGCCCTCGCTGCTGCGCTCGGCGGATGCCGTCGTGTGCACCCCGTGGTACGAGCCGTTCGGCATGGTTCCGCTCGAGGCGATGGCCTGCGGTACCCCGGTGGTGGCGTCCGCCGTCGGCGGTATGCGGGACACGGTGGTCGACGGCATCACCGGACGCCTCATCTCACCGCGCAACCCGGTCCGCCTGGCCGAGGCCCTGCGACAGATCTTCGACGACGACGCCCTGCGCACGGGATACGGCATGGCGGGCTGCGATCGCGCCCGCGCCCGCTACTCGTGGGACCGTGTCGCCACCGACACCCTCCGCGCCTACGGCCGCTGCGTGTCGGCTCCTCCGCGCACGAATCGAACCGGCGCCCACTGACTTCGGGCGCCGGTTCGGACGGTCAGGCCGTTCGGCCGTGCCAGGCCCCGAGGGCACTGTCCACGGAAGCGAAGCACGGGTAGCTCGACTCCTGGCCCGCGGCCCTGAGCAGCCGATATACCGGCCGGCCGCAGATCATCGCCCACGTCCGCCCGTCCCGGACGTTCGTCGCGTGGACGGTGTCGAGCACCGACAAACCCGCTGTTCCGATGAAATCCACCTTCGACATGTCGAGGATGAACTGCCCCTCGGGCGAGATCCGTGTGCACACGTAGTCGCGGAACCCCGGTGCACTGAACAGGTCGATCTCGCCTCGCACCCCTACCAACATCACCCCGGAACCTAGACGCTCGGAAGTGAATTCCGCGCTTGCACAGCGTGTCGGAGCGGAACCGACTGCCGAGAGCGTTACCCTCGGCTTGTACGTGGTACCGAACTCCGTGCCCGAACACGCCATTTCAGGTTCTGGGACCCCTGGACCAACAGACATGGCTCACCCCATCTCGAACATTGAGTGGGGAAGCGGAGCACCTGCAGACAGACCCGACCTCGGACACATGACACTGTCTGCTACGGCAGCGCTTCCCGACATCGGCTGTGTGTTCAACCTCGGTTCGAGACTACTCCCGCCTGTGATGTGTCACAAGGAAATAACAGATACTCGGGCTCTCATTTGCCCTGGTCGGCGATTACAAACCGTTATGCACGGTTGTACGCGCCGAAACAGCCGCGACGACACGTTCTGCGACCACACGCAGTTTGACGTTTTCCCGCTGCGAACGCGTGACGAGGACGTCGAACGCGGTCTCGGCGTCGAGACCCCGCAACGCCATCACGATTCCCTTCGCCTGGTCGATGACGGAGCGGGACCGGAGGGCGATACGAAGCTGCTCGATCAGATTTCTCGCCTCGCTGTACCGCCGCGCATTGCGAACCGCGACCGCTGCCGCCTCGACGTACAACTCGAGCACCGACGCGTCCATCTGGTGGAAGGCGTGCGGCAACAGTCCGTACAGATTCAGCGCGGCTGACTGCTCGGCGACGGGCAGGGGTACGGACAGGTAGCTGTGGACGCCGGCCGGTTCGGAACTCGCGGCGTACGCCGGCCACCTCTCGTGCGCGGCGACGCGGTCGGCCCGCACGGTCTCGCGGGAGCGCACGGCGTCGAGCGCAGGGCCCTCGCCGAAGCGGTACTGCAACTCCTCGAGTGCTTCGAGCTCGTCCGACGTCGCGGCCACCGTGACGGGACCCGTCGCCCGGAGAACAGTGATCCCGGCCATCGCCGCACCGGGGAACGCCTGGACTACCCGCCGGCACAGCGTGTGCAGCACGGCGTCGGTCTCGCCCTCGGGCTCGAGCAACCCGAGCACGGAGTCGAGCGACGCGGTGACCGCGTCGGCCTGCACAGTCTCGACGTCACTCGTCAACGTGTGCAGGTGAATCTCGTCAGGCATCCCACTCGTCTCCCGTGACCACCATGACCCTGCCGAGGGCCTCAGGAACGCTGATCGTGCCGCCCACATTACTCGGGCAAACGTACTGATCGGACTGGTTTGATCGGTCCTGTTCTGCGGTATTCCACCTGCGGTGTCGCCGGATCGCTACCCTGACTTCTCAGCAGCGCGAGCCGACCCACCGCCCGCCGACAGCACGGTACGCCCGACCCGGAGGTCTCATGGCCATCGCCAAGACAATCGAACCCGACCAGGATCACACACATCCCGTCGTCGAACTGCGCGTGCGAGCAACGCCCGATCAGCTCTCCGTACTGCGCGCCCTGGCAGCAACCGTTGCCATCCACGAAGATTTCGACCTCGACTCCATCGCCGACATCAAACTGGCCATGGACGAGATCTGTACCCAGCTGATCGTCCGCGCGACACCGGACGCGGTCCTGGTGTGCCGGCTGCAATATCTCGACAACACCCTGCGAGTCGACGTATCGAGCACTACCACCTCGGTCGACTCCCTCGGCGAGCGTTCGTTCGCCTGGCACGTACTCAACGCTCTCACCGATTCGGTCGATCTGAAACAGGAGCCCGACCCCGCCACCGCGGGATTCGTGACCACCATGGAATTCACCAAGGTGAAGAACGGCCTGAGTCTGTGACGTCCCATACTCACAGTGGGGGGCACACGGCCCGTTGGCCGGACGAGTATCAGGACGTCACAGCACTGTTCGAACAGATGGCAGCCCTCGACGAGGACGATCCCCGGCGCAGCAGAGTGCGCGACGCCGTCGTGACGCGCTGTCTTCCACTCGCCGAGCACATCGCACGCCGTTTCGACGGCCGTGGCGAGGCGCACGACGATCTGGTTCAAGTCGCGCGCCTCGGGCTGGTCAACTCGGTCGACCGGTTCGACGTCGAGCGGGGATCCGACTTCGTGTCGTTCGCCGTCCCCACCATCATGGGCGAGGTACGCCGGCACTTCCGCGACACCGGGTGGGCCGTGCGGGTACCCCGCCGGATGAAGGAACTGCACCTTGCGCTCAGCCAGGCCGTCGCCGAACTGTCCCAGAGCCTCGGCCACGCCCCCACCGTCAGCGAACTCGCCGAACACCTGGACCTCGAACAGGAGGAGGTGGCGCAGGGGCTCCTCGCCGGCAACGCGTACCAGACCGTTTCCGTCGACAACACGTCGTCGGACCGGACCGGCGAGCTGTCCATGGTGGAGACACTCGGCGACTACGACGCCGCGATGGACGACGTCGAGAACCACGAAACCCTGCGCCCCCTGCTCCAATCGCTCCCTGAACGCGAGCGGACCGTCCTCATGCTGCGGTTCTTCGGCAACATGACACAGACCCAGATCGCCGACCGAGTCGGTATCTCGCAGATGCACGTGTCCCGGCTGCTGGCGAAGACACTGGCGTCACTGCGAGATCAACTCGGTGACGCGTAGGGGTCAGATCGTTGCCGTGTCGATCACGAATCGGTACCGCACGTCGCTCCCGACCACGCGGTCGTACGCGCCGTCGATCTCGTCCGCGGAAATCACCTCGATCTCGGCACCGATACCGTGCTCGGCGCAGAAATGCAGCATCTCCTGCGTCTGAGCGATGCCACCTACCATCGAACCGGCCAGGCTGCGACGGTTGGCTGCGAGACTGAACGCGCGCACCTCGATCGGCTTCTCCGGCAACCCCAGTTCGACCAAGGTTCCGTTGATCGCGAGCATCGACATGTACGCGTCGATGTCGAGATTCACCGAGACAGTGTTGACGATGAGGTCGAATTCTCTGCGCAACTGCGTGAACGTGGTCGGATCCGAGGTGGCGTAGTAGTGGTCGGCACCGAATTTCAGGCCGTCGTCCTTCTTGCCGAGGGACTGGCTGAGCACGGTGACCTCGGCTCCCATCGCATGCGCGATCTTCACGCCGACGTGTCCGAGGCCGCCCATCCCGATGACGGCGACCTTCTTGCCCGGTCCGGCTCCCCAGTGTGCGAGAGGTGAGTACAGCGTGATCCCTGCGCAGAGCAGCGGCGCCGCGACGTCCAGTTCCAGGCCGTCGGGGATGGACAGGACGAATCGTTCCGTCACGACGATGTGCGTCGAGTAGCCGCCCTGCGTCCACTCGCCGTCGCGCCCCTGGGCGTTGTACGTGCCGGTCACACGGTTGACGCAGTACTGCTCCTCGTCGGCCCGGCAGGCGTCGCATTCGCCGCAGGAGTCGACGAAGCAGCCGACACCCACCCGGTCGCCGACCTGGTGATTCGTGACGCCGGAGCCGACCGCGCTCACCACGCCCGCGATCTCGTGGCCGGGCACGACCGGATAGTGCGTGCTGCCCCACTCGTTGCGGGCGGTATGAATGTCGGAGTGGCAGATGCCGGCGAACTTGATCTCGATGAGCACGTCGAGCGGTCCGAGCTCGCGGCGTTCGATAGTGGTCTTCTCGAAGGAGCCTTCGCTGGACGTGACTGCGTATGCGGCTGCGGTAACCATGCTTACATGCCTACATGTTTGCACGACCGAACGCACGTTCGGGGCCGCCGCTGACGCGGTGACCCCGAACACGCCCGAGGATTCAGTCCTCGAATTCTTCCTTCTCGGCCCGTCGGCGCAGACGCTTCGCGGCCGCCACCATGTTGCGCAGCGAAGGCTCGAGCTGCCAGTAGTGCCGTGTCTTCAGGCCACCGTCCGGGTTGGCCCACAACCGTTCGAGGGAGACCGACTCGCTCGCCTCCGTGAGCAGTTCGTCCAACTCGTCGATGTCCGGAATCCGGGCCGACCGGCTCTCGTACACACCCGGACCGACACCGTGGGTGAGCGCGCGCTCCTTGATGGCATCGAGCACCCACGTGATGGAGCGCGTCGCCACGATCGCCGTCACGTCCGCATCGAGCCGTTCGATGGCGTCGACCACCGACGCCCGGCTCGTGTACGTGAGATGCGTGTGGATCTGCGTCTCCGGCTTCGCCCCGCCCGTCGCGAGACGGAAGGTGTCGACCGCCCACTCCAGATACGCCTCGCGGCCGTTCTCGCGCAACGGCAGCAGTTCCCGGATCGCCGGTTCGTCGACCTGGATGATCGCGATACCCGCCGCCTCGAGGTCGGCGATCTCGTCACGGATCACCAGCGCCAACTGGTCGGCCGTCTCGTACAGCGGCTGATCCTGGCGGACGAACGACCGCGCGATCATTGTCACCGGACCCGTGAGCATTCCCTTGACCGGCTTGTCCGTCAGCGACTGCGCGTACGCGATCCACTCGACGGTCATCGGCTTCGGCCGCGACACGTCCCCGTAGAGGATCGGCGGACGTGTACACCGCGAGCCGTAAGCCTGCACCCAGCCGTTGTGGGTGAAGGCATACCCCTCGAGAAGCTCCGCGAAGTACTGCACCATGTCGTTGCGCTCGTGCTCACCGTGCACGAAGACGTCGAGACCGATGTCTTCCTGCAACCGGATCGTGCTTTCGATCTCGGCCTGGATCCGCTTGTAATACTCCTTCCACTCGAGGCGTCCCTCACCCAGCTCGTACCGGGCCTGCCGGATCGCGCCCGTCTGCGGGAACGAGCCCAGCGTCGTCGCCGGAACCAGCGGCAGGTTCAGTCGCTCCTGCTGGGCGACCCGCCGCTCCTCGTACGGAACCCGGATACGGTCGCCCGGCTTGATCGCGTTGACCCGTGCGCGCACCGCATGCTTGAGCTTGAAGTGCACCGACGTGGGACGCTTGCGCCACTTGTCGGACGGACCCTCGGTGAGCGCCTTGGCCAGCGAGACCACCTCGCCGACCTTCTGCTTCGCGAACGCGAGCCGGTCCGCCACATCACCCGGGATGTCGTACTCGGACAGCACGTCGTACGGCACGTGCAGCAACGACGTCGACGTCGACACCACGAGATCCGGCACGACGTCCTTCAGCGTGTTCAGATACGTCAGCGTGTTGTACCGGTCGACGCGCCACACGTTGCGGCCGTCGACGACACCGGCGTAGATGCGCTTGCGCTTGATGCCCGGGATCTTCATCAGCTCGTCGGCGCTCAGCCGGTGACTGACGAGGTCGAGCCCGAGGGCCTCCACCTTGGTGGAGGCGAGGACGGCGAGAGCCTCCCCGAGATGCCCGTACGGACCGGTGACGAGGATGCGGGGACGCAGCGGTGCGTGCGACAGCTTCTCGTACGCCCGAGCCAACGCGGCCAGTTCTTCCGGTGTGCGGTCCTCGGTGAACGACGGCTCGTCCAGCTGGACGCACGTGGCGCCGGCCTTCGCGAGCTGCTCGAACAGCCGCTCGTACTCCGGCAGCACCTTGTCCAGCAGGTCGAGGGTCGAGAAACCGTACCGCTTCGACGTCGGACCGACCTTCGACAGCAGGAGCAGTGACACCGGGCCGAGGACCACGGGACGCAGTTCGATCCCGCGCGCCTTCGCCCGCTCGAACTCATCCATCACGGTCTCGGACCGCAGGGAGAACTCGGAATTTTCGTCCAGTTCGGGCTGACGGTAGTGGTAGTTGGTGCCGAAGAACCGCACCAGCTCGAGCGGCGGGAAGTCCGGCCGGCCACGCGCCAGGGTGAAATAGAAGTCCAGCGGATCGAGCTCGTTCTCGAGTGGCTTGAACCGCTCCGGCACGGCACCGAACAGCAGCGCGTTGTCGAGTACGTGGTCGTAGTAGGAGAACGTGTTGCCCGGGACCTGGGTCAGACCGGTCGCGGCGAGCTCACTCCACGTCTCCTCCTGGAGGTCCCGGGCGACGGCGACGAGTTCTTCCTTCGTGCTCGTGCCGTGCCAGTAGGACTCGAGGGCACGCTTGAGTTCGCGGCGAGGTCCGATGCGGGGATACCCCAGGATGCTGGATCCGTATGCTGCGGTGCTGGACATGCGGTCGACCTTTCTGGGCTCAGTCCAGTGGCTGAGAATGCCTCTGGGCTCGATGCACCTGTGCGCCTCTCACAACCGCCAGTGGTCGTGAAAGGCGCACAGGTGTAGTCGCCTACCTACCTACTAGCTGGCCTTCTTGCTGGCACGGCCGTTGTCGCCGTACTCGTAGAAGCCCGCGCCGGACTTCTTGCCGACCAACCCGGCCTCGACCATGCGAAGCAGCAGTGGCGGCGCCGAGTACAGGGGCTCCTTGAACTCCTCGTACATGGAGTCGGCGATGGACTTGACCGTGTCCAGGCCCACCAGGTCGGTCAGCGCGAGCGGACCCATCGGGTGTGCGAGACCGAGAACCGTTGCCTTGTCGATGTCTTCCTTCGTCGCGAACCCGGACTCCACCATGCGGATCGCGGAGAGCAGGTACGGCACCAGGAGGGCGTTGACGACGAACCCGGAACGGTCCGCGGAACGGACGACCTGCTTGCCCAGCACGTCGCTCGCGAAGGCCTCGGCCCGCTCGGACACCGACTTGCTCGTCTTGAGCGTGGTCACCAGCTCGACGAGGGGAAGCACCGGAACGGGGTTGAAGAAGTGCATCCCGATGACCCGGTCCGGGGACTTCGTGGCGATGCCCAGCTTCATGATCGGGATCGACGACGTGTTGGACGCCAGCACCGCGTTCGGATCCGTCACGACCTCGTCGAGCTCGGTGAAGATTTCGCTTTTCACCTTCTCGTCCTCGACGACGGCCTCCACGACGAGCTGCCGGTCCGCGAAATCACCGAGATCGGAGGTGAACCGCAGCCGCCAGGCAGCCTGCTCACGTTCACGCTCGGTGATCTTGCCGCTGCTCACTCCGCGGTCGAGCGAACGCAGGATGCGCGAACGCCCCGCCGCCGCAAGCTCGCGGGTCTGCTCGAACACCAGAACGTCGACGTGCGCGCGAGCACACACCTCAGCGATTCCGGCACCCATGATCCCGGCGCCGATCACGCCGACGCGCTGAATCTTTTCGCTGGTCACGTCAGCTCCTTTCGTCTAGTGGAGTCGTCGCCCGAGGAGGGGCCCTCTTACAGGCCCCTCCCCGGGGTCGGGTTGATCAGGTGAAACCTTGATCGGTCGAAGCCTTGGAGGACAAGGCTCAGTGGAACTGACCCTCTTCGGTGGAGCCCTTCAGAGCAGCCGTCGAGGTGTTGGGGTCGACCGTGGTGGCGATGCGGTCGAAGTAGCCGGCACCGACCTCACGCTGGTGCTTGATGGCGGTGAAGCCACGCTCCTCGGCAGCCTTGAACTCGCGCTCCTGCAGGTCGACGAAGGCGGTCATGCCCTCGCGGGCGTAGCCGTGGGCCAGGTCGAACATGCCGTAGTTGAGCGAGTGGAAGCCGGCGAGGGTGATGAACTGGAACTTGAAGCCCATCGCGCCGAGCTCCTTCTGGAACTTCGCGATGGTCGAGTCGTCCAGGTGCGCCTTCCAGTTGAAGGACGGCGAGCAGTTGTAGGCGAGCAGCTGGTCCGGGAACTCGCTGCGAACGGACTCGGCGAACTTCTTGGCGACCTCGAGGTCCGGCACGCCGGTCTCCATCCAGATGAGGTCGGCGTACGGCGCGTACGCCTTGGCGCGAGCGATGCAGGGCTCGATGCCGTTCTTGACACCGAAGAAGCCCTCGGCGGTACGGGTTCCGTCCAGGAACTGCTGGTCGCGCTCGTCGACGTCGGACGTGATGAGGGTCGCGGCCTCGGCATCGGTGCGGGCGATGACCACGGTGGGAACGTCCGCGACGTCGGCCGCGAGGCGAGCCGAGGTCAGGGTGCGGATGTGCTGCTGCGTGGGGATGAGGACCTTGCCACCGAGGTGGCCGCACTTCTTCTCCGAAGCGAGCTGGTCTTCCCAGTGCGAACCGGCGACGCCGGCCGCGATCATGGCCTTCTGCAGCTCGTAGACGTTGAGCGCGCCACCGAAGCCTGCTTCGCCGTCGGCGACGATCGGGGCGAGCCAGTTGTCGACGGAGGTGTCGCCCTCGACCTTGGCGATCTCGTCGGCGCGCAGCAGCGCATTGTTGATGCGGCGCACGACCTGCGGGACCGAGTTGGCCGGGTAGAGGCTCTGGTCGGGGTAGGTGTGTCCGGACAGGTTCGCGTCACCGGCGACCTGCCAGCCGGACAGGTAGATGGCCTTGAGGCCTGCACGGACCTGCTGAACGGCCTGGTTGCCGGTCAGCGCGCCCAGCGAGTTGATGTAGTCCTCGTTGTTCACGAGGTCCCAGAGGATCTCGGAACCACGGCGTGCGAGGGTCTGCTCTTCGACAACGGTGCCCTGGAGCTTGGTGACCTGCTCCGCCGTGTAGTTGCGGGTTACTCCCTTCCAGCGCGGGTTGGTGTCCCAATCCTGCTGGATTTCAGCTGCGGTCTTCGGGGTGCCGGTGGTCGACATCAAGACTCCACTCTCTTCGATCTCTGGTCCGGTACGGATGTACTGCTTCACATCCTTGCCAGGCCCTTCGTATGTACTTACCGAGAATGACACAAGCAAAAAGTGCCGTCTACCTGTTGCTACTGCCAATCTTGGCTAGCTTTTCACAGCGCCTTGCAAAGACTGTTAAGAAAGGTCGGCGCCACACCTGCCCGATCGGAGGGGAAAAATACTCGCCAGTAGCAAAAAGTCGCAGGTGGTGAACCAAATGCACGCAACTCGCCGTACACAGATATTTCCGCCCCTGCGACTCTCGCCTTCCCGGTGCAGCACACCCCTCGACGCGCCCGTTGTGACTGCAATCACCAATCTGGTCGGTTACCGTGACCTCGAATGGCTCCTCCGGCGAAGGGCACCACGATGCCGCTGTACGAATTCCGATGCGCCGCCGACTGCGGCCCGTTCGAGCGGTCGTTCCCCATGGCCTACGTACCCGGCACCACCCGCTGCCCCCGGTGCGACCGCGACGCCGCCCGGCTCGTGTCCTCCCCGCGCCTCGGCCACGGGTCGTCGTCCGCGATGAACCTCCTCGACAGCACCGAGAGGTCGGCTCACGAACCGGACGTCGTGACCGGTCCGCCACCCCGGACCACGGCCGGGCGTTCACCCTTCACGAGCAATCCCCTGCACCGCCGACTTCCTCGTCCCTGACCGGCCACCGAAGGAGCGCACATGCCCGAACTGCTGTTTCCGCTCGATTCCTCGAAGAAGTTCACCGATCAGGCGATCGTCGGCCACAACCGCTGGCACCCCGACATCCCGGCCGCGGTGACGGTGAAACCGGGCGACTCCTTCCGCGTGCACTGCCGCGAATGGTTCGACGGCGCCATCCACGACGACGACTCCGCCGACGACATCCTGAACGCACCCCTCACCACGGTCCACACACTCTCCGGACCGTTCGCCGTGGACGGCGCAAAGCCCGGCGACCTGCTGATCGTCGACATCCTGGACGTCGGACCCATCCCCCAGGAGGATTCCGGCCGCCTGGCCGGCCAGGGATGGGGGTACACGGGGATCTTCTCCCGCCACAACGGCGGCGGATTCCTCACCGAGCAGTTCCCCGACGCCTACAAGGCCGTCTGGGACTTCTCCGGGCAGACCGCCACGTCGCGGCACGTCCCGCACGTCTCGTTCACCGGCATCGTCCACCCCGGGCTGATGGGCACCGCGCCGTCGGCGGCTCTCCTGTCGACGTGGAACTCGAGGGAGGGCGCGCTCATCGCCACCGACCCCGGCCGGGTTCCCCCACTCGCCCTGCCACCCGAACCGCAGGACGCCGTCCTCGGGTCTCTGTCGGGCGCCGACTTCGACCGCGTCGCCGGCGAGGCCGCCCGCACCGCGCCCCCACGCGAGAACGGCGGCAACCAGGACATCAAGAACCTCACCAAGGGCAGCCGCATCTTCTACCCCGTGTTCGTCGACGGCGCGAACCTGTCCGTCGGCGATCTGCACTTCTCCCAGGGCGACGGAGAGATCACGTTCTGCGGGGCCATCGAGATGGGCGGCTTCATCGACCTGCGCGTCGACATCATCAAGGGCGGCATGGATACGTACGGCGTGTCCGAGAACGCGATCTTCATGCCCGGCAACACGGACCCGCAGTACTCGGAGTGGCTCGCGTTCTCCGGAACGTCCGTCACCCTCGATGGGGAACAGAAGTATCTCGACTCGCACCTGTCGTATCAGCGGGCGTGTCTCCACGCGATCGACTACCTCACCAAGTTCGGGTACAGCCCCGAGCAGGCCTACCTCCTCCTCGGCGCCGCACCGATCGAGGGCAGGCTGTCGGGGGTGGTGGACATCCCGAACTCCTGCTCGACGGTGTACCTGCCGACGGCGATGTTCGACTTCCCCGTCGCACCGTCCGCGTCGGGTCCGTTCCAGATCGACCCGGGCATCGGCGCGCCGCGCTCGGAGAACAAGGCCTGAGCGCGGGGCGAATGTACCTTTCAGCGCCTCCACTGCGCCGAGAGGTACATTCGCCCCGCGGCACCGCATCCCGACCCGCGCCAGTAAATCTTGCGAAGGTTCCGTTCGCACATCTGACCTGCACCGGTACCATTGCCGTATGTCCAAGACCTTCGTCGGCACCCGGTTGCGTCAGCTCCGAACCGAGCGTGGACTGAGCCAGGCGGCGCTGGCGAAGACGCTGGAGATCTCCGCCAGCTACCTCAATCAGATCGAGCACGACGTCCGGCCGCTGACGGTGCCGGTGCTGCTGCGGATCAGCGAGGTGTTCGGCGTCGACACCACGTTCTTCTCGTCCCAGGACGACACCCGCCTGATCGCGGAGATGCGCGAGGTGGCTTTGGACCAGGAGATGGGCATCGACGCTGACGCCCAGGAGATCGCCGAGATGGTGGCGTCGCATCCGGGTCTGGCGAAGGCGATGGTCAACATGCACCGCCGCTTCCGCAACACCACCGCGCAGCTGGCTCTCGCCACGGAGGACCGCTACAGCGACGGCAGCGGCAGCGGCTCGATCACGATGCCGCACGAGGAGGTCCGCGACTACTTCTATCAGCGGCAAAACTATCTGCACGAACTCGACACGGCGGCGGAGGAACTGACCGCGCGCATGCGGTTCCACCGCGGCGACGTCGGCGGTGAGATCGCCCGCAGGTTGCAGACCGTGCACGACGTGCAGATCGTCAAGCGCATCGACCTCGGCGAGAACGTCCTGCACCGGTACGACCCCGAGTCCCGGCTGCTGGAGATCTCGCCGCACCTGTCGGGCGGCCAGCAGGTGTTCAAGTTCGCGACCGAACTGGCGTACCTCGAATACGGCGACCTGCTCGACAAGCTGGTGGCGGAGGGCGGCTTCACCAGCGACGAGTCCGTTGCGCTCGCCCGGCTCGGGCTGGCCAACTACTTCGCCGCGGCCACGGTCCTCCCCTACGGCCAGTTCCACGACGTGGCCGAGGACTTCCGATACGACATCGAGCGGCTGTCCGCGTTCTACTCGGTGAGCTACGAGACGATCTGCCACCGCCTCTCGACGCTGCAGCGTCCGAAGCTGCGCGGTGTCCCGTTCATGTTCGTCCGCGTCGATCGGGCCGGGAACATGTCGAAGCGGCAGTCCGCGACCGGGTTCCACTTCTCCACCAGCGGCGGCACGTGCCCGCTGTGGAACGTGTACGAGACGTTCGCGTACCCCGGCAAGATCATGAACCAGATCGCGCAGATGCCGGACGGCCGCCGGTACCTGTGGATCGCCCGGACCGTCGAACGTCGCGCCCAGCGCTACGGTCAGCCGGCCAAGATCTTCGCGATCGGGCTCGGCTGCGAGATCCGGCACGCCCACCGCCTCGTCTACGGCGACGGTCTCGACCTCGACGATTCCAACCCGGGCACCCCCATCGGCGCCGGTTGCCGGGTGTGCGAGCGCGTCAACTGCCCTCAGCGCGCCTTCCCGCCGCTCGGCAAGCAACTCGACATCAGCGAGCACCAGAGTTCGGTCTCCCCGTACCTGATCCGCTGACGCGCCCGATGCCGCATCGGTTCAATCCGACTGAACCGGTGTGACATTGGCCGCAAAGGCACCGGCATCCCGCCAGCCCGTCAGCACTGTGAGCGCTTGTTCACGCAACCGTAATTCGCGTCACGAACACGTCACCGACAGACATTCAGACGCAACAACCGCCACTTAATGTTCGCCCCACGAATACACCTCTGTATACGTGGGGCGGATACATGTCCCGGGTTGCGGAGGTCCCCAAGTCCTCCGACGGAAAGGCCCGTACATGCGCACCTTCTCCAAGCGCGCCCTCGCTGCACCGACCGCGCTCGCCGCCATCGGGCTCGTGCTGACCGGTTGTGGCAGCAAGGCGTCCGACACTGCCGGCGAGTCCACCGCGGCGTCCTGTGTGGACACCTCCGGGGACACGATCAAGGTCGGGTCGCTGAACTCGCTGTCCGGCACGATGGCCATCAGCGAGGTGACCGTCCGGGATTCGATCGCACTCGCGGTCGACGAGATCAACAACTCGGGCGGCGTGCTCGGCAAGAAGATCCAGATCGTCGCGGAGGACGGCGCCTCGGAGCCCACCGTGTTCGCCGAGAAGGCGGAGAAGCTGATCAGCAGTGACTGCGTCGCAGCGGTGTTCGGCGGATGGACGTCGTCGAGCCGCAAGGCGATGCTGCCGGTGTTCGAGGACAACAACTCGCTGCTCTACTACCCCGTGCAGTACGAAGGGCTCGAGGATTCGAAGAACATCTTCTACACCGGCGCTACCACCAACCAGCAGATCGTGCCCGCCCTCGACTACCTGAAGGAAAAGGGCGTCAAGTCGCTGTACCTGGTGGGCAGCGACTACGTGTTCCCGCAGACCGCCAACCGCATCATCAAGGCGTACGCGGAGGCCAACGGCATCGAGATCAAGGGTGAGGACTACACCCCGCTCGGTTCCACCGACTTCTCGACCATCGTCAACAAGGTCCGCTCCGCCGACGCGGACGCCGTCTTCAACACGCTCAACGGCGACTCCAACGTCGCGTTCTTCCGCGAGTACGCGAACGTCGGGCTGAAGCCCGCCGACATGCCCGTCGTGTCGGTGTCGATCGCCGAGGAGGAGGTCGGCGGTATCGGCGTCCAGAACATCGAGGGCCAGCTCACCGCCTGGAACTACTACCAGACCATCGACACGCCGGAGAACAAGACGTTCGTCGACGCGTACAAGGCCCGGTACGGCGCGAACAAGCCGACGTCCGACCCGATGGAGGCCGCCTACACGTCCGTGTACCTGTGGAAGAACACCGTCGAGAAGGCTGACTCCTTCGCCACCAAAGACATCCAGGACAACGCGGACGGTGTCACGTTCGCCGCGCCGGAAGGACTGGTCACCATCGACGGGTCCAACCACCACATCACCAAGACCGCGCGCATCGGTGAGATCCGGAACGACGGTCTGATCTACACGGTCTGGGATTCGGGCACCCCGATTCAGCCGGACCCGTACCTGAAGTCCTACCCGTGGGCCGAGTCGCTGGGTAGCTAGAGCACGGTCCGACGAGCACGAGGGAAGAGAGAGGACATACATCGATGGATGTAGTGATCGGACAGCTGTTCACCGGGTTGAGTATCGGATCGATCCTGTTGCTCGCGGCGCTGGGGCTGTCGTTGACGTTCGGCCAGATGGGCGTCATCAACATGGCCCACGGCGAGTTCATCATGGCCGGCTCGTACACGGCATTTGTGGTGCAGCAGGTGGTGTCGAGCGCCACCGGTTCTCTGTTCATCTCTCTGCTCGTCGGCTTCGTGGTCGGTGGCGCGATGGGCGTCCTCCTCGAGGTCACCCTCGTGAAGCGGATGTATCACCGGCCGCTGGACACGCTGCTGGTGACGTTCGGGGTGGGACTGATCCTGCAGCAGCTGGCGCGGGACGTCTTCGGTGCGCCCGCCGTCAACGTCGCCGCACCGGAGTGGCTCTCCGGTGGTGTGGAGATTCTGGGCGCGGTGGTGCCGAAGACGCGCCTGTTCATCCTGGTGCTGGCCGTCGTGGCCGTCGTCGCGCTGTCGCTGGCGATGCAGAAGTCCCCGATGGGACGCCGCATCCGCGCCGTCGTGCAGAACCGCGACCTCGCGGAGACGAGCGGGATCTCCAGTCGCCGAACCGATGTGACGACGTTCTTTATCGGTTCCGGTCTGGCGGGTGTCGCGGGTGTGGCGCTCACCCTGATCGGGTCGACGAGCCCGACCATCGGGCAGAGCTACCTCATCGACGCGTTCCTGGTGGTCGTGGTCGGCGGCCTGGGTCAGATGAAGGGCGCGGTGATCGCCGCGTTCGCGCTCGGCATCCTCAATTCGTTCGTGGAGTACTCGACCACGGCGTCGATCGCCAAGGTCATCGTTTTCGTGGTCATCGTGGTGTTCCTCCAGGTTCGGCCGCAGGGCCTGTTCGCCGTCAAGACGAGGAGTCTCGTATGAGCATCCTGACGAGTGGCCGCTACCGCGCGTGGGCGGGATTCGCACTGGCCGCACTGCTTCTGTTCGTCGCCGCCCCCGCGGTTCTCAGCGATTTCCGGCTGAGTCTGCTCGGCAAGTTCCTGTGCTTCGCGATCGTCGCGGTCGGTATCGGCCTGGCTTGGGGCCGCGGCGGCATGCTCACTCTCGGCCAGGGTGTCTTCTTCGGGCTGGGCGCCTACATGATGGCGATGCACCTGAAGATCGCCGACGCCGAACTCCGCGGCGACACCGTGCCCGACTTCATGCAGATCGCGGGCATCCGCGAACTGCCGGGCTACTGGGTGCCGTTCACCTCGCCGATCGTGACGATCCTGGGAATCCTGCTGATCCCGGCGCTGGTGGCGTTCGTCCTCGGGCTCGGCGTGTTCAAGCGCCGCGTCAAGGGCGCCTACTTCGCGATCCTCAGCCAGGCGCTCGCCGCCGCGTTCGCCATCCTGCTGGTGGGTCAGCAGAGCACCGGAGGAAGCAACGGCCTCAACCGGTTCCGCACGTTCTTCGGGTTCAACCTGAACGATCCGGCCAACAAGCAGATGCTGTTCTTCATCGCCGCGGGTGTGCTGCTGGCCGTCGTCGCCATCACCCGGCAGCTGAGGAACAGCCGGTACGGCGAACTGCTCGTCGCCGTCCGGGACCAGGAGGAGCGCGTGCGCTTCCTCGGGTACGACCCGGCGAACATCAAACTCGTCGCCTACGTGACGGCCGCGTTCTTCGCGGGCCTCGCGGGCGCCCTGTTCGTGCCGATCGTCGGCATCATCTCCCCCGCCGACGTCGGGATCGTCCCGTCGATCGCGTTCCTGATCGGGGTGGCCATCGGCGGACGCTCCACACTCCTCGGTCCCGTCCTCGGCGCGATCGGGGTGGCGTGGGCGCAGAGCGCGTTCTCGGAGTCGTTTCCGTCCGGCTGGACGTACGCGCAGGGCCTGTTGTTCATCGTGGTCGTCGGCTTCTTCCCGGCCGGTGTCGCGGGGCTGTTCGCGCTGCTGAAGCGGAAGAAGAAGGCCTCCTCCGACGAACCTGCCCCGCCGGGACCGGAAGACGAAACCGAGCCGACGGAACGAATGGAGATGGCCCGATGACGATTCCCGCCACGGCCAAGGAACCCGTGCTCGGCGGCAACGCCGGCATGTCCAGCGAGTACCTCGAGGTCCGGGACCTTCGGGTCAGCTTCGACGGCTTCAAGGCGGTCGACGGCGTCGACCTCACCCTGATGCAGGGCGACCTGCGGTTCCTCATCGGCCCCAACGGCGCCGGCAAGACCACACTCGTCGATGCCATCACCGGGCTCGTCCCCGCGACGGGATCGGTCACGAAATCCGGTGTCGAGTTGATCGGCAAGAAGGTGCACCGCATCGCCCGGCTCGGCGTGGGCCGCACGTTCCAGACCGCGAGCGTGTTCGAGGAGTTGACGGTGCTCCAGAACCTCGACATCGCGGCGGGCGCGGGCCGCTCTGCAGTCACCCTGCTGCGCCGACGCAAGACGGTGCTCCCGGCCATCGAGGAGGCACTCGACGTCACCGGTCTCGGCAAGCTCCGCGACACCCCCGCGGGAATCCTCGCGCACGGGCAGAAGCAGTGGCTGGAGATCGGGATGCTGCTGGTGCAGAACTGCTCCGTCCTGCTGCTCGACGAACCGGTGGCCGGCATGAGCCACGAGGAACGCGACGAGACGGGAAACCTGTTGCGCCGCATCGGCGGTGAGCGGACCGTCGTGGTGGTCGAGCACGACATGGATTTCATGCGCGCGTTCGCGACGTCGGTGACCGTGCTGCACGCGGGGAAGGTGCTGAGCGAGGGAACCGTGGAGCAGGTGCAGGCCGATCCACGTGTGCAGGAGGTGTACCTCGGGACCGCAGCGGCCGGTGCCGCCCCCGAGTTGCAGCCCGAGGTTTCGAAGGAGGACAGCGATGCTCGAGCTTGACGACATCCGGGCCGGATACGGCCGAACCGAAGTGATCCACGGAGTCTCGCTGACGGTCCCGTCGGACGGTGTGGCCGCGGTGATGGGACACAACGGCGCGGGCAAGACCACACTTCTCCGGGCCGCGGTCGGACTGATCAAGGCCGGCTCGGGCCGGGTGCTGTTCGACGGCGAGGACGTCACGGCGCTGCGGCCCAGCGCCCGGGTGGCGCGCGGCCTCGCCTACGTGCCGCAGGGCCAGCAGTCGTTCGGTCAGTTGACCACCGCGGAGAATCTTCAGGTGGTGGCCGACGGCCGCAAGCGCGGAAAGGAACTCGTCGGCGAGGTGCTGGATCTGTTTCCGGCGCTGCGCGACCTGCTCGACCGGCGTGCCGGTCTCCTCTCCGGCGGGCAGCGTCAGCAACTCGCCATCGCGCGGGCCCTGATCACGGAACCGAAGATGCTGATCCTCGACGAACCGACGGAGGGCATTCAGCCGTCCGTCGTCGCGGAGATCGAGCGCACCATCGTGGATCTCACCCGCCGCGGCGGTCTCGGAGTCCTGTTGGTGGAACAGCACATCGGGTTCGCACTCGAATCCGCCGAGAGCTATTACGTCCTCGAGTCGGGGCGGGTCACGTCCTCCGGCGCCGGTGGCGCCGCACCCGATTCCGACGTCCGTACCGCGGTCTCCGACGTCCGCGCGGCGATGGCCATCTGATGGCACGCCGAGAACCGGCCGGCTCCCTCAGCGATCACGTGTATCTGTCGCTGCGCACCGACCTGATGAGCGGCCGGATCCCACCGGGACAGCGTCTCGGTGAGGAGCGTCTCGCCGACACCTACGGGGTGTCGCGGACGCCGGTGCGCGAGGCCTTGGCCCGGCTCCTCGCCGACGGACTCGTCCAGCGCGACGTGGGCGGGTTGTTTCCGTACCGCCCCCGCATCGACGAGCTGGCCGGACTGTACGAACTGCGCATCACGCTCGAGCTCCAGGGAATCGCCCGGGTCCGCGCCGACGAGTCGCTGTCACACGACCCGGACGTCCTGGGGCCCGAGCTCGACCGGTGGTACGCGTTGCGGAAAGAGAACCCCGAGCCGGACGCCGGGTTCGTGGCGCTCGACGAGCAGTTCCACACCGTCCTGCTTCGGTCGGCCGGCAATCGGGCGCTGTCCGATGCGCTCGTCAGCGTGAACGCGAAGGTGCGGCCGGTCCGGATGTTCGACTACCTCACCCCCGACCGCATGAGCGCGACCATCGACGAGCACATCTCGGTGGCCGAGTTCGCCCTCGACGGGAAGCTGGATACCGCGTACGACACGCTGTTCGCGCACATCAGCGAGTCGCGTGAAGTGGTCATCGAGCGTGCTGAACAGGCACTTTCCCTTGCCCGCATGGCCTGGGCGATCCGGGATTGAGACAGTTGTCCAACTCGGTTGGACATTTTTCCCACCAACGAACCGAGCGGGTGCTAGCGTCTTGCTACCGCTCGGTAACACAGGTTGGGAACTCGCTTCATGTCACGCACTCTCGAAGAGAATCTGGTCGGACGCCGCGTCCTGATCACCGGCGCAGCCCGGGGTATCGGCGCCGGGCTCGCCAGACGACTTCACGAGCGGGGCGCCCGCGTCGGGCTGCTCGGCCTCGAACCCGAACTCCTCGAACAGACCGCCACCACCTGCGGCCGGGCGCCGTGGCGTCGCTGCGACATCCGCGACCGGCGAGCCGTCGAGGACTCGTTCGACTACCTCGCCGGCCGGCTCGGCGGACTCGACGTCGTCGTCGCCAACGCGGGCGTGACGCCCCCGGCGCACATCGTCGAGGGTGATCCGGAAGTGATGCGGTATGCCATCGAGGTGAACGTGATGGGGACGTACCACACGCTGCGGGCCGCGGGACCGTACATCGGGCATCGCAACGGGTACGCGCTCGTCGTGGCGTCGTCGACGACCTTCAGCCCCCTGCGTGGTGTGCACGGCGCCACGCGAGGCGGTGCCGAGGAACTCGGCGAGGCTCTGCGGGAAGAGATGAAACCGCAGGGGACCCGGGTGGGTATCGCCCGGCTCGGCGAGATCGACACGGACCGGACCCTGATCGATTTCGACGGCGTCGCGCTTCCCCCACCCCGCGGCAGCGCACTGGCCCGGACCTCGTCGATCACGGTGGCGGTCGACGCACTCGAACGGGGAATCGCGGGGCGGAAGAATCGGATATACGCGCCGTCCCGGGTACCCGGGTCGGATTCTGTGCGTATGCTCGCACTTCGGGCCACGGAGATGACCCGTTCGATCGAACTACGCGCGCACGCAGCCGTTCCCACCAGGGGACGAGTAGAAGGAGAGGGGGCGGCGTGACCGCACGCATTCCACCCGGACGTCTGAAGGAACTCGGCCCCGTCAACTGGGTGCTGTGGTGCATCATCTCCCGCGTCGCCGGCGTGCCGGACGCACATCTGTTCAGCACGGTGGGCCGCACGAGGGGCCTCTTCCGTGCGTGGCTGCAGTACTCCGGAAAGCTGATGCCGGGCGGGCAGATCTCGCGGTACGAGACCGAACTGATCATCCTTCGGGTGGCACACCTGCGGAAGTGCGGCTACGAGATGGACCACCACGTGCGCCTCGGACGCCGGGCAGGCGTCACCCCGGCGCTCCTCGAACAGGTGCTGGAAGGTCCCGGTGCCGAGGGCTGGGACGCACGCCGCCGCGCCATCCTCACCGCCGTCGACCAACTCGTCGCCACCGACAACCTGGACGACGCCGCGTGGTCGGCGCTGGGCACCCACTTCGACGACCGCCGGATGATCGAATTCTGCTTTCTGGTCACCCAGTACGACGCCCTGGCCACCACCATCGGGACTCTGAGGATCGAACGCGACTATTCGTAGGCTCCGCATCGCGTAGAGAAGAGGAACGGCCGCATGACATCCGCCACCGAAGAAGTCCGTTCCGAGAAGGGACTGGCGCGGGTCGCGCAGTCGCTGGCCGGCTGGACGGAGAAATGGTTTCCGGACGCCTACGTCTTCGCCCTCGTCGGCGTCTTCGTCGTCGCGGTGGCCGCGTTGGCCAACGGTTCGTCTCCGCAGACGGTCGTGGACGCGTTCGGTAACGGTTTCTGGGATCTGACGGCATTCACCCTGCAGATGGCCATGGTGGTGCTGACCGGGTACGTCGTCGCCACGTCCCCGCCGGTCGCCCGGCTGATCGATCGTCTGGCCATGGTGCCTCACACGGGGCGCACCGCAGTCAGTTTCGTCGCATTCCTGTCCATGTCGGTCTCCTTCCTGAACTGGGGGCTCAGTCTGGTGTTCGGCGGGCTGCTCGCCCGGGCGATCGCACGCCGATCCGACCTGAGAGTCGATTACCGTGCACTCGGCGCGGCGGCCTTCATGGGTCTGGGCGCCGTGTGGGCGCTCGGCATGTCCTCGTCCGCCGCGCAACTCCAGGCCACCGCCGCGTCCCTGCCGCCGGCGCTGCTGGAGATCACCGGCGTCCTCGACTTCGGGACCACGATCTTCACGTGGCAGTCGCTGCTGATGTGCGTGATCATCATCGCCCTGACCGTGGTGATCGCCCACTTCTCCGCGCCGAGGGGCGCGGCCGTCACCACCGCCCAGGACTTGGACGTCGACCTCGACGACCGGCCCAAGAAGGTGCCACCCCGATCGCGACCGGGAGAGTGGCTCGAATACAGCCGGATCCTGCCGGCGCTGGCCGGACTGATGACGTTGGGATGGCTCATCTCCCAGCTGATGACCAAACCCCTGCTCACCGTCGTCAGCAGCCTGAACGCGTACCTGCTGGTCTTCCTCATGCTGGGTTTGGTGCTGCACGGGACGCCGCGCAAATTCCTGCAAGCCGTCGCGCTGGCCGTCCCGGCCACGGCCGGCATCCTGGTCCAGTTCCCGCTGTACGCCGCGATGGCCGCGATCCTCACGAAGGCCGAGGGCAGAAACGGCCTCACCATCTCCGAGCACCTGGCCGAGTTCTTCACGAACATCGGCAGCGGCGGAGGCTTCACCGTCGTCATCGCCCTCTACACGGTCGTGCTGGGTCTCTTCGTACCGTCCGGAGGCGGAAAATGGCTGGTCGAGGCGCCCTACGTGATGCAGGCGGCCACCGATGTCGGGATGAACCTGGGCTGGACGGTCCAGGTGTACAACGTCGCCGAGGCCCTGCCGAACCTGATCAACCCGTTCTTCATGCTGCCCCTCCTCGCGGTGCTGGGGCTCAAGGCGCGCGACCTGGTGGGATTCACGTTCCTGCAGTTCATGTTCCACCTGCCGGTGGTCCTGCTCCTGGTGTGGCTGCTCGGAACGACGTTCGAGTTCGTACCCCCGGTGCAGCCCTCGACGCCGTGAGCCCGATTCGTGCAGGCCGTGAGAGGTCTTACTAACCCACGCTTTACCTCGAGAAATCTCGGTGAAACACCCCGTCCTTAGCGTATACAACCATGTCCACAGGGATGAATACGCCGCCGATCGAGTACTCCTTCGACACTCTGCTCGTCGCGAACCGGGGCGAAATCGCCTGCCGCATCATGCGATCCGCACACCTCCTCGGACTGAAGACGGTCGCGGTGTACTCCGACGCCGATTCGGCGGCCGCGCACGTCGAGATGGCCGACGTCGCCGTCCGGCTGGGCCCGGCCCCCGCCCACGAGTCGTATCTGCGAGCCGACGCCGTCGTGGAGGCCGCCCTGGCGACGGGCGCGGGCGCGATTCATCCCGGATACGGCTTCCTCTCGGAGAACGACGCATTCGCCGCGGCGGCGGAATCCGCAGGCATCGCGTTCGTCGGCCCCACCCCCGAACAGCTGCGCACGTTCGGGAACAAGCACACGGCACGCGAGGCCGCCCGCACCGTCGGCGTCCCGCTCGTCGCGGGCAGCGGCCTCCTCGACTCCGTCGATGCCGCCCTGTCCGCGGCCTCCGACATCGGCTACCCGGTGATGATCAAGGCGGTCGGTGGCGGCGGGGGCATCGGGATGCAGGCGTGCTTCGACGCCGCGGAACTCGGCGAAGCCTACGACCGCGTCCAGCGCCTCGCCCAAGCCAACTTCTCCTCGTCCGGGGTGTTCCTGGAACGCTTCGTCGCCCGCGCCCGGCACATCGAGGTGCAGGTGTTCGGCGACGGCCTCGGCCGCACACTGAGCCTCGGCACCCGCGACTGCTCACTGCAGCGCCGCAACCAGAAAGTGGTCGAGGAGGCCCCGGCGCCCGGGCTCTCCGACGGCGTGGTGGAACAACTCCTCAGCTCGTCCCGCAGTCTCGCGTCCTCGGTGAACTACCGGTCCGCGGGAACCGTCGAGTTCGTCTACGACGTGGACCGCGGCGAGGCGTCGTTCCTCGAGATGAACACGCGACTGCAGGTCGAGCACCCGGTGACCGAGGAAGTCACCGGGGTGGACCTCGTCGAGTGGATGCTGAGGCTCGCCCGCGGGGACAGTTCCATGCTCGACGGTCTGCCCGACTCCGGACCCGAGATCAGGGGAACCGCCGTCGAGGCCCGCATCTACGCCGAGGACCCCGGCCACGACTACCGCCCCAGTGCCGGACGACTCACGGGGGTCGAGTTCCCGGCTCACACGCGGGTCGAGACGTGGGTCGACACGGGCACCGAGGTAAGTGCCTACTACGACCCGATGCTCGCAAAGGTGATCACCCGCGGGCACCGGCGCACAGCGGCGTTCGCGGCTCTCGCGGAGGCACTCGCCGACACGCACATCTACGGGGTCCAGACCAACCTGCCCCAGTTGCGGCGGATCTGCGTCGCCGACACAGTGCTGGGTGCCGAGCACACCACGCAGTCGCTGGCCGACCTGCGGCCTACCGGCCGCCGCGTCGACGTGCTCCGCGCCGGGACGATGACCACCGTGCAGGACCACCCGGGCCGAATCGGATTGTGGGAGGTCGGAATTCCCCCGTCGGGACCGATGGACGACCTGTCGTTCCAATTGGTCAACACCGCCGTCGGCAATCCGGCCGGCGCACCGGGGCTCGAATGCACTCTGCAGGGGCCACAACTCGCGTTCTCGGACGCCACGGTGATCTGCGTGGGCGGCGCCGACACCCCGGTCACGCTCGACGGCGAACCGATCCCCCTGTGGGAACCGGTGGAAGTGCCGGCCGGGTCGGTCCTCGACGTCGGCACCCCGGCGGACACCGGCCTGCGCACGTACGTCGCGTTCCGGGGCGGCATCGACGCTCCGCTGTACCACGGCAGCGCGTCCACGTTCACGCTCGGCGGGTTCGGCGGCATCACGGGCAAGGCCGTCACCATCGGTGACGTGCTGGGTCTCTTCGACGACTCGCTGTTCGAGAACACCGCGGGCCTCGCTGCGCCGCACTCTGTCCCGGAGGACTCGCGGCCCGAGTTCACGCACGTGTGGCAACTCGCCGTCACCGAGGGACCGCAGCCGGCGCCCGCCTACTTCACCGACGCCGACATGGCGCAGTTCTACGACACCACCTGGAAGATCCAGACCCACGCGAACCGGACCGGCCTCCGACTCGACGGCCCCAAGCCGGTCTGGTCCAGGACCGACGGCGGCGACGCCGGGTTGCATCCGTCGAACCTGCACGACAACCCATACAGCGTCGGAGCCCTCAACGTCTCCGGCGACACTCCGATTCTGCTCGGCCCCGACGGCCCGAGCCTCGGCGGCTTCGCGTGCCCCCTCACCGTGGTCAAGGCACACCGGTGGAAACTCGGACAGATCCGCCCCGGCGACCGGGTACGTTTCCTTGCGGTCTCCGACGACGGTGCGCACGTGCTGCGGGCGTCGGATTCGTCTCGACGACTGAATGTTCCGCCCGCGGCCACCCGGTCGACGGTGTCCGACGGCGGGGTCCTCCGCCGGATCGCGCCCGTATTGGACCGTCCGGCGGTCGTGTACCTCCGCGGCGGCGACGACAACATCCTCGTCGAGTACGGGGACCGGGAACTCGACCTCGGGCTTCGCATGCGCGTCCACGCGCTGTCGGAGGCGCTGGTCCGACGCCGCGTTCCCGGCATCATCGACATCACTCCGGGGGTTCGCTCCCTGCACCTGCACTTCGACGCCGACGAACTTCCGGCCGGCCGGCTGCTGGACATCCTCCAGGACATCGAGGAACTGCTGCCGGCGACGCACGATCTGGTGGTCCCGAGCCGCACGCTCCGGTTGCCATTGTCGTTCGACGACCCGTCCATCGCGGAGGCCATCGACCGGTACCGCAGCGGTGTCCGCGACGACGCGCCATGGCTGCCGTCGAACACCGAGTTCATTCGGCGCATCAACGGATTGGACAGCGTCGACGACGTCCGGGACGCCGTGTTCGACGCCGAATACCTGGTGCTCGGGCTCGGCGACGTCTACCTCGGCGCGCCCCTGGCCGTGCCCCTCGACCCGCGGCACCGCCTGGTCACCACCAAGTACAACCCGGCGCGCACGTGGACGCCGTCCGATGCGGTCGGCATCGGCGGCAAGTACCTGTGCGTCTACGGCATGGAGTCACCGGGCGGCTACCAGCTGATCGGCCGCACCGTCCCCATCTGGTCCGGGTACCGGCTGCACCGCCCCTTCGACGAGGGCAAACCCTGGATGTTCCGGTTCTTCGACCGCATCGTGTGGGAACCGGTCACTCCGGAGCAATTGCGCGTGTATCGCGAGCAGGCTACGGCCGGGCGGTTCGACGCGGAGATCTCCGAAGGCACGTTCGCGTTGGCCGACCACCTGAAGTTTCTGCGGGACAACGCTCGATCCATCGCCGAGTTCGACTCCCGGCAGTCCGCGGCGTTCGAGGCCGAGAAGTCGGCCTGGCGCATGTCGGGCGAGTTCGACCGCGTCCAACAGGCGCCCACCCCCGAACCGACCGCGCGGGGCGAACTTCCGCCCGGAGCGGTCGTCGTCGAGGCGCCCATGGTCGGCAGCGTGTGGCGCGTCGAAGTCGAAGCCGGGCAGCGCATCGAACCAGGACAGAACGCCGTGGTTCTCGAGGCGATGAAACTCGAGATGCCGGTCACGTTCCGGTCCTCCGGAACGGTCCTCGAAGTCCTCGTGTCACCGGGCGCGATCGTCGAACCGGGCACCCCTCTCGTCGTGATTGGAGCAGAAAACTGATGACTGTCGATGCCGTGGACCGCGGACAGACCACCCTCTCGCCCACCGCCCGTGTCGAGGATGCCTTCCGGCGGATCGCCGAGGTCGACCGTCCCGAGGTGTGGATCACCCTCCGGTCCGCCGAGGACGTGCATGCGGATGCCGTTGCCGTGCAGACTCGTCTCGACGCCGGCAAGCATCTCCCCCTGGCCGGAAAGGTCGTGGCGGTCAAGGACAACATCGACGTCGCGGGACTGCCGACATCTGCGGCGTGCCCCGAGTTCGCCTACCTGCCCGGCGTCACCGCGACCGCTGTGCGCCGCCTGGTCGAGCAGGGCGCCGTCGTGCTGGGGAAGACGAACCTCGACCAGTTCGCGACCGGGCTGGTCGGGACGCGCAGCCCGTACGGCGCCGTCCGGTGCTCGTGGGATCCCGAGCGGGTGTCGGGCGGATCCAGTTCGGGTTCGGCGGTCGCCGTCGC
Source organism: Rhodococcus sp. NPDC059968 (assembly GCF_042738615.1). Classification (NCBI taxonomy): domain Bacteria; kingdom Bacillati; phylum Actinomycetota; class Actinomycetes; order Mycobacteriales; family Nocardiaceae; genus Rhodococcus; species Rhodococcus sp. NPDC059968. Next base: position 63,548 of record NZ_JBHWUE010000047.1, read on the forward strand.
GCTAGGCATCGCCGACATCGGAATCGGCACCGACACAGCGGGATCCGGTCGGGTTCCGGCCGCGTTCAACGGACTCGTCGGAATCAAGGCGACACTCGGCGTCATCCCCGCCGACGGCGTGGTTCCCGCCTGCGTCGACTACGACTGCGTCACCGTCTTCGCCACCGAACTCGACACGGCCGTGACCGCCGCCCGCATCATGTCGGGCCCGGCGAGCGCGGACCCGCGGAGCCGCGCGTGGCCGTCCGACGTCAGCCTGGCGGCGCCCGCGCAGCCGAGGGTCGCGATTCCCGCGGAAGCGAATCTCGCGCTGCTGACACCGGAGTACCGCGCGGCGTTCGTCGCCACGGTGGCGTCGTTGACGGACCGAGGTTTCGCCGTCGAGGCAGTCGACGTCTCCCCGCTCCTCGACGCAGCCCGACTCCTGTACGACGGCGCAGTCGTCGCCGAGCGGTACACCGCTGTCGGGCACTTCCTCGACACCGCACCGGCGGGCGCCGATCCGGTGGTCACCGCCATCGTCGAGTCGGCGAGGAAGCCGGCGGGCCACGAGTTCGCCGCCGACCTCGACACGCTCACCCGCGTCAAGGCGCAGACGCGGGAACTGCTGGCCGGTTTCGACGGCCTCCTGCTGCCCACCACCACCGAACACCCGACCATCGCTGCCGTGCAGGCCGATCCGATCGACATCAACCGGCGGATGGGCACGTACACGAACTTCTGCAACCTGCTCGACATGGCGGCCGTCGCGGTCCCGGGCGCCCCGACCGCCGCCGGCGAACCGTTCGGTGTCATGTTCGTGGTGCCGGCGTTCGCCGATCAGGTGGCCGTGGACCTCGCGGCCCGGCTCGTCGACGTGCCCGCGCCCACCCTCGTCGAGGACGGCGTGGAACTGGCCGTGTTCGGAGCCCACCTGCGCGGGCAGCCCCTGCACTTCCAGCTCGAAGACATCGGCGCACGATTCGTGGACACCGTCACCACCACGGACGCCTACCGGCTCACCGCACTCGCCACGACGCCGCCCAAGCCCGGCCTCGTCCGTCGCGGGCCCGGCGCGGGAGCCGCGATAGTCGGGGAACTGTTCCGGGTGTCACCCGCCGGCCTGGGCAACTTCCTCGCCGCACTGCCCGCCCCGATGGCACTGACGAGCGTCGAGTTGTCCGACGGCCGCGCCGTGGTGGGCTTCAGCTGCACCCACGACGCGGTCGACGGGGCCACGGACATCACCGAATTCGGCGGGTGGGTTGCCTATGCCCGTGAGTACTTGTCAACCGCCCGCGGTTGACAAGTACTCACGGGGCGAGGGCGGTGGCGGCCGGGGTCGAGCTACGGCCGATCAGCCTCTGCAGGTCACCGCTCTCGGTGTCGAGGGCCCCGACGGCCACTCCCGCATCGGAATCGGCGAGCATGCCCGCGATCGGTGCGGGCAGTCCGGCGCCCTCGAGCACGGCGGCGTACTCGGCCTGCGGAAGGTCCTTGTACGACACCGGCTTCCCGAGAACAGAGGAAATAACCTCGGCCAGCTCGCTGTACGTCAGGCGTTCGTCGCCGCCGAGTTCGTACACCTTGCCGGACTGATCGTCGGCAAGCAGGACCGCGGCAGCGGCCTCGGCGTAGTCCTTCCGTGCGGCCGCAGCGACGACACCCGTGCCTGCACTGCCGAACAGTGCCCCGGTCTCACGTGCGGCGGGAATGCTGCCGAGGTAGTTCTCCCAGTACCAACCGTTGCGGAGCAGGGCGAAGTCGATCCCCGACTCGGCCAGCTGGTCCTCGGTGCCACGGTGTTCTACGGCCAGTCCAAGAGGGGTGTTCTGCGCGTCGAGGACGCTGGTGTAGGCGATGAACCCGACCCCGGCTGCCTTCGCGGCGTCGATCACGTTGGTGTGCTGGGCAATCCGCTGCCCGATGTCGCTCCCCGAGACGAGAAGCAGTTTGTCGACGCCGGCGAGGGCCTTCTCCAGTGCGGCGCGATCGCCGTACTCCGCCTGCCGAATTTCGACTCCCTTGCCTGCGAGGTCCGCGGCCTTGGCCGGGGTACGGACCACGGCGACGATGTCGGCTGCGGGTACGCCCTTGTCGAGCAGTGCCTCGACGACGAGTCGACCGAGGTGTCCTGTTGCTCCTGTGACGGCGATGGTCATGACGAACTCCTAGCGCATGAGGGTATGAGTTGGCTGTTCAAGCTCACTTCCATCATGCACTAATTTTTCGTAAGTGCAAATGTTTACGTAAGCACTTCCTGCATGTGGGGTAGACTGGACGCATGTCCGAGCTCGCACAGCCAGCACAGGAAAGTGAAGACGTCACCCTCGAGGCCGACGTCTTCGCACGCGACTGCGCGTCGCGCGAGACCCTGCAGACCATCACCGGTCGGTGGGGCGTACTTGCGCTCGCGGCCCTGACCGAGGGGAACTACCGATTCAGTGCACTCCGCCGACGCGTCGACGGCGTCAGCGAGCGCATGCTGTCGCAGACACTGCAAGCACTCGAACGAGACGGCCTCGTGGTTCGCGACGTGCTCGAGGCCATTCCGCCCAAGGTCGAATACAGCCTGACACCGCTCGGCGCCGAGGTCGGTTCACGCCTCATCGGCCTGATCGAACTGGTCGAATCGCGCGTGCCCGACGTCCTCGCGGCGCAGGAGAAGTACGACGCCGGTCGCGGCGTCAGCTGAGTTCGTCGAAGTCGGTTTCCTCGTCGACGATGTGGACCGCGGCCTCCTCGGCCGACGCCGCTCCCCCGTCGATGCCGATATCGGACGCCACGAGGTCCTTCTCCTCGTCCTCGCCCACACCCTCGTCCTCTGCGACCAGCCGGCCCGACCGCAGCCGCCCGACCTCGTTGTCGTCGAGGATCTCCGCGTTGTCGTCATCTTCCAGAGCCGGGTCCGGCTCCTCCTCCGCGAGCCGCTGATCGAGGGTCTCCCCCTCACGCTGCTCGGCGGCCGTCGTCCCGTGCGCGTCGAGCCCGAGCGGCCTCTCCGGAGGCGAATACCCCTCGTCGAGAACGTCGTCCACGCCTCTGTCGACCAATGTGTCCTCCGGCTGCAACTGGTCCTCTTCGTCCAGGCTGTACTCGCCCTCGGATCCTTCTGGCGTGCTGTCCGGCATGGTCATCTTCCCCACGATGCCATCGCAGCGGGCAGTTCGCCATCGGATCGCGGAAGCGACTCGGTGAGAAACGAGAAGGGCCCGCACAGAGACTGTGCGGGCCCTTCTCGGTGTTCGGGTCAGAAGTTGATCATGTGCCCGGCGAGACCGTGGATGGCCTCCTGCAGGGCTTCGCTGAGCGTCGGGTGCGTGTGCACGTTACGTGCCAGCTCGTTGACCGTGAGATCCCACTTCTGGGCGAGGGTCAGCTCGGGCAGCAGCTCGGAGACGTCCGGGCCGATCAGGTGCCCACCGAGCAGTTCGCCGTACTTCTTGTCGGCGATCAGCTTGACGAAACCGGTCGGATCCCCGAGACCGTGCGCCTTGCCGTTGGCGGTGAACGGGAACGTCGCGACCTTCACGTCGTACCCCTCGTCCTTGGCCTGCTGCTCGGTCAGACCGAAGCTCGCGACCTGCGGCTGGCAGAACGTGGCCCGCGGCATCATCCGGTAGTCCTCGATCGGCAGCGTCTCGGCGCCGGCGATCGTCTCGGCTGCCACGACACCCTGCGCCTCGGCCACGTGCGCCAGCTGCAGCTTCATCGTGACGTCACCGATGGCGTAGATGTGCGGCACCGACGTCGCCATCGTGTCGGTGATGCCGATCGCACCACGATCGAGCTGCACGCCGGTCTTCTCGAGGCCGTAACCCTCGACGCGGGGCGCGAACCCGACCGACTGCATCACCTTGTCGACCACGACGGTCTCGATCTCGCCGGACTTGTTGTTCTTGATCGAGACGGTGACCTTGCTGCCGTCGTCGTCGATGCTCTGCACGGCCGCACCGGTCTTGATGGTGACGCCGAGCTTCTTGTACTGCTTCTCGATCTCCTTGGAGACGTCCGCGTCCTCGTTGGGCAGCGCACGGTCGAGGAACTCGACGATCGTGACGTCCACCCCGTAATTGGTCAGGACGTACCCGAACTCCATGCCGATCGCGCCGGCACCGACGATGAGGATCGACTCCGGGAGCTCGCGGGTGAGGATCTGCTCCTCGTAGGTGACCACGTTCTCGCTGAGCGAGGTGCCCGGCAGCAGCTTGGTGGTCGAACCGGTGGCGATGATGGCGTTGTCGAACGTCACCGTCTCCGTCCCACCCTTGGACAGCTCGACCGAGAGGGTGTTGGCGTCGGTGAACGACCCCTTGCCGTCGTACTCGGTGATCTTGTTCTTCTTCATCAAGAAGTGAACGCCCTTGACACGCCCGTCCGCGACCTTGCGGCTGCGGTCGTAGGCGGCGCCGAAATCGAAGGACGCCTCTCCCGAGATGCCGAACGTCTTGGCCTCTTTCGTGAAGAGATGCGCAAGTTCGGCATTGCGGAGAAGTGCCTTGGAGGGGATGCAGCCGACGTTCAGGCACACACCGCCCCAGTACTTCTGCTCGATGATGGCAGTGCTCAATCCCAGCTGTGCCGCGCGGATAGCAGCGACGTACCCACCGGGACCGGCTCCGAGGACAACGACGTCATAGTGTGAGGTCACGGTTGTTCAGGGTAGTCCCGTCCCGAATCGCTGTCTTCACGCGGTCGCGTTACCCGCGAGTAGCCTCATCCGTCACACCTTTCCCGCTGCGACCAGGCACGACACCGCCTGCAAGAATGGCGCCATGACGGATCCCTTCCTCTGGCTCGAAGATGTCACCGCGGAACGGTCACTCGACTGGGTGCGGGAGCGCAACGCCCGCACGCTCGCCGAGTACACCGAGAACGCCGAGTTCTCCGCGCTCGAGAGCCGGATATTGGACGTGCTCGACACGGACGACCGGATTCCCTACGCCGGCATGCGCGGCGAGTACCTGTACAACTTCTGGCGCGACGGCGACCACAAGCGCGGCATCTGGCGGCGCACCACCCTCGAGCAGTACCGTACCGACAACCCCGAGTGGGACGTCCTGCTCGACGTCGACGCCCTCGCCGAACGCGAGGGCGAGAACTGGGTGTGGGCCGGCGCCAGCGTGCTCCGACCCGAGCAGTCACGTGCCCTGCTGTCGTTCTCGCGTGGTGGCGCCGACGCGTCCGTGGTGCGCGAATTCGACATCGAGAAGCGCGACTTCGTCGGCGGCGACCACGCATTCGACGTCCCCGAGGCGAAGACCAGCATCAGCTGGATCGACAAGGAAACCGTTTATGTCGGGACCGACTTCGGCGAAGGCTCGATGACCGATTCCGGCTACCCGAGAATCGCGAAGCGCTGGCATCGCGGCACCCAGCTCACCGAGGCGGTCACCGTCTTCGAGGGCGAGACCACCGACGTGTCCGTCGGCGCGTCGTACGACGACACTCCCGGATACGAGCGGCACTTCGTCGGCCGGTCCATGGACTTCTACAACGCCGAGCGCTACCAGCTGCTCCCGGACGGGTCGAAGGTCCGGATCGACACCCCCGACGACGCGGGCTCGTCCGTGTACCGCGACTGGTTGACCATCCGTCCGCGCACCGACTGGGACGTGGACGGCACCGTCTATCCGGCCGGGTCGCTGCTCGCCGCGAACTACGCCGACTTCCTCGCCGGGTCACGGGAGTTGACACCACTGTTCACCCCGGACGAGCACACGTCCCTCGAGCAGGGAACGTGGACCCGGAACCACCTCCTCCTCGTGCGACTGTCGGATGTGCAGACCAAGCTGTCGGTGCTCACGCCGAACGACACCGGGTGGGAGGAGAAGCCTCTCGACGGCGTACCGGAACTCACGGCGAGCGGGATCATCAGCACCGACCCCCGCACCAGCGACAGCTTCTTCGTCAACTCCAGCGGATTCACGACGCCCGCGACGCTGCAGTACGGCACGGTCGGTGGACCGCTCGAGCCGGTCAAGCAGGCGCCGTCGTTCTTCGACGCGGACGGCATGTCGGTGTCGCAGCACTTCGCGGTGTCCGACGACGGAACCGAGATCCCCTACTTCGTGGTGCGCCGCGACGACGTCACCGGCCCCTGCCCCACCATGCTGTACGGATACGGCGGCTTCGAGAACTCGATGGTCCCGGGGTACAGCGGTTCGGTCGGGTTCGCGTGGCTCGAACGCGGCGGCGCGTACGTGGTGGCGAACATCCGGGGCGGCGGCGAGTACGGCCCGTCGTGGCATACCCAGGCGGTGCGGGAGGGTCGGCACAAGGCGTTCGAGGACTTCGCCGCGGTCGCTCGCGACCTCGTGACCCGGGGCATCGCCACGTCGAAGCAGCTCGGGATCCAGGGCGGCAGCAACGGCGGACTCCTCATGGGCGTCATGCTCACCCGCTACCCGGAACTGTTCGGGGCGATCGTGTGCCAGGTTCCGCTCCTCGACATGAAGCGGTACCACCTGCTGCTCGCCGGGGCGTCGTGGATGGCCGAGTACGGCGATCCGGACAACGCGGACGACTGGAAGTTCATCAGCGAGTACTCGCCGTACCAGAACACCGACGCGACCGCGGACTACCCGCCGATCCTCGTCACCACGTCCACCCGCGACGACCGCGTCCACCCCGGCCACGCCCGCAAGATGACGGCGCTGCTCGAGGAGCAGGGCCACGAGGTCTGGTACTACGAGAACATCGAGGGCGGGCACGGCGGGGCGGCGGACAACGCGCAGGCCGCGTTCAAATCGGCGCTCACATTCACGTTCCTGTGGGAGCAGCTCACCCGCCTGTGAGTACTTGTTAACGACGGGCGGTTAATAAGTACTCACGGGTCAGGTGTGGTCGTGGATCCACTCGACGATCCGGTCGACGGTGCCGGCCGGGTCGCGGATCCACCCGTTGTGGCCCAGCGGCTGCGGCTGGTGCCACAACGTGACGTCGGCGTTCGGGAGCTTCGCGAGGAGGTTCTTCGCCGCGGATTCCGGGGCCAGATCGTCACCCTCGACGGTCACCGACAGTACCGGCAATTTGAGCCGGGCGATGCGTTCCTCGTAGTCGATGTCGGCACCGTCGGGCTCGATCTTGCCGGTGCGGGCGAATCGCGACCAATCGGTGATCAGCACCTTCGACTGGCGCCCGAACCCGCCGATGTCGAGTTTGTCGCCGGGCCAGAACCCCGCGAGGTTGGCCGTCATCGACATCGCCGCGGCGCCCACCAGCATCCGCGGGGCATGGATTCCGGGGAACCCCCGGTGATACGGCGACCCGGACGCGACGAGCACGATCCCGCCGAGCCGACCGCGGATCCGCGCCGCATACATCACGCCGAGCTGACCCCCCATGCTGTGTCCCAGCAGGAAGGGCGTGGCGGCGGGAAAGCGCTCCCGCACCACTTCGAAGATCGCGGGAAAGTCGAGGGCCACCAGTTCGTGGTAACCGTACGTGCTGGCACTGCTCGGACGAGGACGACTGTCGCCCTGGCCACGGAGTTCCCCGATTGCCGCGTTGAACCCTCGGGACACGAGTTCCTCGGCGACGGGTTCGTAGTAGCCGGCGGGAATTCCCAGGCCGGGAAACACCACGATCACGGGGGCCTCGTCCGGGCCGGGAAACAGGCGAACCGGAGTTGTGGTTCCGTCGGGCATCTGGATCGGTACTGTCTCCACTTCGTCAGACTAGACGGCTCGACCCCCGCAGATCCGGGATCTGCGGGGGTCGAGTCTCTTCCGAGACCGGAGGCTACAGGCCGATCGACGCAGCGAGCATCGGCCACGACTTGTGCAGGTCTTCCTCCCAGTACGACCACGAATGCGTGCCGACGGGCCGGAAGTCGAACGTTGCGGGAATCTGCAGTTCGTTCAGCTTGTCCGCGAGCGCGTGGGTGCACTGGTTGGTGGCCGCCTCGATGGCGCCGCCGAGAATGATCTGGTTGGCGAGCGTTCCGACGTCGCCGTTGATCCCCGGTCCGTTCAGCTGGTCGCCGGGCCCGGGCAGTCCGGATCCGTTGCTGACGTAGATGTCCAGTCCGCGCAGCTTCTCCGCGTTGAGGTACGGGTCGTTGGCCGTCCAGCCGGGGCCGTCGACCGGTCCCCACATGTTGGACGTGTCGCCGCCGCCGCGCCCCTCGACGACCAGCTGTACGTACGTACGGCCGGGGTCCGTGCTGGTCATCGCGCAGCCGCTGTAGGCGCCGACGCTCTCGTACAGGCCGGGTGCCGACTGCGCCAGGCTCAGCACCGAACTACCCGCCATCGAGATACCGGCGATCGCGTTGACGCCGTTGGTGCCGAGCGCGGAGTCGACGATCGGCGGAAGTTCCTGCGTGAGGAACGTCGTCCACTTGTTGTTGCCCAGTTCCGGGTCGGTCTGCTCCCAGTCCGTGTAGTAACTGAACGCGCCCTCCATGGGCGTGACCACGTTGACGTTCTTGTCGGCGAAGAAGTCGACGACATCGGTCCTGGCCTGCCACGTGGCGGAGTCCTCGCCGCCGCCCGCCCCGTTGAGCAGGTACAGCGTGGGCCTCGGTGCGCTCGTGTCCGCGGGGGTGATCACCCGGAGCGGAATCTCCCGGTCCATGGAGGCCGAGTACACCTGCATGGTCGACTGCCGGTCGTCGATCTCGTCGGCGCTCACCAGGTGGGAGCCACCGTCCGCGACAGTGGCGTCTTCGGCCGGATCGGCGGAAGCGGACGCCTGGACTCCGAGGCACGGGATCGCCGCCGTCAGAGCGACCGCGAGCGCGAACCGCACCCCGTACCTACCCGCTGCAGTGCGGTTGACCATCGTTCTCCTTCGCTGCGACGTCACCTGCCCGACTCCGAAGAGGCGAGAGCTGGAGCCCACATGATGTCATGTGGACTCCAGCTCTCGTCGAGAAGTGGGGTCGAAACGGGGGTGCCCCTATCCCCCGACGGACCCGATGAATTCGATGAGCGAGGTGAGCGCTGTGAGCAGAGTCAGCAATCCGTCGGACATGGTATTACTCCTTTTCGACGCAGTGGATTTCGAACTCCCCCCGCGATCAGGGGCTCCGTCATTTGTACCCGAGTTTTCCTCTCGAATAAGCACAAAGTGGTAAACATTTGCGATCGTTGACTTAACGACGAACCCATGAATGAGCGCTGGCTACTTCTCAATTATCTCCAGAACATGCGCTTCTACCTGGACATATGCGGTCGCCACGACTTCCGGATCCACGTTCTCGTAATCGAAGAGCGACAGAACATACCTCGTTGCATTGTTTCCGGACTTTTTCTTGTCGTTGCCCTTGAATCAGCCAACAGAGAAACGAGACGTTCACGAATTCGAACATCTTCTTTTGCCATGGTGAAACGCGTCCGGTTTGCGTCTAAATTCACAACTTATTGGCAAAAATTCCTATTGTTACACCGAATCGGCCTTAAGTGTGGGATATCGAGTTCTTCGGCCCGGCGTGGACACGGAGATCGACCGAACCCAAGGCACGAACTCCGGCGGCATGGGGGCGGGGACTCAGGGTGAAAGACCAGGGTCGAGATCGGGGTACATCCCGATGTGCCGGCAGGTCCCGCCGAACAGAATGGAAGCATGACATTCGACAGCAACACTCCCCGCCAGTTCACCCGTTCCGACAACCAGAAGATGCTCGCAGGCGTCTGCGGCGGCATCGCCGAATACTTCTCGGTGGACGTCAACCTCGTACGGTTGCTCACCGTGGTAGCCACGCTGGTCACCGGCGGCACCGCGGCCCTCGTCTACCTCGCCGCCTGGATGCTGATGCCGGCCGGACTCTGACACTGACACTGACAGAACGTCTGTCCGCCTACGCGATTCCGTATTCGAAAACTATTCTTTCGCAACAACTCTCGAACAATGCAAATCACGACTCGGCGCAACCGGACAAGAAAGAGCCCGGGACACCAGATGGTGTCCCGGGCTCTTTCGGAGCACTTCGTGCCCGTGAGTGGTGCGCGAGTCCGAGGACTCCTCAGCCACTCACAGGAGGCGTAGCCGCCTTTAGAAGTCCATACCGCCCATGCCGCCGGTCGGGTCGCCCACGGGCGCTCCGGCCTTCTCCGGCTTGTCGGCGACGACGGCCTCGGTGGTCAGGAACAGAGCCGCGATGGACGCTGCGTTCTGCAGCGCGGAGCGGGTGACCTTGACCGGGTCGTTGATGCCGGCTTCGAGCAGGTCGCCGTACTCGTTGGTCGCGGCGTTGAGGCCGTGACCTGCGGGCAGGTTGCGAACCTTCTCGGCAACGACGCCGGGCTCGAGGCCCGCGTTGAAGGCGATCTGCTTCAGCGGTGCTTCGAGGGCGACGCGAACGATGTTCGCACCGGTGGCCTCGTCACCTTCGAGCTTCAGGTCGTCGAGCGCGGGAGCCGACTGCAGCAGAGCCACGCCACCACCGGCGACGATGCCCTCTTCGACGGCAGCCTTGGCGTTACGCACGGCATCTTCGATGCGGTGCTTGCGCTCCTTGAGCTCCACCTCGGTGGCAGCGCCGGCCTTGATGACTGCAACGCCACCGGCCAGCTTGGCCAGGCGCTCCTGCAGCTTCTCGCGGTCGTAGTCGGAGTCGCTGTTCTCGATCTCGGCGCGGATCTGGGACACGCGACCGGCGATGGCCTCGGGGTCTCCCGCGCCTTCGACGATGGTGGTCTCGTCCTTGGTGATGACGACCTTGCGTGCCTGGCCGAGCAGCTCGAGTCCGGCGGTCTCCAGGGAGAGGCCGACCTCTTCGCTGACGACCTCGCCACCGGTGAGGATGGCGATGTCGGCGAGCTGAGCCTTGCGACGGTCACCGAAGCCGGGAGCCTTGACGGCCACGGACTTGAAGGTGCCACGGATCTTGTTGACCACCAGGGTGGACAGGGCTTCGCCCTCGACGTCCTCGGCGATGATGACCAACGGCTTGCCGGACTGGATGACCTTCTCCAGCAGCGGCAGCAGGTCCTTGACCGTGGAGATCTTGGAGCTCACGAGCAGGATGTACGCGTCCTCGAGGACGGCTTCCTGACGCTCCGGGTCGGTGGCGAAGTACGCCGAGATGTAGCCCTTGTCGAAGCGCATGCCCTCGGTGAGCTCGAGCTGCAGGCCGAAGGTGTTGGACTCCTCGACCGTGATGACGCCTTCCTTGCCGACCTTGTCCATGGCCTCGGCGATGAGCTCGCCGATGGACGGGTCGCCCGCGGAGATACCAGCGGTAGCAGCGATCTGCTCCTTGGTGTCGATCTCCTTGGCGGTCTCGAGCAGACGCACGGTGACGGCCTCGACGGCCTTCTCGATGCCGCGCTTCAGACCCAGCGGGTTGGCGCCGGCAGCGACGTTGCGGAGACCCTCACGGACGAGAGCCTGGGCGAGAACGGTAGCGGTGGTGGTTCCGTCGCCGGCGACGTCGTCAGTCTTCTTGGCGACCTCCTTGACCAGCTCGGCACCGATCTTCTCGTAGGGGTCCTCGAGCTCGATCTCCTTGGCGATGGAAACACCATCGTTGGTGATCGTGGGGGCGCCCCACTTCTTCTCGAGCACGACGTTGCGACCCTTGGGGCCCAACGTCACCTTGACTGCGTCGGCGAGGGCGTTGAGTCCCCGCTCGAGGCCGCGACGGGCCTCTTCGTCGAACGCGATGATCTTGGCCATTGCGAAGTGATCCTCCGGATTGGGGGTGACACACAAGGCGACCGCTAGTCGGGTCGCCTCATTTACGCCTTCGGCCGAGTTCGGTGCCCGCGACGGACGACCAGGGGTGTCTTTGGTTCCCGGTCTCACCGTCCCGACCTGGCACTCACGTGTCGTGAGTGCCAAGTGCATTTTTAGCACTCGGACAGGGCGAGTGCAAGGTCGGGACGGAACCGGTGCGCCGGGCGATCAGCGCATCGCGCAGACCTGACCGGTGTTCACGTTGAACGCGAGGGACAGGGCACCGACGCAGTCGACGCCGTTCGCGTCGGCTGTCGCACCCGAACCCCAGCCGGCGATCGCGACGGTGGTGGTGCCGTCGGCCGCGCCGGAACGAGCGATGCCGCCGCCGAGCGCAAGCGCGTACGCCTGACCCGAGCCGGTCGACGCACCGAGCGACGTTCCGTACCCGTTGGCATACGTGGTGGCGCCGCTGTGTCCGTTCGCGACGCTCACCGCGGTGCCGCTGTCCGCGGCCATCGCGTGGGCGACGCCGGCCTCGGACGCCTTGGCGCCGCAGCTCGCGGTGTCCGACACCTGGACGTCGTTGGCCGACGGCGGGGAGACACAGTTGACGGGGGCGGCACCGGCGACGCCTGCGCCGGCCACCGAGATTCCCGCCGCGACGCCCAGACCCACGGCCATCGCCGCTCCCACACGTGCCAGCCGTCGGCCGAACAGAGACGAGATACGAGTACGAGAGGCCGACGCGGTCGAGGTGACGGGTGTGGAGACAGCGAGCATGGAAGCTCCTTCTGGGAACGTCGAATTGGAGGATTCGCCGCGAGAGTACCCGCTCACGGCCGGTTAGTCCCGGACCGCGGTCAGGCGAGTTCGTCGAGGAGCTTCGGCAGCTGCGCGACCGAGTCGACGACGTGGTCCGGTCGCTGCGGGGCGAGGTCCAGAATCGACTGGCGGAACTTGCCCGTCCGCACCAGCACGCCGGTCAGTCCCACCCGCTGCGCGGCCAGGACGTCACCCGTCAGATCGTCACCGACCATCATCGTCACGTCCGGTTGCGTGCCCATCAGATCGGTGGCGGTGAGGAACGCCGCGAGCGACGGCTTGCCCACCGAGACCACGTTGGTTCCTGCGACCTCCTCCATACCGGGGAGGTAGGTGCCCGTGTCGATGCGCAGCCCGTCGTGGGTGGCCCATGTGGTGCCCCGATGCATCGCGACGACGGGGATGCCGTCCAGCATCAGCTCGACCACGCGGCTGAGAGCGTCGTGGGTGAATTCCGGACCGGCGCCGCCGAGGATCACGACCTCGGGGTCCTCGTCGTCCAGTTCGATCCCGGACAGATCGGCCGTGATGTCGCCGCTGTTGAGGACCCAGGCCCGCGACCCGGGGTAGGTCGACCGGACGTACTCGGCGGTGAGCCGGGCCGCCGTGACGATCTCGTCGGAGTCGGCCTCGATGCCCGCCGACCGCAGGGCGTCGGCGATCTCGTCGCACGTCCGGGACGTCGTGTTGGTGAGGTAGGCGCACGCGAGTCCGCGCTCGCGCACCTCCCGCACCGCGGCGGCGGCACCGTCGATCGGATGCCACGAAGTAACCAGCACTCCGTCGATATCGAGCAGGACACCCTCGACCCCAGCCATGACAGGAGCCTATCCGCGCGGCTCGGCCGGCGTCACTGCGGAGCCCGGCTCGGCCGGCGTCACTGCCGAGCCCGGCTCGGCCGGCGTCACTGCCGAGCCCGGCAGACGAGGACTGGGCAGGGAGCGTGGTGCACCAGATTCTGGCTGACGGATCCGAGCAGGGCACCCATCACCTTGCCCCGGCCGTGGCTTCCGACCACCAGCAGTTGCGCCGTCGTCGCGTGCCGCAGGAGGACGTCGGCGGACACCCCCTGTGTCGTCACCTCGTTCACCGGCACGTCCGGGTACTCGTCCCGGATGCCGGCGAGGCATTCGGACACGACGGCCTTCTCCCCTTCCTCGTAGGCGGTCCAGTCCACGTACTTCGACGCGTGCGCGAGCCCGTGCTGCTTCTCGCCGCTCCACGCGTGCACCACGTCCAGACCGACGCCGAACGCGGACGCGAGCGCGAACGCCTCCTCGACGGCCTTCTCGCTGACCTGGCTGCCGTCCACGCCGACGACGATCGGGCGGGTGTCCGGCGACGCCGTCGCGGGCGCTCCGCGGACGACCGCGACCGGGCTGTGCGCGTGATTGACCGTCCGGAGCACCGTGGACCCGAGGAGGTAGTCGGTGACCGCGCCCGCACCCTGCGCGCCGAGCGCCACGACCCGCGCCGCCCTCGACAACTCGATCAGGTGGGACGCCGCCGTCCCGGATCGGACGTCACGCTCGACGGCGAGTCCAGGATGGTCCTGCAGGACGGCGGCGGTGGTGGCGTCGAGCATCGAGTTGCCGTCCTCGCGCAGTTCCTGGATGAACTGGGCGTCGATCATCATCGCGGTGCCGTTGTAGAACGTGGCCTCGTCCGGGTAGGTGTGGGCGAGCAGGAGTGGGGCGTCGAGCCGGACCGCCGTGCCCGCGGCCCAGCGCGCCGCGACGAGCGCCGCGCGTGAACCATCGATACCGACGACCACGGGCGCCCCTGCATGTTCGCTCATATCTCTCTCCCTCTACGGCTCGAGAACTGCTGCACCGCTGAACTTTCCGTCGGCCAGGTCACGCAGGGCCCGGTCGGCGCGGTCGAGTGGGTACGGATGGATGTCGATACTCAGCCGGTGTTCCGCTGCGATGCGCAGGAATTCGACGGAATCCGAACGGGTATTGGCGGTGACGCTGCGGATCTGCCGCTCCCGGAACAGATGCCTCTGATACTCGAGCGCGGGAATGTCGGAGAGGTGGATCCCCGCGACGGCGAGGGTGCCGCCGTCCGCGAGCGCCTCCATCGCCACGGGCACCAGATCGCCTACCGGGGCGAACAGAATCGCGGAGTCGAGGGGTTCCGGCGGCACGTCGCGCACTCCCTGCACCGACGCCGCCCCGAGTCGCTGCGCCAGCGCACGGGCCTCCGCCCCACGCGTCATGACGTGCACCCGGGCGCCGCGGATCGACGCGACCTGGGCGGTGAGGTGCGCGCTCCCGCCGAATCCGTAGATGCCCAGCGCACCGCCGTCCGGGACCGCGGCGCGTTCGAGTGCCCGGTAGCCGATGATCCCGGCGCACAGTAGTGGTGCGAGTTCGGTGTCCGTGTAGCTCTCCGGCAGGTGCAGCGCGTAGTCGGCCGGGACCGTCGCGAATTCGGCGTATCCACCGTCCGTATCCCACCCCGTGTACTGCGACTGCCTGCACAGGTTCTCCGCGCCGCGCACGCAGGCCGCGCAATGTCCGCAGGTGTGACGCAGCCAGGCGATACCCACCCGGTCGCCGACAGCGAAAGACCCCGACGCCGAATGACCCAGTGCGGCAACCTCCCCCACCACCTCGTGGCCGGGAATAACCCGGGGCCGGTGCACGGGCAGATCCCCCTCGGTTACGTGCAGGTCGGTGCGGCACACCCCGCACGCCAGAACCCTCACGAGAAGTTCGCCCGGTCCCGGCTCGGGAACGGCCTCACGTCCGAGTTCCAGGGGGTGGCCCGCGACGGGGCCCGGCGCGACCACGCGCCACGCGGCCATCGTTCCGGTTCCGTCCTGCGCCGCCGCCATACCCCCCACAATGCCCGTGCGGGGTGGCCATCGCCAGGACCCGGAGGCACGTGTCTCGATGACATGGTGTCGCGGCGAAGACCCGGCCGGACCGTCCCCGGCAACTAGGCTCCCAGACATGGACCTGCGCGGTGAAGACCTGTTCACGGTGGCGGGGTCGCTGGCCGAGCTGATCGGCGCGCCGATCACGATCGAGGACGAGAACTCGACGGTTCTGGCCTATTCGAGCGGCGAGCAGGCCGTGGACCAAGCCCGCATCGAGACCATCCTGGGACGGCAGGTGCCCGGGAAGTACCGGCAGCTCCTCGAGGACGCCGGCGTCTTCGAGCGACTGCACCGCGACACCGACGTCTTCTACGTGGACATGCGGATGCCGAACATGACTCCCCGCGCGGTGATCGCGGTGCGGGACGCGGGACGATCGGTCGGGTCTATCTGGGCGGCGATGACGTCCGCCCCCAGCCCGGAACAGGAATCGATCCTGCGGTCCGCGGTCCCCGTCGTCGCCGAACACATCGCGGCGGAGCGGGAACGGGTCGACGTGACACGCCGGATGCAGGTGGATCGGGTCCGTGCGCTGATCAACGGTGGCGAGCCCGCCTTCCGCGCCGCCGACGACCTCCGGCTGGAGGGAAGGCTGACCGTCGCGGCCGCCGCCCCGGTCGCGATCGGGCGCTCGCTGCCGTCCGGCTTGCTCGCCTCCCTCGGCCTGTACCTCGACACGTTGGCGGTCGATTCGGTCGCCGCCCAGCTCGACGACGTCATCTATGTGGTCATCGCCGCATCGGAGAAGGACGTCCGGCGCCTCGCCGAGAATTTCCTCGGTCGCGCCCGCAGCGGGGCCGCGTTCGTGGTCGCCGTCGGACGCGAAGTGACTACGGCCAGCCAGGCTCACCTGTCGCGCGGGGACGCCGACCGGGTCCTCACCGTCCTGCAGCACGCCCGGACCGGCGGTGTCGTCGGGACCATGCGGGACAGTCTCGCGTCTGTGCTGGCGTTGCGCGTCGCAGACATCCTCGACGGCCTCGGCGAGCTCACCCCGCTCGCCGCGCTGACCCGGCACGACGAGCAGCACGGGACCGATCTCGTGGCCACGGCCCGCGCCTTCCTGGCCCACGGCGGCGATGTCGCCGATGCGGCGGCCGCACTGCACGTGCACCCCAACACCCTGAGGAACCGGCTGCGACGCTGCGTCGATTCGTGCGACGTGGACCTGACCGACGCGGACACCCGGCTCATCCTGATGCTGCATCTGAAGCTGACGGGACTGCGGAATATGTGACCCCTGGCCGATTGCACAGGGGTCGCTGTCGGGGACTGGCCGAACGGCTACTCCCCCGGCGTCGTCGCCGACCGATGATGGACTCATGAGCACAGTGCAGCGCCCTGACCATGTCGCGATCGTCGGAGCAGGCGTCGTCGGATTGTCCACGGCGTGGTTCCTCCAGGAGCGTGGCGTGCGCGTCACGGTCGTCGATCGTGAGAGTGTCGCGTCGGACGCGTCCTGGGGCAACGCGGGTTGGCTCGCACCGGCATTGACGCTGCCGCTGCCCGAGCCCGCCGTACTGAAGTACGGGCTGCGCGCGATGTTGAATCCGTCGTCGCCGGTCTACGTTCCCTTCACCACCGATCTGCGCCTGGTGCGTTTCCTCGTCGGCTTCGCCCGGCACTGCACGCCCTCCCGGTGGGAGGACGCGATGAAGGTGTACGCGGAGGTCAACCGGATCTCACTGGGCGCCTACGACGAACTCGCAGACGGCGGCGTGCGGGAGCACACGCATCTCGCCGACCCGTTCCTCACCGCGTTCAAGTCGGACGAGGACCGCGAAGCGCTCGTCGACGAGTTCCGCCACGTCGAGGCCGCCGGCGGGGAGGTCGAATACGACCGCGTCGACAGGGACGAGATCCACTCTCTCGAGCCGAGTCTCGGCGACGGCGTGCACTCCGGTCTGAGGCTGCGCAACCAGCGCTTCATCGACCCGCCGCGCTTCGTGCATTCACTCGCCGACGCCGTCCGGGCCCGCGGCGGCGAGATCAGGTCCGGTTTCGACGTGACGGCAGTGCAGGACCGGGGACAGTCGGGGGTCCGCCTGGTCTCGGCGGCTGGCGACGCGGTAGCCGCCGATGCCGTCATCATCGCCAGCGGCGCACGCCTCAATACTCTTGCCCGCCCGTTCGGTGTCCGCGCCCTGGTGCAGGCCGGCCGCGGCTACAGCTTCAGTGTCCAGCCCGAGCAGATGCCGAAGAACCCGATCTACTTCCCCACCCAGCGAGTGGCGTGCACGCCGCTGCACGACCGTTTCCGCGTCGCCGGGATGATGGAATTCCGCAGTCCCGACGCACCTCTCGACCCGCGCCGGGTCCAGGCGATCATCGAGGCCGCGACGCCCATGTTCACCGGCATCGACTGGGAATCGCGTCAGGAGGAGTGGGTCGGATCCCGGCCCTGCACCACCGACGGACTTCCGCTCGTCGGCGCGACCCGCTCCCCCCGCGTGCACGTGGCGGGCGGTCACGGAATGTGGGGCATCGCCCTGGGCCCGCTCACCGGGCGCATGATGGCCGACTCCATGACCGGCGGCGAGGTTCCCGGCGTCATGCGGCATTTCGACCCGCTGCGCTGAGCACGGCTCAGGAACGGGCCGCCCAGAATCTGCGCAATTCGACGACCAGTTCGCGCGAACGCTCGTCGGGGAAGAACAACTTGCCACCCCGGATCTCCACGACTTCCCGCGCTCCCGGGATGAGGTCGCGCAGCCAGTAGGCCCACGTGGTCCGGAAGAACACGTCTCCGGTGCCCCACACGACGAGTGTGGGCACCTCGAGTTCCGCGAGGTCCGGCTCGACCGCGAGCAGGTCGCGTGGATGGAGGGAAGCGATCCAGCGCTGGAAGAGCAACGCTCGGTCGCGGGTGCCCAGCAGCGGCTCGACGTACGCCGCCACGACTTCCTCCGGAAGTGATCGCACGTTCTGATACCCACTGCCGTACAACATTTTACGGGCCCTCGACACGTTCCTCGCCAGCGGTGGCGCAAGCCGGGCGAGCAGTCCCGCCCGGGCGAGCAGCACGGCGGGAAGGAACGCCTTCGGCGGCACGTTGTCATGGGTTTCGCAGTTCGTCAACGTCAGCGACGACAACCTGTCGGGGTGCCGGGCCGCGAAGATCTGCGCGACCGCACCGCCGGTGTCGTTGGCAACGACGTCGACCTTTTCCAGTCCCAGCGCGTCGCACGTGGCCGCGACGACATCGGCCAGTGCGCCCAGCGTGAAGTCCTGATCGGGCGCGGCGGGGGTGTGACCGTGCAGCGGAAGGTCGAGGGCGACGCACCGTCGTTCTCCCTCGAGCTGACGGATCGCGTTGCGCCAGAGGTAGCCGGAGGTTCCGACGCCGTGAATGAAGAACGCCACACGGCCGGTGCCGGAATCGAGGTAGCTCACCGGACCACGGTCCGTGTCGACGGTCTTCCTGCGTGTGTCGAACTCCGCGAGAGTCATGAGGACCATCTCCTGCATTCCACGGTAGTTCGCAAGGTTCGAGCCATCAACGGGACCGTCGAGCACCCCGGTCAGTCCAGCTTTCCCACCACCGACTCCGCGCTCGCGACCAGAGCGCCGGACGAGGCGAGGACGACGGCGGCCTCGATCTCCGGCGCGAGGTGACGGTCGGTCCCCGGTCCGGCGACCTGCTCACGGATCGTGTCCCGCACCGCACCCGTCGCCGGCGACGGCGCCAGCGGGGCACGCAGGTCGAGCGCACGGGCGGCCGTCAACGCCTCGATCGCGAGCACCCGGGTCAGTCCGTCGACCGCCCGGCGCAGCTTCCGCGCCGCCGACCACCCCATCGACACGTGGTC
>NZ_JBHWUE010000048.1:0-81648 GCF_042738615.1 Rhodococcus sp. NPDC059968
ACTGACATTCATCGACACACTGTTGAGTTCTCAAAGAACACGCACACACCATCACCACTGACACACTCGCCAGCCGCTCCGGGGCAACCGTTCCATCTTATCCTACCAGCCTCACCGGCGCAAGCCGTGACACTGATCAAGATCAAACCGGGATGGAAGCACAACCATACACGACGGTGAACTTCCGATTTACCAGGCGCCTTCGTCCAACCTCGTGTCCCCCGCCTTCCGGCCGGGGTCGGTGTCCGTGTCGCTCTGACCTGGAATAAGTTACGCGAAGGGAAACAAGAACACCAAATCGCCAGGTCAACGCCGCAAACCCGCCGATTCAGGGCACCCAGTACTTGGCGGCCAGCTCTTCGATCACCACATCACCGTCCGAGGCCTGCTCCAAAGCCGCGAGGTCGGAGTCGATGGAAACCAATCGTGGATCGTCCCCCTCCGCCTCCTGGACTGGGTGCCCCCCGTCCTCGGCCAGCTGACGCAACAGCTTCTCGCGCACCCGGTCCTTCAGCGAATCGCTCATATCGAAATCATGACCGCGCGGCGGTGGGTTGTCGAGGGTGCACCGAACTCACTCCTCGGTCTCGTCCGGCGCCTTCACGTTGTCGCTCTTGCCGAAGACTCGCAGCGCGGTCGGAATGAGGACGATCAGCGCGCCCAGGATCGCGATCAACGAAAAGACCTGCATTGCCATCTGTGAACCGACTCTCTGTTTCGTGCCCGCGGCGACCAGGTGTCAGGCCGGCGCGAGCCAGCTTCCCCAAGATGTGTTCCTGGTGACGGTAAACGCCGCAAGGAAAATGAGCACACCGACTGTCACTCGCAGACCGAATACGATCCTGCGATCGCGTTGTCCTCGCCATCGGCGACGTGCCCATCCGATCCACGCGAAAACCATCACCGCAATGAACGGGACGATCAGAACATTGCCGGCCACAGCCGCGCCGATGTCGAGGTTGGTGAGGTCGTGCACCGCTCTCAACCCTCCGCAGGCCGGGCACCACCACCCGGTCAGGGCGTAGACGGGACAGAAGCCGTACGAACCCGGCTGATGCGGATCCCGGAAGTGGAGGATCGCGGCGGCGACAGCGGCGCCGACGGCCACAGCGGCGGGTGCACCGAGTGCGCGCAGACCGACCGCCGGCATCGTCGGAGTTCCGCTCTGGGTGTCCACGCGTCCAGTGTTCACGATTCTTCCGGTTTCCGGTGCCGACAGTCAGACGGTGAGCGAGTAGTCCGGCCACAGACGGCGGGTGCCTGCCCTCGATGTCGCCGGAGAAGTTCTTCACGACCCCGAAGTTCTTGTACATATCCGACACGGCGAATGTGTCCGCCCCCGGAGACAACTCTGGCCCTTCCCGACTGATCGGGAAGGGCCAGAGGACCGCTGAGCTGCCTGAGAGAATCGAACTCTCGACCTTTTCATTACGAGTGAAATGCTCTACCGACTGAGCTAAGGCAGCGGTGCCTTTCGGCGGTGGCGAGTCTAGCGCCTCAACCCCGAGTATGCGAAAACGGCTCCCTGAACGCGTCGCCGAGAGTGGCCACCATGGCGTCGACAGCCCACTGCGGTTTGACGTTGACGGTGATCGCCTCGCGACACTCGAGGACGGCTTCGATGCACTTCAGAAGGCCTTCCGGGGTTGTGCGCGAGGCGAGGTCGGCCGCCCGATCCGCCATGTCCGGGTGGTTCGCGGCCGCGTTCGACTTCCATGCGACGGCGAGCGCGTCGCGGTAGAGACCGGCCAGATCGATCAGTGCACGGTCGAGTGCGTCACGGCCCGTGCGAGTGGCCCTGGACTTCTGGCGCTTCTCGAGATCCTTCAGCACGCCGGCCGAACCGCGGAGAGCTCCGGCAGCACCCTTACCGGTGCCGCCCGCCCCCAGCGCGGTGCGCAATTCTTCGGTTTCCTGCTCGTCCCTGGCCGCGCTCATCTCCTTCGCCTCCGCGTCGGCAGAACGCACCAGTTCCTCCGCCGCGGCGAACGCGGTGGCGGGCCGCAGTGCCGCGACGGCGAGGTCCAGAGCGTCCTTACGACGCACCTTGGCATTGAGATCCGTCGCGAGACGTCGGGCGCGCCCGACGTGACCGCCGCTGATCGAGGCCGCCAGTTGCGCATCGGCGGGGTCCAGGCCGTCCCGCTCGCGCAGGACCTTCGCGATGGAGTCGGCCGACGGAGTCACGAGATGGACGTGCCGGCAGCGCGACCGCAGCGTCACGGAGATGTCCTGCGGGTCGACCGAGGGCGCGCACAACAGGAACACGGTGCGATCCGGCGGCTCCTCCACCACTTTCAGGAGAGCGTTGGCCGCACCCTCGGTGAGCCGGTCCGCATCCTCGACGACCACGATCTGCCAGCGCCCGGTGCTCGGCCGGCGAGCGGCGGTCTGCACGATGGCGCGCATTTCCTTGACGCTGATGCTCAGGCCCTCGGGGACTACCCGCCGGACATCGCCGTGTGTGCCGACCATGACCGTCGTGCAGGCGTGGCACACGCCGCAGCCGGGGACGCCGTCACTGGTGCATTGGAGTGCGGCGGCGAAACACTGCGCGGCCACCGACCTACCCGATCCGGGCGGCCCCGTGAACAGCCACGAATGCGTCATCGAGGAGCCCATCGCACCGACTCCACGACGGGCGGCGGTCGCTGCGGCCGTCAGCTCGGCCTCGACGTCCTCTTGGCCCACCAACCGGTCGAATACCGTCACCGCGCCAGCCTAACCGGCACGTGCGACAGCGCGGCCGGCCCGAGGTACCGGCTCACGCCTTCTTGTCCGCTGCCTTCTTCGAGGCCGCCTTCTTCGCCGGCGCCTTCTTCGCGGCGGCCTTCTTTGCAGCCTTCTTGGCGGGCGCCTTCTTCGCGGCGGCCTTCTTCTTGACGGGACCGCGGGCACGCCGATCCGCCAGCAGTTCCGAAGCGCGAGCGTCGGTGATGGACTCCACCTCGTCACCCTTACGGAGGCTGGCGTTGGTCTCACCGTCGGTCACGTACGGCCCGAACCGGCCGTCCTTGATCACCATCGGCTTCTCGCTGACCGTGTCGACGCCCAGCTCACGCAGCGGCGGGGTGGCGGCGGCCTGACGTCCGCGGCGCTTTGGCTCCGCGTAGATCTTCAGAGCCTCGTCGAGGGTCACCGTGAACATCTGGTCCTCGGTGGCGAGGGACCGCGAATCCGTCCCCTTCTTCAGATACGGGCCGTAGCGACCGTTCTGCGCGGAGATCTCTTCCTTGGACTCCGGATCGACACCCACCACGCGCGGCAGCGACAGCAGCTTGAGGGCGTCATCGAGGGTCACCGTCTCCAAGTCCATCGACTTGAGAAGCGAACCCGTCCGAGGCTTCGGACCGGTGGCCTTCTTCGCCGCCTTCTTCGCCGGAGCCTTCTTGGCTGCCGTCTTCGTCTTGGTCGTCCCGTCGCCCGATTCGTCCGTCACCGGCACCACTGCCGGTTCGGGCTCCGGCTCCGGCTCGGGAAGGATCTCGGTGACGTAGGGGCCGAAGCGGCCCTCCTTCGCGACGATCTCGTGCCCGGTGAGCGGGTCGACTCCCAGCTTGCGACCCTCCTGCGGCGTCGAGAACAGCTTCTCCGCGTACTCCGGGGTCAGCTCGTCCGGCGGAAGGTCGTCGGGCAGGTTGGCCCGCTGGGAGATGAGGTCGCCCTCGGGGTCGTCCGGGTTCTGGACCATCCGCTCGAGGTACGGACCGAACCGTCCGACGCGGACGTGCACTTCCCGTCCCTCGGCGTCGTCGAAGAGCCTGATCGAGTTGACCTCGCGAGCGTCGATCTCCTCGAGGTTGACGCCGACCATCTTCTTCAGGCCGCCCTCACGGGCAACCGAGCCTTCGGCGCCGTGATCGCCACCGAAGTAGAAACTGCTCAGCCAGTTGCCGCGCTGTTCCCGGCCACCGGCGATCGCGTCGAGGTCGTCTTCCATCCCGGCGGTGAAGTCGAAGTCGACCAACCGCCCGAAGTGCATCTCGAGGAGGCCGATGACGGCGAACGCCACCCAGGACGGGACCAGCGCGCTGCCGCGCTTGTAGACGTATCCGCGATCGAGAATGGTCTTGATGATCGACGAATACGTGGACGGGCGGCCGATGCCCAGCTCTTCGAGGGTCTTGATCAGGCTCGCCTCGGTGTAGCGGGCGGGCGGGTTGGTGGTGTGGCCGTCGGGATCGAGCTTGGTGGCGGTGACCGCCTGGCCCTCGACGAGCACCGGCAGGCGCGACTCTGCATCGTCGGACTGGCCGCCTGCCTCCTCGTCGACGCTCTCCACGTAGGCCTTGAGGAATCCGGCGAACGTGATGGTGCGGCCCGACGCGGAGAACGTGCACTCCTCGCCGGTGCCCGCGGTTCCGGTGATCCGCAGGGTCAGCGTCGTGCCCCGCGCGTCGGCCATCTGCGACGCCACGGTGCGCTGCCAGATCAGCTCGTACAGACGGAACTCGTCGGTGTCGAGGCGGGAATGCAGCTGACCAGGGGTCTGGAACACGTCGCCGGCGGGGCGGATGGCCTCGTGCGCCTCCTGCGCGTTCTTGACCTTGCGCGTGTACTGGCGCGGTGTGTCGTGCACGTACTCGGCGCCGTACAACTCGGTGGCCTGCGCGCGGGCGGCAGCGATCGCCGACGACGACAGCGTCGTCGAGTCGGTACGCATGTAGGTGATGTAACCGTTCTCGTACAGCCGCTGCGCGATGCGCATGGTCCGCTCGGACGTGAAGCGGAGCTTGCGGCCCGCCTCCTGCTGCAGCGTCGACGTCATGAACGGCGCGTACGGCTTGCGGGTGTACGGCTTGCTCTCCGCGGAGGAGACGGTGAGGTCGACACCGGCGAGGGACTCTGCCAGACGCTGCGCTCGCGCCTCGTCCAGAACAGTGACGGTGCTCGTCTTCAGCTGGCCGTCCGCGCCGAAGTCGCGGCCGCTGGCCACCCGGGAGCCGTCGACGCTCACCAGACGCGCCCCGAAACTGCGGGGGCTGGCGTCGGCGCCGGCGTCGAGGGTGGCGGAGATGTCCCAGTAGGACGCCGAGCGGAACGCCATCCGCTCGCGTTCCCGCTTCACGATGACGCGGGTGGCGACGGACTGCACGCGGCCTGCCGACAGCTTCGGCATGACCTTCTTCCACAGCACGGGGCTGACCTCGTAGCCGTACAGACGGTCGAGAATGCGGCGGGTCTCCTGCGCGTCGACCAGGTCGGTGTCGAGTTCGCGGGTGTCCTCGGCCGCGGCGCGGATGGCCGGCTCGGTGATCTCGTGGAAGACCATCCGGCGAACCGGGATCTTCGGCTTGAGTGTCTCCAGGAGATGCCAGGCGATCGCTTCGCCCTCGCGGTCGGGGTCGGTGGCGAGGAAGAGTTCGTCAGCGTCCTTGAGGAGGCTCTTCAGCTCCGTGACCTTGGACTTCTTCTCCGGACTGACCACGTAGAGGGGTTCGAAATCATGGTCGACGTTGACGCCGAGCCGCGCCCACGACTCACCCTTGTACTTGGCCGGGACATCCGCGGCTCCGCGCGGAAGGTCGCGGATGTGGCCGACCGACGCCTCGACGACATAGTTCTTTCCGAGGTACGGGGCGATCTTGCGGGCCTTGGTCGGCGACTCGACGATCACGAGGCGGCGAGGCTGGCCGGACGCTCCCGCCGCACCCTGTGCACTGCCGTTGTCCCCTTTAGCCACCTGTAGCCCGAGCCTTCCTGAAGTCGATCGCTGCCACTCGACAGTTGTGCAGACAAACCCTTTTATACCCGGTTCGCCTATTACTAGAGTGACATACCCGGAACCCATCCTCGCAGATCAGTACCGTCTACGCGGCTCTAGACGTGGGGCCAACCGGTACGGTCGTCTAAATTTCCGGGCGCCTCACCGATGCTCTCGACGAGTCTGCCGAGCCTACGCCGACCCGAGATTCGGAGCCCCGGACCCGAGCCACGGGTGCCGATCAGCGTCGGCGCGATGCCCGCTCTCATCAATGCCTGAGCCAACGGCGCGTGGGTATCCGGGGCATGCGGATCGAGTCCGAGGACGAACCGCTCACCCTCCGCTTCGCCCCTGCCCGACGCGAAAGCCCACACCCTCAGTTGACGCCCCGACGGCACCCAGCCGGAAGGCACCGCCTTGACCGCTCCCCTCGTCCACTGGTCCGCGAGAGGCCGCAAGTCGACGACCGATGCAGTGCGAACCAGCGGGCTGCCCTCGTCGCTGCGCGTGATCTCGACCTCGAGTCCGGCCTGGGCGATCAACTCCGCAATCGCCTCCGCCCGCCACTGCGCGTCGACCACGATCGAGATCCGCGCACGCCCGGCCGATGTGACCACCTGACCCGTCGCGGCGAGAAGACCGCACAGATCGGTGACTGCCGGCGGCATCGCCTCCGCGGAGAAGAAGGAGAGCTGGCTCACTGAAGTACCCCCTTTGGCCACGGCACCGTTGCCGTGAAAACGATTCGTCCCCCACCGCCTCAGGCGATGGGGGACGAATCAGACGCGGTCACGAGGACCCCGCCTATCTGATTTACGTGTTCACGAATGTGAACGGCAGAATCAGACTGCGCGAACGCCGGTAGCCTGGGGGCCCTTGGTGCCCTGGCCGACCTCGAACTCCACGCGCTGGTTCTCCTCGAGGGTGCGGAAGCCGCTGCCCTGAATCTCGGAGTAGTGAACGAAGACGTCAGCGGAGCCGTCTTCGGGTGCGATGAAGCCGAAGCCCTTTTCCGCGTTGAACCACTTCACAGTGCCCTGTGCCATGCTTTTCCTTCTCTTTCTAACACCGGATTCGGCGGACAGCACATACAGTCCGCCGGGCCGGTTCCGACCGCTGTACTTCTTGATTTCCCCCTCAGGAAAAGCAGAGCACCGCGTTCGCAACATCGATCCTGCGAGCGTTCACTCTTTCAAGCCTACGAACACAGAAGCTGCGACCAGTTGTAGTCAACCATGAACTCCGCGAACGCAACAGTCGAAATCCGAACAATTCACACAAAAAGTTGATCTTGTAGCGAACAGGCATGAAACAGCCGTTTCACGCGGGGGTCGCGACACCCCGGGCGACAGCCCCGAAGAGGCACTCGTTATCATCAAATGCGCAGGTCGTGGCGGTGTGGAAGCTACTCGCCCGTCCCCTACGACAGCCCGGAGACATCAGTGAGCACACCGTTTTCACCACGTGACGACAGTGGAAATACGGGCGAAACATACGGCCGAGCGCTGCTGAACCGAGTCCTCGAGGGCGTTCCCCGAGACGAAAACCCGCTCACTTTCGCCGCGGAAATGCCTGCCCGGACTTCTCAGGTGTCGGAATGGCCCGCGTGGGCGCACCCGAGCGTCGTCCGGGCCATGCAGGAGAACGGGATCCCCCGCCCCTGGACCCACCAGGCCGCCGCCGCCGACCTGGCCCATCACGGGACGAACGTCGTGGTGTCGACCGGCACCGCCTCGGGCAAGTCCCTGGCCTACCAGCTCCCGGTACTCACCACTCTGGCAACGGATCCGCGGGCGACCGCCCTCTACCTCTCACCGACCAAGGCGCTCGGCGCAGACCAGCTGCGGGCCGTGACCTCGCTCATCGACTCGGAAGCCCTGGACGCCGGGGACGACCTCCGGGGCGTGTACCCGTGCGTGTTCGACGGCGACACCTCACTAGAGGTGCGGCACTGGGCGAGGGAGAACTCGCGGTGGCTCTTCACGAACCCCGACATGCTGCACATCTCCCTCCTCCGGACCCATCAGCGATGGGCGCACTTCTTCCGCAATCTGACCTACGTGGTGATCGACGAATGCCACTCCTACCGTGGTGTCTTCGGCTCGAATGTCGCGCTCGTGCTGCGGCGGCTCCGGCGCATCGCGGCACGGTACGGCGCCGATCCCGTCTTCGTCCTCGCGTCCGCCACCACGGCGGATCCCGGGGCGGCGGCGTCGCGGCTGATCGGAGCGCCCTGCGCCGAGGTCGTGGAAGACGGTTCACCGCACGGCCCCCGGACGGTCGCGCTGTGGGAACCCCCGCTGATGCGGGAGGTCACCGGGGAGAACGGAAGCCCCGTTCGACGGCCCGCCGGTTCGGAGGCCGCGCGCATCATGGCCGACCTGATGGTCGAAGGGGCCCGCACGCTCACCTTCGTGCGCTCCCGCCGTGGCGCGGAGTTGACCGCGATGGCGACCAAACGCCTACTCGGGGAGATCGATCCCGAACTCTCGGCGCGAGTCGCGTCGTATCGAGCCGGGTACCTCGCCGAGGATCGGCGTGAGCTCGAGACCGCACTCGCCGACGGCACGCTGCTGGGGGCGGCGACGACGAATGCGCTGGAACTCGGCGTCGACATCGCCGGCCTCGACGCCGTCGTGGTCGCCGGGTTCCCCGGGACGGTGGCGTCGTTCTGGCAACAGGGAGGCCGGTCCGGCCGACGCGGCGAAGGTTCGCTCGTAGTCCTGGTCGCGCGTGACGATCCCCTCGACACCTACCTCGTCCACCACCCGTCCGCGCTGCTCGACAAGCCCGTCGAGGCGACCGTCACGGACCCGAGCAATCCGTATGTCCTCGGCCCGCAGTTGCTCTGCGCGGCAATGGAACTGCCACTGTCCGACGCCGAGGCCGAGGCGTTCGGCGCGATCGACGTCCTCGGGAAGCTGGCAGAGCAGGGCCTGATCCGCCGGCGCGCACACGGCTGGTTCGTCACCGCCGGCACAAATCCTCATGGCGCAGTGGATATCCGCGGTGGAATCGGAACCCAGGTGGCAATTGTCGTGTCGGAATCCGGACGCATGCTCGGAACCGTCGACACCGGCCGCGCTCCCGCCACGGCGCATCCCGGCGCCGTCCACCTCCATCAGGGTGAGTCGTACGTCGTCGACGAACTCGACCTCGAACAGGGACTCGCCCTGGTGCACGCCGAGGACCCCGACTGGACGACGTCGGCCCGCGAGACCACCGAGATCACCGTCACGTCGGTGCTCGAGCAGAAGCAGTTCGGCGACGTCGAGGTCGCTCTCGTCGAGGTCGAGGTCACCCATCAGGTGATCGGGTACCTCCGACGACTGTCTTCGGGTGAGATCCTCGACGCGGTCGAACTGGACATGCCGAAGCAGACCCTCCCCACCCGCGCGGTGATGTACACCGTCACCCCGGAACTCCTGGTGCAGGCGGGCGTTCCGGCCGAACGCGTACCCGGCTCGCTCCACGCCGCGGAACATGCCGCGATCGGGCTCCTGCCTCTCGTCGCGGTGTGCGATCGAGGCGACATCGGCGGTGTCTCGACCGCGTTGCACGCCGACACCGGACTTCCCACCGTGTTCGTGTACGACGGTCACGCGGGCGGCGCCGGCTTCGCCGACCGAGGTCACGCCGAACTCACCCGCTGGCTCGGCGCGACCCGCGAAGCGATCGAATCGTGCGAATGCACCTCGGGGTGCCCGTCCTGCGTGTACTCGCCGAAGTGCGGAAACGGTAACGACCCCCTCGACAAGGATGGGGCGATCCGGGTCCTCACGGCTGTACTGGACTCGCTCGGCTGAGCCCGCTCAGCGCAGATAGAGCCTGACCTTGTCGATCACATCCCGCAGCAGGTGAATCTCCTCGGCGGTCGGCGGGGCGGTGACCGTGAGATCGCCGGCGACCTTCAGTTCCCAGCCGGTCTGCGCTCGCACGTCGTCGACGGTGACCCCCTCGTGCACGCTGACCAACTCGAGTTCGTCGAACGGGCCCTGCCGCGACAGCACCCCGAGGTTCGTGAACACCTTCGTCACCCCTCGGCCGCGAGGCATGATCCCGTCACCTGCCGCCCGGGCCCGGACGGGACTCGGCGACGTGCAGAAGTCGAGTTCCGCCGGGAAGGCACTCGGGTCGTGTCGCCGCATCACCACGAAGATCTCGCCGGCATTGGGCATGATCTCCACGGCGCCACCGGCACCGGGCAACCGGACCGTCGGCTTGTCCCAGTCACCGATGATGCTGGTGTTGAGGCTGCCGTACCGGTCGATCTGGGCCGCACCGAGAAATCCGACGTCGACGTTGCCGCCCTGCAGCACGTAGCCGAACAACGCCGACATCGACACCACCGACTCTGCGCCCGACACGACCACCGAGTCGGCGATGCCCTCGGCCATCACGGCGGGGTGGGCGCCGCACACTCCCGATTCGTAGATCAGTTCGACGTCGGGGTTGCTGGTCCGCTTGGCGAGATCGACGGCGAGCGTCGGCAAGCCGACGCCGGCGAAGACACGCCCCTTCCCGGCGAGTTCGCGGGCGGCGACGGACACGATGACCTCCGTCGCGGAGATCGCTCCGACTGGTGCTGTGGTCATTTCCGGCTCCCGTAGTCGACTGGTTCGGAGAATCGAGGCTCGACGGCGAGGTCGTTCCAGTAGTCGCCGCCGAGTTTGTCCAGGTACTCGTCGTGATTCGCGGTGCCGTGGATCCATTCCTTCAGCCAGGCCTGCAGGAGTCCGGAGTCCTTGCTGATCGCGGTCCATCGCCGGTAGAACGCGCAGTCCCGGTCGTAGTAGCCCTGCACGTAGGACGGGTGCGCCCCGCGCGGACAGACGACGACGGCATCGACCGCGTGGGAGGGGATCAGCGTGCGGTTCGGGTCGGAGCGGACGACCTCGTCGTCGACGATCTCCTCGACGACCACGATCGCCTTCCTCGCGGCGTACACCGCTTCCTGCTGGACCCCGGAGATACCCCAGATCTGCACGTTGCCGTGACGGTCGGCGCGCTGCGCGTGAACGATAGTGACGTCCGGGTTCAGCGGAGGCACGACGTACACGGTGCCCTCCCCGTAAGGATCGTCGACGAGTCGAATTCGGGGGTTCAGCCGCGGAAGGTCGCTTCCGGCATAGGAGCGCAGCGGAAAGAACGGGAGACCGGCGGCACCCGCCTGATAGCGGCAGACCATTCCGTAGTGGCTGTACTCCTCGACCTCGAGGGCCACCGGATCGTGCTGCTCGATACGGCGCCGCAACTCGTGCAGGGATCCGGCGGAGCCGCTCGCGAAGAACGAGGCCACGAGCTTGGTGACACAACCGGCGGCCACGAGTTGATCCGACACGATGTCGGGCGTCATCCGGCACAGCGTGAGGTTCTGCCGCTGCTGCCGGATGATCTCGTGCGCAGCCGCGAAGGAGATGAGATGTGAGAAGCCCTCGAGGCACACGGTCATGCCGTCTTCGACGTACGTTCCTATGGCTTCCGCCATGCTGACCACTTTGCTCATCGTCATGCCCTTCTCCGGAACGACGGGAGGTCGCCTCGGGACCTTCCCCACCGGATTACCGCCGTGTGAATCAATAGTGTTGACAACTCTGTTGCTGGAACTGCAATAGTTCTCCCGTGGAGATTTCTCAGATCACTGCCTTTCTCGCGGTTGCCGAGGAGTTGCACTTCGGCCGCGCCGCGCAGCGCCTGCACTCGGCCCAGCCGCCGCTGAGCCGAACGATTCGGCAACTGGAAAAGCAGCTCGGGGCAACTCTTTTCGAAAGAAACACGCGGAACGTGCGGTTGACCTCCGCCGGTGAGGCACTGCTGGGCCCGGCGCGCGAGATCCTGGACGCCTGCCGGCTCGCGGAGATCGCCGTCGCCGCCGCCGGGCGCGGACAGGTCGGCCGGGTGCGCATCGGCTTCGCCGGAGTCTCGTCCCACCTGCTCATCGGGCGGTGGGCCAAACTCGTCCGGCACACCCACCCGGGGATCGAATTCGTTCTGGACAGTTCCGCTTTCGCGAGCGAAGCGCTGAACAAGCTCCTCGACGGAACCCTCGACATCGGTCTGGTCCGGTGGATCTTCACCCCGCCGGGCATCGCGTCCCGCGTCATCCTCAACGAGGACTTCGTGGTGGCCCTGCCCACCGACCACCCGCTCTCAGGCAGGGACGGCGTTCGCATCGAGGAACTGGCCACCGAGCCCTGGGTGACGCTGCCCGCCGATCCCGGATCGGCGCTGCGCGACTCCCTGCAGCGGGCGGCCCACGACGCCGGCTTCACGCCCCGGATCGTGCAGAGTGCCCCGGACTCGATGGCGTTGATGGCGTTGGTGTCCGCGGAGGTCGGCTGCGCGTTGACCGTGTCCTCCGTGGCCGAGAACGTGAACAACCCGGATGTCGTGTTCCTCCCGCTGGTCGGCGGTCCCAGCACCCTGCAACTGCGGATCGCGTGGAGAGCGGACGACGACAACGCCGCGTTGAGGGAAGTCCTCAGGCTGTCAGAGGAGGCATTGCCCACTCCGGAATGACCTGCGCGGTCAGGTGCGGGCTGTCGCACGTGCCTGCCCTGCACTCGGAGCGGTGTCCACCGCATCGTCCTCAGCGATCTCGAGTTGCAGTTCGTCCGCGTCGGATTGCTCCGCGGTCGACAGCCGGCGCGCGTCGTATCCGGTCCGATTCAGCAGCAACAACGTGCAGATCAGGGAGACGGCGGCATATCCGGCCGACACGAACGCAACACCGACGATGTTGCCGGACGAGTTGAGCATCCACTGCGCCAGCACCGGGGTGCCGCCGCCGACGATCAGAGAACACAGCTGGTAGGCCGCGGAAAGGCCGGTGTAGCGAATGTTGGCGGGGAAGGCACGCGCGAGAACTCCGGCGATGGCGCCATAGAACATCGAGTGCGGAATGGTCGCGAGGCACATCGCGACGACGGCAATGGCGAAGTTCTCGGTCCGGATCGCGAAGAACATTGCCGGCATCAGGATGAACTCGGGAATCACCATGATGCACATGGCTTTCCGCATGTCTATCCGGGACACCAGGACGGCGCCGAACGGCTGCACGATGAACTGGACCACGAGGGCGATGGCGATGGCGCCGAGGAACGTGCCCCGGTCGTAGCCGAGTTCGCTGGTGGCCCACGACAATGCGAAGGTGTTCTTGAAGTACGTCACCTGGGCCAGGGGCAGCGCGCCGGCACCGAGGAGGACGAGGACCCAGTGCTTGCGCAGCACCTCACCGATCGGCAGTGCGACGGTCTTCTTGCGCTTCAGCACGGTCTTCATCGCGTCCGACTCTTCGAGCTTGAGGCGGATGATCATGCCGACGATCACCAGGGCCGCAGAGATCAGGAACGGGATGCGCCAGCCGTAGAGCACGAAGGCCGGGGTGGGCATGGCGGAGAGCAGGAAGAACGCCATGGTCGCCAGGAGGTTTCCGGCGGGCGACCCCTGCTGGGCGAACGCCGAGTACAGAATCCCCTTTCCCTTGGGTGCGTTCTCACTGGCGATCAGGACCGCCCCGCCCCATTCACCTCCGACTGCCACACCCTGTACGAGCCGGAGGAACACCAGGGCGGCGGGCGCCCATATCCCGATCTGCGCATAGGAGGGCAGAAGTCCGATTCCGACGGTGGCGGTGCCCATCATCATGAGCGTGATGACCAGGGTGTTCTTTCGACCGATCTTGTCGCCGAGATGGCCGAAGACGATGCCGCCGATCGGACGGGCGAGGAACCCGGCCCACAGCGTGACGAACGCGAGCAGGGTGCCCATGCCCGCCGGCAGGGTGTCGGAGAAGAACACCTGACCGAAGACCAGCGCCGACGCGGTGCCGTAGATGTAGAAGTCGTACCACTCGATCGTGGTGCCGATGAACGAGGCGATGCCCGCCCTCCGCGCCTTTGTCTCGGCCTCGGTCCGCTTCGGTGGTGCCGTGGTCATGTAATGCCCTCTCTCGCCAAAGGGGAGTGGTGTGGATGAAAACCAGCTCGCAGCAGTGAGACTCGCATCACAGGATCGATGCCGTCCAATACTTCCTGAGCGGGGGATTATTACCAATCTGGTCATAATCACAGAAACCGGCCGCACGCTGGTATTACCGGCCCGCCTCCCCGCTTCGGCGTCACTCCGCGGGACCCGCCCTCGCGACCGCGCGGGCATCCCGGACACCCAGCGAGGACAGAATCACCGGTGCGGTGACCACAACCTCGACGTCCCAGTCGTCGACCTCGCAGGACACGACCTCGGTGCGCATTCGCCCCGCGACCTCCCGTGCCGCGGCACACCCCGCCTCGGTGCCGCGGTCCAGCGCGACGGCCGCGGCGAGGGCAGCCAGATCCGCGGCGGACTGCGCCCGGTGCCGCACCGACACCGCCGAGCCGACGTGCACCAGCATCGCCGTGACCACCACCAGCGCAGCGAGCGCACAGCACGCCGTGACGGTCACGGAACCGCGCTCCTCGGTGATCCCCGAACTCACCGCCCTCCCCCGCTCCAGCCCGGAACGGTGGGTTCGAGAGCCGCCACCGCCTCCGCGGAGATGTTCACGAGCGGAAGGAGCGGACTGTGTGCCCGCACGGTCGCGACGACGAACTCCCCCTCGGCACGGACCGACACGTCGGCACCGCCGGGAGCCACTCTCGCCGCCGTGGAGATCGCCGACTCGCGATCTCCCCGGGCAGCGAGCCGTGCAGCCTCGCGAGCCGAGTCGACACACCGGACGTGCAGCGTCGCCGCGGTGATCGCGCCGACACACAGCACGACCACCGCCACGATCGACGCGATCGCGATGGCCGCCTCGACCGTCACGCCACCGGCCTCCGACCGGCGCAGGTTCTCGGAAGCACTCATCACACCGCGGTGTTCAACGCTTTGTCGATGATGTTCGTCAACGCAGTGACGATGCTGTCGCCGGTGACGACCGAATACAGGACGGCGCCGAAGGCCGCGGCCGCGATGGTCCCGATGGCGTACTCGGCAACGGAGTTTACTCCCCTCCCGTGTAGATTACACGCATGAGCACCGCAGGCAAGCAGACTCGCGCTCTTATTGTCATCCGACTTTCACGGGTCACCGATGCGACGACCTCGCCCGAGCGTCAGCTCGAAGCATGCCGCGCCCTGTGTGAACAGCGCGGATACGAGGTTGTCGGCGTGGCCGAGGACTTGGACGTATCCGCTGGCCTCACGACTCCATTCGAGCGTCCGCAGCTCGGGGACTGGCTTGACAATCGGTTTCATGAGGTCGACGTC
Organism: Rhodococcus sp. NPDC059968; assembly: GCF_042738615.1. NCBI lineage: Bacteria > Bacillati > Actinomycetota > Actinomycetes > Mycobacteriales > Nocardiaceae > Rhodococcus > Rhodococcus sp. NPDC059968. The sequence goes on from NZ_JBHWUE010000048.1 coordinate 14,953, forward strand.
TTGGTGGTCTACAGGATGGACCGCATCGTTCGGCGGTTGCTCGACCTGGCCGACTTGATCCGATGGGGACAGACTCACTCGGTGTCGCTGGTGAGCGCCACAGAGTCGTTCCTGGACCTGACGTCACCGTTCGGGGACATCATCGCGTTGTTGGTGGCGAAGGTGGCCGAGCTGGAGCTGGAGGCGATCAGCTCTCGGATCGCATCCGCGTATCACCACAATCGGCAGCTTGGGAAGTGGACCGGGGGTGCCCAAATCCCATGGGGGTACCTACCTCGCCAGACCGACGATGGCTGGCGACTGTATCCCGACCCCGAGGCCGTCCCGGTGATCAATGAGGTTGCCGAGCGAGTGCTAGCCGGAGAGACGCTGCGGGCGATTGCCCATGACCTCAACGAGCGGAAGATCCCGACCGCGAAAGACCGGATGAACCAGCACCTTGGGCGTCCGCTGGGTAAGCCGCCCAAGTCGGGAGAGGAGCGTAAGCCGTTCGCCTGGACTTCGGGAGGTCTGCGACGATCGATGGCATCGCCGACGATGCTCGGGTATGCGACCGTCCGCGAACCCAAACGAGACGCGAACGGCGAGATCCAGATGGATGCACGCGGACGCAAGGTGCTAGAGGCCGAGGACGTTCTACGCGGCCCTGACGGTTCGCCTATCCAGCGGGCAGATCCGATCCTCACGAAGCGTGTGTTCGACCTGCTAGCTACCGAGTTGGTCAGCCGAGAGAACCGCAAAGAGCCGACGAAGAGGTCGAACGCGCTGTTGCTGCGGGTGATCTTCTGCGGAGTCTGCGGGCGACCGTGCTACCGGCTGAAAGGTGGCCAGGGCCGTCGGCCCCGGTACCGGTGCTCGTCGGCTCAGTACAAGGCGACGTGCGGCAACGGCTCGGTCGTGATGGAAGAGTTCGACGACATGATCGAGGGGCAGCTCTTGGCGTTGCTCGGGAGATCCGAACGGCGGAAACGTGTTTGGGACAAAGGCGAGGACCACACAGAGGAGCTGATCGAGATCGATCACACGCTGACCGACCTCGTCGGGCAGCTTGGACGTGGGCCGTACCGCGCAGGCACTCCGCAGCGTGCGGCACTCGACGCGAACATCGAGGCGCTCGACAAGCGCCGGGAGGAGCTGGCTGCATCAACTACCAGGCCCGCTGGCTGGACCTGGCAGCCGACCGGTGAGACATTCCGCGACTGGTGGGGGTCGCTCGACCTCGAACACCAAAACGTCTATCTCCGGACGATGGGAGTCAAGGTCAGTTTCGTCAAACCGGTCGGGGGCGAGCCCGACGTTTCGGTCGAGTGGGGCGACATCGAGAAGATGGCCCGCGAGGTCACGCAGGTCGGACCAATCGCGACGGTGACGGAGACGTACGCCACGATGCGAGAGCACGGCATCCAGGGAATGGAGATCTTCCCTGACAAGGCGGTTGCCGTCATGAAGACCGGCGAGCTGGTCGAGATCCCGCACTGGCTGGACGAGATCGGCATCTCGGAGATCACGAACAACGACGGCGTGCGGATCGTATGGACCACTGACGGCAGAGGCTTCTATCACCAGCCATCCGGGGAGTGGACCGAGATCCCACTGACGTAGCAGCCTGCCTGCTTTTGGCCGGCTGCGGAGCCGGGGGTTCTATCCCTACATTGACCCCGCATGTCCGTGGAGCCGTTCGGTCAAACCGTCAAGGTCTTGGGGAGTTCCGGTCATCGAATACCGGAACCAGTCAGCGATTGTGGCGATCTCTATCGCCTCCATGATCGCCAGCGTCATCCCGTCGTACCTGACTCCGTGGCGGGCGGGTAGACCCAGCTCGGCACGGACCCAATCGTCCAGGTCTACTGCGTACTCATCGATCCCACAAAAGGGTTTGGCGCGGTCGAGAACGATGTCGTAGAACCTCTGGGGGAGACGATCCGTCAGATCGTCAGCCGATACGGTCTTCTGCTGCCTTGATCGACGCTGCATCATGCCCCCTGGATCGGGACGACGTTGTTGCCCCGGCTCCACCGGGTGCTTGCCGCCTTCTTCGCGGATTCGACGCGGGCGTCCTCCTTGAGCTTGACGATTAGCTCCGCCTCTGGGAGCTTCATCGCACCGATGAGGTCCTTGAACAGCCCGCGTTGTGCGCGGTTCTCGCCGGTCAGCGGGTGAATGACCATCTGGCCCATGGATCCCGTCACAGTCAACGGCTGGTCCGCCATCGCCTTCTCGTTCGCGGCGATGACGTCGAGAGCACGGCACGCCTGGTTCAGCAGCTCCTGGCGGGCTGGTTCGTCCTCGAAGATGAACGTGTCCACCATGCTCCTCCAGAACCGCTTTCCGGCGGTTTCGAGGCCTCTTGGGGTAGTGATCCTCGTAGTTTCTGGCATTTTTGTACCTCTTTCTGTACTAGTTTGATGGGTCGAATGCGAGGTTGGCCGGTGCGAGAAACACCGAGCGACCAGCGCATACGTGTTGTTGAAGGACTTCGCGTCCGATCGAAAAATGGACGAACGCCAATCGCATAGCGGAAGGCAGATCCGCATTACGACCCGATCCCCCGTGCGTGGGGCAGGGGTATACCCCCCTGGGGGGTGCAGGGGCGCTGACCTGCGGATACACCCCCGAGAGAGGCCCGAGGGGAGCGCCGAGAGCCGGTACCCAGTGCAGACCCAGACCCCGAGCCGGTGCCTGCCCTCCCACAGGCAGGCAACCCCCAGGCCCCCAGGCAGCAGTGCCCCAGTGCCCTACCCGGTGCCCTCGCGTACCCCGGTGCTCCCGTCGCTTGTGGGTTCCGAACAAGCCGCGGTGCGAGTAACCCCAGGTCGGACCAGTGCCGGCCACCGGGCCGGCCTGTGCACATCTGACAAACCGGGTACCCACCCATACAAAGAAAGGCCCCCACCCTGGTGTAGGTGGGGGCCGATCTCTACTCACTCATCAGAGTCAGGCGGCGTTGTACAGACGCACGATGCCTGCCGGGTTGATCAGGCCGAATCCGACGCGCGAGGTAGCGCGGATCTGCACCGCATCGCTGGCGAACGCGGCATCACCCGAGGTGACAACCTGAGTGCCGGTGCGCCGCACCGTCATGATCTGGGACTTATCGAGGCCCCATGCCTCACCGGCAGCAACCGCAGTCGACACGATCACCGGGACACCAGCCAGGGTGACACCGTCGCCGACGTTGTCCAGGAGGCCCTGGTTCGAGCCGGTGCCGGTCTTGGCCTGAGCCAGCGCCAGCGCCACATCAGGAGCCAGGACGAAGTGAGTCAGCTCAGCACCAGCATCCTGAGCTTCCTTCTTGGCCGCGTGGAACGGATCCAGGTTGGTGTACGCAGCACCGGTGTCGACCACCGAGTACGACACCGAGAGCAGACCCGAGGGGCCGTTCGTCGTGGTGTTCGCGAAGAACGCTGCATCGATCTTCCGAGCGATGTCACGCGCGAGACCCTGGCCAATCTGGTTGGCGACAGCAGGGTTCGAGTCGTTCAGCGCCTCGTTCGAGACCTGGGTAAGACCCGCAACCTTCTTCGGCGTGACCACGACCTCATCGGTGTCGGGATCGGTGAGGGTGATGGTCGAGTTCTCGGCATACCAGCCGGTAGCCGGGTCCGCCTGCAGAACCGGGAACCGGATCGTCTGCGATGCAGTCTCCACGACGGTGCCAGCCTGGAACGGGACGGCCTTCGCCGCCACCGTGATGTCCACGAGCTTGCCGTAGTCCTCGGGAGTCCACGCAGTGGTGAGGTTCGAGTTAAGAACGGTCATGTGTTGTTCCTCCTGGAACGAGAAGGCCCCAAGGCCTGATGCCTTGAGGGCGTTATGAATTGAGCGAGGCGGAACGCATCGGGCGTCCGCCGGAATCACCGGCCGCAGACCGGATCATGTTGGGCCACAGGCCCTAACGTTGGTTACTGCCGACGCCGCAGACGCAATGCAGTAACCGAAGCTTCATCGGAGAAGGTCACCCCACCGAGGAGTACCTCGACCATGTGAGCCGTGTCCCTGGCTCGGGTCGATCGCTCGATCGTTGGGCTTCAGGCCAGGTCGGGCACCGAGAACCTCGACAGCAACGGCGTCGACCTTCTCGGGGTCGACGTCACCGTTGTCGTCCAGGAGATCGGCGAGGGTCTTGCCCGACAGCGTCAGGAGATCCGCAGGAACGCTCAGGTGCTTCGCTGCAATCCGTTCCAGCTCCCGAGTCTGTAGACGCTCGATCCGCTCAGCCAGCGAGTCACGCTCGGTGCGTGCCTCATTCCGCTCGGTGCGGTACCTGGCTTCTTTGTTGACCTTGGGAGTTTCCTGCTGGTCATCCGGGGTCTCGATCGGTGCGTTGTTCTCTTCAGTCATTGGCCTGTGCCTCCCAGGAGGTGATGACCATGCCATCGAGCATGGACTCGCCAGAGCCGGGGCGGATGACGGCATCCTCAGGGATGCCCCAGGTGACCTGGCGACCGCCATGGTCGAGCACGCGCTGGATCAGGTCAGTGTCAAGCATTGTTCTCCTTGGTGTTGGTGAGGGCTGCGAGTTGTTCTCGCAACTCGTTGCGCTCGGTTCGGTATCGGGCGGAGTGGGTCCGCAGGCGCTTGATGCGCTGCTGCCAGTCGATGGGGAGTTCATCGAACGTCATGGGTTTGCCTCCTGGGCATCAAGAAAGCCGCCTGTGTGCGCCACAGACGGCTCAGAAACTGGAATTGGTATGACGGTGGCCTATCGGCCATAGATCCGTATCAGTGCCTCTGCCACTTCGGAGGCGTTGAGCGGGATGCCGTCGTTCTGGAACCGGACTCCAGCGGACTCGAATGCTCGGACTACTTCGAGTGCAGCCCGTTGCTCTAGTCGGCGGGTGCGCTCGTTGTCTCGTCTGCACTCGCGGCAGAAACCTTGCCGGTCCCGATCTGCACTAGATCTGATCTCGTGGCCGTGCGGGCACATGGTCATGCGAACACCTCCTTTCATGAGGATCATGGTTTTGGCGAAATGTAGAAGGCACAGACCATCTGGGTCTGTGCCCGTTGTTGACGACGAATCGTCGGGAAGCCTGAGCTTCGGGAGCTGTCCGTTGACCGGGGGCGGAAAGCTCGACCGAAGCCGGGAGCGCCGGAGAGAATGGCGGCGCTCGGGGGAGGAGAAACACCGACCTGAAACGGGTCTCTCCTCCCTCATAAGTAAGCGATTCGCGTAACCGATTTCGGGGGTTGATCACTGTGAGATGAACCACACATTGTCATCCACCTGTTTCAGGGCTCCGTTGATCTCCCTGCCTGGATACCTCCACGTGATTGTCACTCGATCCCAGTCATGGGGAAGCTCTGGCGGCATGGGACTTCCACCTGTGCCGTACCGGCGTGCGATCCTGTCCGCAGCTGTCTCCACAGATCCCCTGATGCGGTTGTGGCGCATCAGCATGATGGACCGGTGGACCGGGAGCGAGTACTCCTCGGCCTCGGCCTCGTAGCCCTCTCTGCCGTCGCCCCGTCGCAACGGGCCTCCTGCCGGTGACCATCCACCACGGGGCCGTTCGCCCCACAGAGACGGATCACTACGCGGCTGCAGCCGGTTCCACTCGGCGGGGGAGTAGTCGAGCTTTCCCACGCCAGCGATGTAGACGCCGTCCAGGTCGAACATCTTCGGCTCGGGCCGAGGCCGGTTTGCACGTCGTTCGGCCCGGCGGCGGGCGTTGTGGACGTCTTGCTTGCAGCGGGCGGAGCAGTACGTGGGTTGTTCCCCTTTGCCTCTGTGCTCTGGCAGATTCAACGGCTTCCTGCACAGACGGCACACCTCGAGCAGGTTGTCCCGTGAGAATCCGCTCTCGATTACGAAGCCGACAGCGAACATGTCGTCATCGATGTCGTCGTCTTCTTCATCAGGCGGCAGGTTCCGGAACTGCCTGTGCCGGTCTTGGTGTGACCAGCACTGGTACGGCCGGTATTTTTTCGGGCTCCCGATGCCTCGGGCGTCGTCCATTGTGCTCTTGAAGCTCATGTTGATTCTCTCGTGTTGTGGAGCGCCCACAAAGACGCTCACGTGTTTTTCCTGGTGGATGGTTGGCCGGCACTGACTCCGGCCTGTGGGGAAGTGACAACTTCCCGGTGTGGCAGCTTCGAGGCTGCCCGGAAGGACCGGCCATGAAGCCGGTCCCTGTCCGATGACTCTGACTCCTTTGATCCGTCAGAGACCCGGTCGGGATGAAACGGAGACCGGGGGGCTCAGTTGTCCTTCGCCCTCCGATGCGGAGCCGGAAAGGCTCCGAGGGAGTTGTTGTTGCGGGGGTGATATTTATAGGGGGGATCAACAACGGAACAACCGGGTCTGACCTGCGAAAACGCTGATCTGAGACCGTGGGAATTGTTCTAGCTCAAAACGCTCTGACCTGCATAGATGCAGGAAAGTGTTCCAGTGGGAGCAGTGCTCACAACTGCCATTTGCCGGACTCGAATCTGCCTCCCGCTGCCGACATCGCCTTCCGGAACGCTTGCCGCGCTGCCTCTCCATTTGCGAAGCCGTTGGGGTCCGCCTCATACAGCCGACGACCGATCTCAGCCTGATTCCTGATGGTCCTCAGCTCAGGATCGTTGACCACCTGGGCGAAGAGGTCACGACGCTTCGCGTACGTCTCTTCAGTTCGCTGGCGAGTGTCCTCGGTGGAGTTCAACAGTTCCCACTCCGCAGAGGCGCGGCCCCAGTTCGCCGCCAGCAGCAAGCTCCGGTCGGCGTGATCGTTGGATCGAATTTTGATTGCCCTGGTGTTGGGCTCGGTCACATCGTGGACGTGCAGGTTCAGACGCTCCCAGGCAGCGTATGCAGTCGAGCCCATGGCACCAGTCGGTGTATGGCTTCCTGATTGGGCCTCGAAGTTCTTCGCGGAGTGAGCCACCAAGATCACGGTGGTTCCGTTCTCTTGGATCTTCGTCAGCTCCGACGTCAAGGCTCGTGCGGCGTCGTCGTCGCTGACCTTGCCCGACCCAAGAGAGCCCAGCACATTGTCGAACACCAACAGCCGCGCATGTTTCGCGGCGTGTAGGTAGCGGTCCCAGTGGTCAGCGTTGTATCGAGTGATCCCGACTGTGTCGGCGGGAACGCCGTGCTCCCGCATCCGAAGACCCCATCGGCCAGATTCTCCGGGATCGGTGGTGATCACCAATACGTTGCCGTGGGCGTTCACGCGCTGTCCGCAGAACTCCCGATCGCCTCGGGCTACAGCAGCCGCCATTGCGGCAACCAGCCGGGTCTTGCCTACGGTCGGTTTGCCGCTGACGATGGTGGCTTCGTTGTGGATCAAGCCCTCGATCAGGAAGTCTGGGGTTTCGTCGGCTTTGTCGGCCCAGTAGTCGAACGTCATGAATGGCGTGCCTTCCCAGCAGCTTGGACCAGCCGGAAACAGGTTGGTCACGTTGTCGGTAGTCATGGATTCCTTTGTGTGAGTAGGGTGGAGACAAGGAACCCCCGGCGATTCCAGCGCCGGGGGCTCTGTCGTGTATTGCGTGCGTTGCGGATGTTGCGTTGCCGATGCAACGGCTGGACCTGGGATATTGCGCCTATGCCGCAACGGCTTCCGGTATTGCCAACTCGTACGTGTAGTCGTTGCCGTCGATCGCAACGGGGCGCAAGAATCCCGCAACATGCAGACGCAACGTGCCCTCGTCCATCTCCTCTGGCGTCCGGTCCGTCGCAACGCCGAGCATCCCGAGTGCAACCAATGAGTCAGCACTCGACGTAGAGGGGTGCGATTCGATCGCATCGAGCCAAGCGAACGCGTCGACCCCGGTAGTGGTCTTCAACTGTGTGTATCTCCTCGTGTGTATCGCCGGTCCATCCGGCGCTGGCATGACTATGACACAAGCTCAACATGTCCGTCAACTCCAACATGTTGAGTTTGGTGCTAGGGTCGGCGCATGAAATCGAATCGCCACGTGGAGATGGATCTCGGACCCGACTGGACAGTGAAAATGGCCTGGCCGGAGGAGGGGGACATCCAGGGCGGGCCGATCGCAGTTTTGATCGAGCCGTCCGATCCGCAGGCGTACCCGGCAGGGGGAATATCGAGCACTGTCCTGCGCTCGGTGGACTTCCGCGCCGCTATGGCCAAGCTGCGGAGTCAGCTTGCGAATGCCGACAGATGGCGGAGGCGGTCGGACGAATACGAGGCGGGCCGGATCGAGCGGATCCGTGACGCGCTCGCCAAGGGCATCAGTCCCGAGTATTTGGCGTTGTTGTCGTCGGCGTACGTCTCCCGTGTGAACTCGGGGCAGGCGAAGCCGGTCGAGCATCTCGCCGAGGACATCGGGAAGTCGTTGCAGACGATCCGGGGGCACTTATGGAGAGCGCGTAAAGAAGGACTACTCACCGGCTCGGCAGGCCGGAAGGGCGGACAGCTCACGCCAGAGGCGTCGGCGATCTTGTCCCGGATCGTTCCGAACGCTCCGCAGGAGGTCCGCCCACCTTCGTCGCAATGAACTTGACATTGGACTGAGAAGCCCCCGCGCCCAATGGGACCGGGGGCATTCTCATGTGACTCGCCCGATTACGGACGCTTCGCCGCCCAAGCTTCCTGCTTGCACTTGTCGACGGCTGCGACAACCTCGGGGACGTACGTGGAGTTGGCCGTAGTCCCGGTACGGATGATGTCGATCCCACGGGTAACCGAGAGGTCGTCGTTGTGGGTATCGGTACACATCAGCTCGACCTGGAAGTCTGCTCCCTCAGGGGCGAAGTCACGGACCCACTTCACGGTCTTGCGATCCTGGTGGTCGGTATCAACCTCCTGGTAGCACCTCCGGTTCGAGGCATACCACTCAGGGGGCATAACGGAGTCTGCGGGGAACGTCTGTGGCATTGCCAGCCTTTCTCATGGGTACGGGTGGATCCGCACCAAGATCAAGATAGGACCTCTGCCCAGCTCCGAATCGACACCCCTCGGGATGACCGACCTATCCGCGAGGCTTTCGTACCGCGAGGTCGGTTCATACTGAGGACATGGTTGATCCTGTTTGGGCTGGTGTCATCGGTGGCGCGATCGGTGGCTTCTTCACTTCCGCCGTTTCGCTTCTCGGTCCTCGCGTCAACTGGGGGATTGAATCCAGGAAGCTGGACAAGCTCCACGAAACCGAGATGAGCAAGACGCGACAGGAACACCGACGTGCGATGGTCGCCGAATGGCGGATCGGCATCCATGAAGAACACGAAAAGCGTGTTCAAAAGGAACGGGACCGAGGTTCAGGCCCCTCGTATCTTGAATCGCTGTCGGGCCTGCGATGGTTCGAATCGCTTCGTCCTCGTTTGACAATCGAAGCGAATGCGATTAACGAGATCTCCTGGAGCTTCGAGGACTCAGACAAGGTGGAAGAGCTCTCGGCTGAGGTTGCTCGGATCGAGAAGGAGTGGGGACTCGTCTAAGGACGCCCCTGCGGGGCGGCAGTCCCGGACCGAACGGACACCTAACGGTGCCTGTGTTTGATCCCCTCCCCCAAGGTCGCCCGGTAGCCATACCCCGATATACCGTCTCGGCCAACACTTCTGGCCCGATGTCTACGAGGACATCGAGCTTCGTTGGACCTGTTCGACGGCGTGCACTCCACTCGATCAGGTGCCCCGCGCCGCTCGCGGGGACTAGGGATGGATCACGGATGCGGTTGGTTAGCGTCGGACTCGCACGGATAACGACGTTTGGCCCTGAGAGGCCCGTAGAAGGCCTAACAGGGCTCGGGTGGTGTCAGAGGTAGGGCCGAGCATCCAGTCGGGATGCGATGACTGCGAGGTCTTGTTGCCGGAGGACCGGGACGTTCCGGTAATCGGTCACTGAGAGACCGATCTCGACGGCTCCAAGCTCCAGCTCACCCAAGGTGAGACCGGCAGCGTCGATGACGTCGTCGGTGTCCGCACCGAGAAGATCAGCGGCTTGGTTGATCGTGTAGGTGCTCATGCCGCCCACCCGAGGGCGAGCAGGAGACGAGCGAAGAGGATCGAACCGGCGTAGACGCCGATCAAGATGATGTTCATCGCGACGAAAGCGAGCAGATGCTCAAGCTTGTCACTGGACGGAGATACACTTCTTCCATGGCGCATGACGGCTCCTGACCGTGTGTGTCCTAGACCCTGGTCGGTGTTGGTAGCACCTACCGGGGTCAATTTTTAGGGGAGTAAACGCAGCTATCGCGTACTCCGCGGTCGACATGCCGTCCTCGTCCGTCGCGAGCATCGTCAAGCGGGCCGTCAGTGCCCGAACTTCCGCCAAGGCCCGGATTCCGTGTTCCATGGTGTTCCCCCTTCAGAGTGTCCGGCGCAGCGGTTCTGCGCCGGAAGTATCGATCTGTCACAACAGCCCGCCGTCCAGCACACGCGAGGCCAGCCCGACGACGACCGGGATGATCCCGAGACAGATGAATGCCGGCAGGAAGCACAGCCCGAGGGGGCCACTGATGAGCACACCCGCTCGTTCGGCCGACGCAGCCGCCAGATGCTCGACCTGGATCCGGCCGTCGGCAGCGAGTTCTGTCATGGAACCGGCGAGCGACGATCCCGATGCGGCCGACCGGCGCGCCATGCGGGCGAGCGATTCGGTGGCCGGGTCCGACGCCGCCGCCTCCCACGCGGTCGCCGCATCCGCCCCCAGCGACAGCAGGTCCGCGGCCCGGCGCAGCGACTCCGACAGCGGCGCGGGCGCCGACCGCGACACGGCCTGCGCCGCGGTCGCGACCGGCAGTCCGGCGCGCAGGCACGCTGCCAGCAGGTCGAAGGTCGCTGCGATCGCGAGCGGGTCCCCGCGGCGCGCGCCATCGTCCACCGCGGACGCCGCATCACTCGGGCCACCGCGGTCGCCGCGCAGTCGCTGCACCGGCGATCTGGGTGCGGGCAACACCAGCACGGCGCAGGCGAGGAGAAGTACCGCGCCCCAGATCATCCCGTCACCCGTCCGGTGATCCGGTCGGTCCACAACAGGCCCGCGCACACCAGCCCCGCACCGAGCAGCAACAGGATTCCACCCACACCGCCGCCGAACAGCACCGCCAGAGGGGACGCCCCCATCATCTGGCCGAGACCGACACCCAGCAGCGGCAGCCCGGCCAGTACGGTCGCCGTCGCCCTCGCCCCAGCCAGCGACGCCTCCGTTCGCTGACGGAAGCGGCTGCGTCCCAACAGGTCCGCCCGTGCCGCCTCGAGCAGCTCCGCGAGTGCGAGGCCGTGCGCGTCGGCCACCGCCCAGATATCGGCGATCCGCCCCAACTCGGCACCGACGCGGGAGTCCGCGATCCGGAACCCGTCGGCGGCAGATCCTCCGAGCCGCGAGCGCGCCGACGCGGCCCGGAATGCCGCCGCCACACTGCCCGCCGACTCGTCGGCCGCCGTCTGACATGCGGCAGCGGGATGGGCGCCCACCCGAAGTTCCGCCGTCACCACCTCGAGACTCGACAGTACGACGCGCAGATCGGCGTCCTTCGCTTTCGCCGACCTGCGTCGCAATGACCTGAAACGCACTGTTGCACAAACGATCATTGCAGCGAGGACCGCGCAGAGTCCGCCCAGTTCGTACGCGATCGGAATGCCGGCGAACGCAGCCGGAACCATCCAGGGCAGACGAATCCGGCGACGGTAACCTTCCCGGCCCGTCACCGCGAGCAACCGGGGCCGCGATCTCGCGGACGGCACCGCCAGCACCGCACAGGCGAGCACCACCAGACCGGCGATCACGATGGCACCCCCGTCACCGAATCCACCGGTCCACGCCGAGAACACAAGTGGCGGAGCCGGTCCACCGCCGGACCCTCACCCGTGTCGTGGTTCCAGGCGGGCACGATCGTGACGTGCCCGTACTCGTCGCGAGTGACGACGCCGATCTGCGTCAGCCGCCGCGTCCCGCTCGAAGAGCGGTGGACGTGCAGGACCACCTGCACGGCGGCGGCCAGCTGACTGTGCAGCGCCGCGCGGTCCATTCCGCCCAGTGCCGCAAGCGCTTCGAGCCGCGCCGGAACCTCCTCGGGAGAGTTGGCGTGCACCGTCCCGGCACCGCCGTCGTGACCCGTGTTGAGCGCCGTCAGCAGGTCGACGACCTCGGCGCCGCGAACCTCACCGACGACGATCCGGTCGGGGCGCATACGCAGGGATTGACGGACGAGGTCCCGGACGGTCACCTCACCCACGCCCTCGACGTTGGGTGCCCGAGCCACGAGCCGGACCACGTGCGGGTGCGTCGGCGCCAACTCCGCGGCATCCTCCACGCACACGATCCGTTCCGCCGGGTCCACCGCCCCCAGCAGCGCGGCCAGCAGAGTCGTCTTTCCGGCCCCGGTGCCGCCGGTAACCAGGAAGGCGAGCCGTGCCTGCACGATCTTCACCAGCAGGTCGTGGGCCGCCTCGGCCACGGCACCGCTCGCGACGAGCGCACCGAGCCCCTGGGTTGCCGGGCGCAACACCCGCAGCGACAGGCAGGTGCCGCCCTGGGCCACCGGAGCAAGGACGGCATGCAGCCGCACGCCGAACGAGCCGTTCCCGACGTCCCGCAGTCTTCCGTCGACCCACGGCTGAGCGTCGTCGAGACGGCGTCCGGCAGACAGCGCCAGACGCTGGGCGAGCCGGCGCACCGCCGCCTCGTCGGTGAATCGGACAGCTGCGCGTTCGAGCCCGCGGCCCCGGTCGATCCACACCTGGTCGGGCGCCGTGACGAGCACGTCCGCGACTCCCGGTTCCGTCAGCAACGACTCGAGCGGGCCGGCGCCGGTGAGTTCGGTCATGAGCACCCGCAGCGCCCCGAGCAGGTCGGTGTCCCCGAGCACGCCACCGGACTCGGTGCGGATGGCAGCGGCGACCGTCGCCGGCGTCGGCTCGCCGGACGTGTGCGCGAGACGCTCGCGCACCCGATCGAGGAGGTCGGGCGTGACGAGGGAACTCACGCCGCCCACTCCCGCGACCGCGGTCTGCTGCCAACCGTGTCGAGGACCGCCTCGGCCGCAGCGCCCAGTGGGGAGCGCCGGCTCGGCCTGAGGCCGCCGTGTTCGAGCATTCCGGTGAGCGCGCGCTCGGCGCGCATCGATGCGATCAGCGGCAGGTCGAGAACCTCTGCCACGTCGGCTCCGCGGAGCCCACCGGGCGCCGGGCCGCGGACCACGAGTCCCTGGTTCGGGTTCCTCTCGGTGATCCACTGCGACACCTTTCCCGCGGCGATGCAGGCCCGGACGGTCGCGGGCACGACGAGGACCACCAGATCGGCGAGTTCGAGGACGGTTTCCGTGACCGGGCCGGGGAACCGCGACACGTCGCACACGACCAGATCGCCCGCATGGCGGCCGGCATCGGTGACCGCACGGACTGCGGCCGCTGTCGGTCCGGCGCCGTGCCCCGTCCTGCTGCAGGCGAGCACCCGCAGGCGCTCGCCGCGGGCGGGGAGAGCGTCCCGAAGCGCGCTCGAGGAGATCCGGCCGCCCTCGATCGACAGCCCCGACCATCGCAGTCCGGGCACGTCCTCGACACCCAGCAGCACGTCGAGGCCGGATCCCCACGAGTCGGTGTCGAGCAGAAGCGTGGGCTGCGGTCGCGACGCGGCGGTGAGGGCTGTCGCCGCCGCGAGCGTGGAGGCGCCCGCACCACCGCATCCGCCGACGACGGCGACAACGGTGCCGTCCGCTTCGGGACGTTGGGGCTGCTCGCCGAGCACGGCGACCAGCGCCGACTCGTCCTCGGGCACCGCGAGCACGTGTTCTGCACCGACCGCGGTCGCGATCCGCCACTCGTCGATGCCGGGCGGTCCGTCGCACAGCAGCACGACACGGCGCCGGCGTGGGAGCCGGTTGCGGCACGCGGCGGCCGCGCGCGCGTCGAGCACGACGATCGGGGCGCTTCCCCAGACGTGCCGGGCGTCGGCGACATCGACCTCGTTCAGCGCCCGGTCGGCCGCCGCCGCGACGCGCCTGATGCTGTGCAGCAGCGCCGGATCGTCGACCAGAACCAGCACTTCACCCCCGCTTTCTGCGTCCATGCAGCGAGCGTGCCCGCTGAGGGAGGCCGCAGGAAGGGGCTCGGCTCAATTGTGGACAACTTCGGCCCTGTGGATAGAAACTGGTACAACCGCACCAATTTCGGAATCCGGGTCGAGAAGTGCGGCAGACCTGCCGCGCACAGAGGACGACCCTCGCCAGGGGGGGAGGAGGCGAGGGTCGTCTGTGTTCAGCCCCGGGGGGTCGGGCTGAACATCGTCCGGATTAAATCCGAACATCAGCAATACTACACCTCCCCCAATCAGTATTTGCAAGTTCAACTGTTGAACGTTCCGTCGTGTCGATAGTGCCGAAAGACCCTTCCTTCGCCCGTTCATACGAGCCTCCGCCCCACCCGAAGTCCGCATATCCTTGGAGATTGTGACCGCGAAGCCGCAGAGAAGTGCCAAGACAGGTCGACACACCGAGACGGGTCGGGTTGCCGCATTCTTCGACCTCGACAAGACGATCATCGCGAAATCCAGCACCCTCGCGTTCAGCAGACCGTTCTTCGATCAGGGTCTGATCAACCGCCGATCGGTCCTCAAGAGCAGTTACGCGCAGTTCCTGTTCCTGCTGTCGGGCGCGGACCACGATCAGATGGAGCGGATGCGCGCCTACCTCACGAGCATGTGCGCGGGCTGGAACGTGGACCAGGTCCGGTCCGTGGTCGCCGAAACCCTCCACGACATCGTGGACCCCCTGGTGTTCGCCGAGGCCGCCGACCTCATCGCGGACCACAAGCTGCGGGGCCACGACGTCATCGTGGTCTCGGCGTCGGGCGAGGAGGTGGTGGCGCCGATCGCCGAGGCACTCGGGGCCACGCGCAGCACCGCCACCCGCATGGCGGTCGAGGACGGGCTCTACACGGGCGAGGTGGAGTTCTACTGCTACGGCGAAGGCAAAGTGGACGCAATGCGGCAACTGGCCGACGAATACCACTACGACCTGTCAGCATGCTACGCCTACTCCGACTCCGTGACCGATCTCCCGATGCTGACCGCGGTCGGCCACCCGACCGCGGTCAACCCGGACCGGGCGTTGCGGAAGGCTGCGGCCGGAAACGGTTGGCCCATATTGACTTTCTCCAATCCGGTCTCCCTCCGGGCACGCCTCCAGGCGCCGTCCGCCACCACCGTTGCGGCCACGGCGGCGGTGAGCGTCGGGGCCCTGGTCGCGGGCGCGTTCACGTATGGAGTGTTGCGCCGCAAGCGCTGACGGCCGCAACCCGCGACACGGTCACAAACCGAATTTGATACTTGCTGTGAGGGGGGTCACGGGGTACAAAGGAGTTACGGAAGAACGGAAGGCCAAGGTCGACCCAGAAGAGAAGGATCGATCTCCCGACCAGGATTCCCAGCACGGGCACTAGGCACCCACGCGAAGCATAAGCCACTATAAGGGCAGAAGCGTTGTGGGCCTGCGAGACTCGAGTCTTCACCGGCAAGGACCCTGCACAGGTTGCAAGGACGACCCGACGATATTCGGACTCTCGCCGAGGCCACCCACACAACCCACCTTGCACGCTTGGTAACCGGTTGTCCGTGCTAACGGGCGGCGAAGTCGGCAGCAGTCGGCAGCGCCGCCCGTTTCACATGTTCGGAAACTTCTTGCAATGCAAAGGATTTCGACTAACTCGCTGCGGCTTCCGCGATCGAGGTGGCCTCCCGGGCTCCGGCCTCCAGAGCGCCGCAGCAGAGGACCACCCAGCTGCCGACACCCTCCGGTTCGCCCGACGCGAATGCGGCAGCCCCATTGCGGTACGCCTGCTGTCGGCGCAACCAGCTGACCTCCGGGACCCCGAGATTGTGGGGATCGAGCCCGCTCGCCACGGAAACCAGACGTGACGCGGCGCGCGCGACGATACCGTCGCCGACCCCGAACGGCTTCAGCGTCAACAATTCCCCGTGCACCACGGCCGCCAGAACCGGCGCGGGCGCAGCCGTTCCCCCCGTCACGAGCTGGGCGAGACCGTCGAGCCGCTCCGCGACGCCGGACCCGGCACGCGGCCTGCCGAGCAATTCCTGATCCTCCACGAGGTCGGCCGCGGCCAGCAGATGCAACCGCGCGAGGGCCTGCAGGGGTGCCCGCTGCCAGGTGGACTGCAGAAGCGTGAGCGCGTCACCGTCGAGGGCCTGCCCAACCCGCAGCGCCCCCGACAGAATCGGATCGCCGACCTCGCCGGGAGCGGGTAACTCGGTGCTGCCGCCGTCCAGCGACGCCGAGGCGCGGGCCGCCCGGACCGCCGCCTCGGCCGCCGTGGTCGGCCAGCCGCGCCGGTTGGTCTTGTGGCGGTGAACCGCGCCGAGCGCGTCGCGCGCACGGTCCGCGGCTTCGCGGACGCCGGGAAGGTCGACGAGGGGCTGCAACGGGTCGCTCACGTACCGGAACGCTACCCGGCGCCGTTCCGCGTCAGGCGCCGAGCCGGATCGATCCGCCGGGAATCGCATCCAGCAGCTTCCGCGTGTACTCCTCCTTCGGCGACGTGAAGACCTCGTCCGTCGTCGCTTTCTCCACGATCGCGCCGGTGGACATGACGAGCACGTCGTCGGCAATCTGCCGCACCACCGCCAGGTCGTGGGTGATGAACAGGTACGTCAACCCCAGCTCCGCCTGCAGGTCGTTCAGCAGGGTCAGGATCTGGTCCTGGACCAGCACGTCGAGCGCCGACACCGCCTCGTCGCACACCACCATCTCCGGCTGCAGCGCCAGCGCCCGGGCGATCGCCACCCGCTGCCGCTGGCCACCGGACAACTCGTTCGGGAACCTCCGCATCACCGAAGCCGGCAGCGCCACCTTGTCCAGCAGGTCGCGTACCCGCGCTTCCCGCTCCGCCTTCGTCCCCACCTTGTGGGTGCGCAGGGGCTCCTCGACGGTGCGGAAGATCGAGTACATCGGGTCGAGCGTGCCGTACGGATTCTGGAAGATCGGCTGCACCCGGCGGCGAAATGCGAGCGTCTCCCGGCGGTCCAGCGTCGCGACGTCCTTGCCGTCGAACACGACATTCCCCGACGTCGGCGCGAGAAGTCCGAGGACCATCTGCGCGACCGTCGACTTGCCCGACCCCGACTCGCCGACGATGGCCGTGGTCGTCCCGCGCCGGACCGCGAAGGAGACGTCGTCGACGGCGGTGAAGTCGGTGGACTTCCGTAGCCCGTGCCGGATCTTGAACATTTTGGTCAGCCCGGTGGCCACGACCACGTCGTCGGTGGCCTTGCCGAACTCGACGCCGATCTCGCCGTGCTGTTCGGCCTCGCCGACCACCTCGAGGGCGTGCTCCCGAATGTCCGCACGGGCCAGCGAAGAACTCCGGCGTTGCGACGCCAGCGACGGCGCCGCGGCCACCAGTTTCCGGGTGTACGGGTGGCGCGGCCGCTGCAGGATCTCCAGCGCCGGCCCCGCCTCGACCACCCGCCCCTTGCTCATGACGATCAGATGCTCGGCCCGCTCGGCGGCCAGACCGAGGTCGTGGGTGATGAGCAGGACCGCGGTGCCCAACTCGTTGGTGAGACCGTCGAGGTGGTCGAGGATCTGGCGTTGGACCGTGACGTCGAGGGCCGACGTGGGCTCGTCCGCGATCAGCAGTTGCGGGCGAGCCGAAAGCCCGATCGCGATGAGCGCGCGCTGGCGCATGCCACCGGAGAACTCGTGCGGATACTGGCCCAGGCGGTCCTCGGCGTCGGCGAGTCCGGCCTCCTCGAGCAGCTCGGCGGCACGCGCCTTCGCGGCCTTGCCCTTCGCGATCCCGTTGGCTTCCAACGCCTCCTCGATCTGGAAACCGACCTTCCACACCGGGTTGAGGTTGGACATCGGGTCCTGCGGGACGAGGCCGATCTTCTGACCGCGCAGCTCGACGAACTCGCGCTCGGACGCCTCCGCGAGGTCCTGCCCCTCGAACAGGATCCGACCGCCGGTGACCTTTCCCGTCCCGGGTAGCAGGTTGATGATCGCGTGGGCGGTCGTGGACTTGCCCGAACCGGACTCACCGACGATCGCCACGGTCTGCCCCGGATACACCGTGAGGCTGACACCGCGCACCGCGGGCACGAGCCCGGAATGGGACTGGAACGACACTTCCAGGTCCCGGATCTCGAGCAGCGGCACCTCGTCGGCCGAATTCTGCGGTCCGGCTGGTTCGTTCGTGGACACCACGGTCACCTCTTCCGGGCCTTGGGATCGAGCGCGTCCCGGAGAGCGTCGCCCATCATGATGAAACCGAGCACCGTGATCGCCAGCGCGGTCGCCGGATAGAACAGGATCGGCGACCCCTGACGCAGCGTGACCTGGGCCGTGCTGATGTCGCCGCCCCACGAGATCTCGGTGGACGGCAGACCGATGCCGAGGAACGACAGCGTCGCCTCGGCCACGATGTAGATGCCGAGCGAGATGGTCGCGATCACGATGATCGGGGCAAGGGAGTTCGGCAGCACGTGCCGGACGAGGGTACGCACGTTCGACACACCGAGCGCCCGCGACGCCATCACGTAGTCGTTGTTCTTCGCCGAGATCACCGAGCCACGAGCGATTCTCGCCATCTGAGGCCAGCCGAACAGGGCGAGGACCACGATCAGCGTCCAGATGGTGCGGTTGGCGAACAGCTGCATCAGGACGATCGCGGCGAGGATGAGCGGGATGCCGAAGAAGATGTCGGCGACCCGGGACAGCAGCGAGTCGGCCCAGCCGCCGTAGAACCCGGCGACCGCACCGAACACCACGCCCACGACGAGCACGATCGACGTGACACCGACACCCACCAGCACCGACGCCCGTGCCCCGTAGATCGTGCGGGAATAGATGTCGCAACCCTGCTTGTCGAATCCGAACCAGTGCCCCGCCGAGGGCCCCTGCATGCTGAACGCGAGATCGCAGAACCTGGGGTCGGTGCTGGTGAACAGAGCAGGGAAAGCCGCCACGGCGATCACCACGACGATGATCACCGTCGCGACCAGGAACAACGGACGTTTGCGGAGATCCCGCCACGCATCCGACCACATGCTCGTCGGCGGCTGGTCGATGTGGACGGCGTCGGTCTCCCCCGGCGCCGCCACCTCTTCGGGTGCCACGAAATGCGCCTGACGGGTTTTCCGGTCGCCCGTCCGGGCCGACTCTTTCCCCACTTTCTCAGACATAGCGAATCCTCGGGTCGAGCGCGGCGTACAGGAGGTCGACGAGCAGGTTGGCGAGCAGATAGATGACGATCAGCACCGTCACGAAGGACACCACCGTCGGCGCCTCACCGCGCGTGACCGCCTGATAGATCGTGCCGCCGACACCGTTGATGTTGAAGATGCCCTCCGTGACGATCGCGCCGCCCATCAGGGTGGCGAGATCGGCGCCCAGGAACGTGACCACCGGGATCAGCGAGTTCCGCAGCACGTGCACCTGCACCACGCGGCGACGCGAAAGACCCTTGGCCGTCGCGGTTCTCACGTAGTCGGCGGTGAGGTTCTCGGCGACCGACGTCCGGGTGAGCCGGAGCACGTACGCGAACGACACCGACCCGAGGACGAACGCGGGTAGCAGCAGATTCTTGAAACTGGTGTTACCCCCGACCGTCGGCGGCACCAACCCCCATTTCACGCCGACGAAGAACTGGGCTAGGAAACCGATGACGAAGATCGGGATCGCGATGATCACCAGGCTCACGAGGAGAACGGAACTGTCGAAGACGCCGCCCTTGCGGAGTCCGGCCCACAGGCCGAAGCCGATCCCGAAGATCCCCTCGATGGCGAGTGCCATCAGGGACAACTTGATGGTGATCGGGAATGCCTGCGCCAGCACCTCACTGACGGGGCGGCCGGAGAATGACGTACCGAAGTCGAGGGTGAAGATGCCTTTCAGATACAGGAGATACTGCGTCAGGAACGGCTCGTCGAGGTGGTACCGGGCACGAAGTTGAGCCGCCACCGCGGGGCTGAGCGCCTTGTCGCCGGCCAGCGCGGCGATCGGGTCTCCCGGCAGCAGGAACACCATCGCATAGATCAGGAACGTGGCCCCGAGGAACACGGGGATCATCTGGAGCAAACGGCGACCAACGTACCAGAGCATCGGATCACCTCCTATTCGTCGGGAGCAGTGACGTCAGGAATCCGAAGCCTCGGCTCGCACTCCCGAGCGGGGCCGCGAACTGACAGCTCGCGGCCCCACTCGTCGTCGAACAATCTCCGGTGCGTCAGTTCTTCTCGATGTCGGAATACATCGGGATGCCCTTCCAGTCGATGACCACGTTGGACACGTTCTCCGACCAGCCGCTGGCGGCGTTGCGGTACCACGTCGGGACGGCAGGCAGGTCGCGCAGGAGAACTTCCTGCGCCTGGTTCAGCAGTTCCTGGGCCTTGTCGGGATCGACCTCACCCGCGGAGGCACGCAGAAGCCGGTCGAACTCGGGGTTCGAGTAGTCGCCGTCGTTGGAGCTGCCACTGGTCTGGTAGTTCTGCGCGAGGAAGCCGTACTGCTGCGGGTAGTCACCCTGCCACCCCGAACGGAACGCGCTGGGGATGGTGCGGTTGGTGGCCTCGGTGCGGATCTGCGCGAACGTGGGGTACTCCTTGCCCTTCGCGTCGATACCGAGGGTGTTGCGGATGTTGTTGGCGGTGGCGTCGACCCATTCCTTGTGGCCACCGTCGCCGTTGTACGCGATCTCGAAACTGCCCGACCACGGGGCGATGGCATCGGCCTGGGCCCACAGCCTCTTCGCCGTCTCCGGGTCGTACTTCAGGTTGCCGTTGCCGACGAGCGAATCCGACCAGCCCTCGATGGCGGGGCTGGTGAAGTCGAGCGCGGGCGTGCGGGTGTTGTTGTAGATCTGCTGGGTGATCTGGTCGCGGTTGATCGACATCGAGATGGCCTGGCGGCGCAGCGTGCCCTCCTCGCCGCTGAAGTGCGGCAGACGGCCCGGGATCGTGAACGTCTCGATGGTCGCGGACGGCTGGTTGACGGTGCGGCCCGGCAGATCGGTCTCGAACGTCGTGACCGCGCTCGGCGGCACCTGGTCGAGAACATCGACGTTGCCCGCGAGCAGATCCGTGTACGCCGTGTCGAGGCTGTTGTACATGACGAAGTCGACGCCGGCGTTCTTCGGCTTACGGTTGCCGTTGTAGTCGGGGTTCACGACGGTGTCGATCCGGACGTTGTGCTGCCACGCTCCGGGGCCGGACATCATGTACGGACCGTTGCCGATCGGGTTCTCACCGAACGCGGCCATGTCCTGGTACGCCACCGCAGGCAGCGGGTAGTACGCGGCGAACCCGAGGCGGTCCGGGAAGGCCGACTCGGGCTGCTTCAGTTCGATCGTGAACGTGGAGTCGTCGACCACCTTCAGTCCCGACATGGTCTGCACGGTCGGGTTCTCCGCGGCCACCTCGTCGTAGCCCTGGATCGGGTCGAAGAACGACGCTTGGATCTGCGCATTCGTGGACAGCGCGCCGTAATTCCAGGCGTCGACGAATGAGGCCGCTGTGACCGGCGTGCCGTCCGTGAACGTCCACCCATCCTTCAGCTTCACGGTGAAGTTCTTGCCGTCGGTCGTCTCGATGGACTCGGCGACCTCGTTGTTCACCCCGCCGTCGGAGTCGTAGGAGACGAGCCCCGCGAACAGCGAATCGACGACGCGGCCACCCTGATTCTCGCTGGTATTGGTGGGAATCAACGGATTCTGCGGTTCACCTGCCCAGGCGTTGACGATTCCGCTACCACCCCCGCTCGTCGAATCACCGGACGAGCAGGCGGACAGCATCCCTGCTGCCAGGCCGACCGCCAGAACGGCGGTTGCCACACGTGTGATGCGCAAAACGATCCTCCCAGATCTGCATGGTTCCGGGCCGCGGTTCCGGGCGCAGCCCGAATGATGGCATGACGATAAGTCAGCGTTTCAATCTGTGTAGCCACGACGGGCGAAACTCGTGCAATCGGCACCTGATCGAAACATCGTCGGCACGGGGGGTCTCCACTCGTCGTCCCCGATCGCCGTCCGTCGCGCGCAGTCGACCGATCGTCGCAGAATATGGGCATGCAACCCTGTGCAACGGTGCGCTCGAGAGACCATGTGACTACCCTCACACGTGCTAGAAGTGCCGAATTCGAGACTGGAAAGAAGGCCGGGCCACAATGACCAGTGCAGCACAGGCGAGCGGAGCGACGGAGAAGTCGGAACATTCTGATTCCGTCCCGCAGGTGTATCCGCCGAGCCCCGAGTTCACCGCAACGGCGAACGCCGGCCCCGACCTCCAGGCTGCCGCCGACGAGGACCGTCTCGCATTCTGGGCGAAGCAGGCCGAGCGCCTGCACTGGCACGCCCCCTTCTCCGACGTCCTCGACTGGTCCGACGCCCCGGTCGCGAAGTGGTTCGTGAACGGACGCCTCAACGTCGCCTACAACTGCGTCGACCGCCACGTCCTCGCCGGCAACGGCGACCGCGTCGCCATCCACTTCGAGGGTGAACCGGGCGACACCCGCGACCTCACCTACAACGACCTCCTCGCCGAAGTGAGCAAGGCCGCCAACACCTTCAGCGACCTCGGACTCGTCGCCGGCGACCGCGTCGCGATCTACATGCCGATGATCCCCGAAGCCATCGTCACGATGCTCGCCTGCGCCCGCCTCGGCCTGACCCACTCGGTGGTGTTCGCCGGCTTCTCCGCCAGCGCCCTGCGCTCACGCATCGACGACGCCGAAGCCAAGCTCGTCGTCACCGTCGACGGACAGTGGCGTCGCGGCCAGGCCGCACCCCTCAAGCCCGCCGTCGACGAGGCCCTGGCTGGCGTAGCCGGTGATCCGACGGATGCTGGCGCCACCTCGGTGAAGCACGTGCTGGTCGTCAAGCGCACCGGCATCGACGTCGACACCGCCGAGGGTCGTGACCTGTGGTGGCACGAGACCGTCGACAAGGCGTCCGACACCCATCAGGCGACCCCGTTCGACGCCGAACACCCGCTGTTCATCCTGTACACCTCCGGCACCACCGGAAAGCCCAAGGGCATCATCCACACCTCCGGCGGCTACCTCACCCAGGCCTCGTACACCCACCACAACGTGTTCGACCACAAGGCCGGCCAGGACGTCTACTGGTGCACCGCCGACATCGGCTGGGTCACCGGCCACAGCTACATCGTCTACGGGCCACTCTCGAACGGTGTCACCCAGGTGGTCTACGAGGGCACCCCGAACTCCCCCGACGAGCACCGCCACTTCCAGATCATCGAGAAGTACGGCGTCAGCATCTACTACACCGCACCCACCCTGGTGCGCACATTCATGAAGTGGGGCAGGGAAATTCCCGACGCCCACGACCTGTCCTCGATCCGGCTCCTCGGCTCGGTCGGCGAACCGATCAACCCCGAGGCCTGGAAGTGGTTCCGCGAGGTGATCGGCGGAAACACGGCCCCGATCGTCGACACCTGGTGGCAGACCGAGACCGGCGCGATCATGATCTCCCCGCTCCCCGGAATCACCGCCACCAAACCCGGCTCCGCGATGGCCCCGCTGCCCGGCATCTCCGCGAAGATCGTCGACGACGACGCCAACGAACTCGGCGCCGGCGGCTCCGGCTACCTCGTGCTCGACAAGCCGTGGCCGGCGATGCTCCGCGGCATCTGGGGCGACATGGACCGCTACCGCGAAACCTACTGGTCCCGCTACCCCGAGCAGGGCTGGTACTTCGCCGGCGACGGCGCCAAGTACGACGAGGACGGCGCCCTGTGGGTCCTCGGCCGCGTCGACGACGTCATGAACGTCTCCGGGCACCGCATCTCCACCTCCGAGGTCGAATCCGCCCTCGTCGGACACCACGGTGTCGCCGAGGCCGCCGTCGTCGGCGCCGCGGACGAGACCACAGGCCAGGGCATCGTCGCGTTCGTCATCCTCCGCGAAGGCGTCGAAAACACCGGCGACACCCTCATCGCCGAACTCAAGGCCGAAGTGTCCCGGGAGATCAGCCCGATCGCCAAACCCCGCCAGATCACCGTCGTGCCCGAACTCCCCAAGACCCGCTCCGGCAAGATCATGCGACGCCTGCTCAAGGACATCGCCGAAGGCCGCGACCTCGGCGACACCTCCACGCTCGTCGACCCCAAGGTCTTCGACGCGATCCGCGGCAAGTAGGTCGCTCCGCGCCCCGTGAGTGGTTGACGAGTCCCTGCACTCCTCAACCACTCACGGGCGGCGAAGCCGCCACAGCGTCTGCTCCTCGCCGATACCCTTCAGACCGGTCGTGAAGACGTCGCACCGGTAGTCCGATTCCGCCAGCAGCGGCGCCACCTCCGGGTCGTCGTGAACGGCTCGGGACAGGACGATGTCGCCACCCGCCGCACAACCCTGCACCCGCGCCGCCAGGTTGACGGTCGCGCCGAAGTAGTCGATCCGGCCGTCGTTGTCGATCATCACGGCCGGCCCCTGGTGCAGCCCGACTTTCAACGCCACCGAATCGTCGTCGCCGAGGTGCCCGCGACGGAAATCGTCCCAGCCGGACTGCATCGACACCGCCGCCGACCAGGCCTCCCTCGCACCGGCGAACGTCGCCATGACCGCGTCACCCATCTGCTTCACGACGCCGCCGTTCTCGCGCACCACGGCATCATGCAGGTAGCGGAAATGGCTCTGCACGAACGCGAACGCCCGGACGTCCCCGATGCGCTCGTACAGGGCGGTCGAGCCGCTCAGATCCGTGAACAGCACCGCCAGGTTCGCGATCCCGATCTCGTCGCCGGGCGCCACCCCTTGATCGGGGAACAGGTCCTGGAAACCGTCGAGCGACGTGACGAGCGCGCCGGTCGCCGCGGCGTCCTTCCACCGCTCCCGCTCGACCACCACCAGCGCTTCGCCGGGGAGCCGGTTGGCGACCTCCAGCCGGATCGCCCCGTCGGCGTCGGGCGAACCATGCACCCGGAGTTCACCGGGCCCGCACTCGACCCGCAGCGTTCCACCGGCAGGGCCGACCTCGCAGGCCACCGGGGTGCCCACCTGATAGCACCGGAGCCGCAACCACCCCGGGTCGAGTTCGAGCCGCTCGGAACGCTGCTCCCCCGGCTCGAGCCGCAGCTGAGCCACCGCCGACGGTGAATTCGCCGGACCACCGATGCAGTACCGGGCCCGCTCCGCCCGGCGGACCGCCGGGTTGACGTCGAAGCGGATCTCCACCGACCGGGCCAGGTCGGTGTCGAAGGCGATGTCGCACGTGTCGCAATGGACGCGGCTGGCCAGCTGTCGAATCCGGCCGGCGTCCTCGCGGACGGTCCGGCAGACCGGGCACAGCACGCTCCAGCTCAGGTCCAGCAGACCGCAGTCCGCGGCGTGGAGGAAGACGTAGAGCAGCTGCATCCGATCGGCACCCCAGCGGTCCGCCAGCTCGAACGGTCGCATGCCCGTCACCTCCAGGTCGGACGCGGTCCGCAGGTGGGATTCCAAGCGCCCGATCAGGTTCGGGGCATCGTGCGATCGAGTCAGCTGTGCCGTGCGGAGTTCCAACCGGCCGGCGTCGAGTTTCTCCGGCGGCGGCAGGGCGGGCACGGCATGCGTCTGCGGATCGCGGATGTGGAGTTCTAACGCGCGCGCGAGCGCCACCGTCTTCCGTATACCCGTGCGCGCCAGTAGGGTTCGCGCCGCAATCGCGCCGAACCAGGTCCGCGGGACGATCCGGGCGAACACCTCGACTTCGGTCTCGTCGGCGGCCGGGTGGAGCCGGACACCCGTCGAGACCTCCGCGAGCGGACCGCGGGAGAACCGCCGGAGGACGTGGTAAAAACGGCCCTCGATCCACTCGAACGGGAACTCCTCGTAGCGCACCCGCCGCCCGTACGAACGTGTCTCCGCCGAATAGTGTCCCTTGCGCCGACGGTCCAGCATCGGAGCGAAGTGCACCGGTGACAGATCGATATTGCGGTTGAGCCGATCGGTATCGGCGAGGAACGACCACAGATCCTGCTTCGGCAGCCGGATCCGGGCCGTCCTGGACAGCAGCACGGCTTTCGCCATGCAAGAACTATAGGCTCCGCCCGTGCGCCTTTCTGGTAGTTGGAACAACCAGAAAGGCGCACGGGGGCTACGCCCCTACGTCGTCGAGCGACTGGTCGCGCGTCTCGCGCATGACGAGCAGCGCGACGAACGTGAGCGCGGCGGCGATCAGCAGGTAGATGCCCACCCAGCCGACGCCGTGCGACGTGGCGAGCCAGGTGGCGATGAACGGCGCGACGGCGGCACCGAGGATGCTGGCGGTGTTGTAGGCGATCCCCGAACCCGTGTAGCGCACGTTGGTCGGGAACAGCTCGGGCAGAACGGCGCTCATCGGCCCGAAGGTCATGCCCATCAACAACATTCCGATGGCCAGGAATACGAGCATGCGGGCATTGCCCATGCCTTCCTGGTTCAGCATCACACCGAACGTGAGCCCGAACACCATGATCAACCCGGTGATCGTGAGCAGCGTGATGCGGCGCCCGTAGCGGTCGGCCAGCCACCCCGACACGGGGACTGCGGCCGCGAAGAACAGGACCGCGATCAGCTGGAGGACGAGGAAGTCGGTGTAGTGGAAGCCGGCTCCGGTGCCGCCCTGGGCGGGGGTCTTGCCTGTGCCGTAGCTGAGCACCCAGGTGGTCATGATGTAGAAGAGCGTGTAGGTGGCGAGCATGACGAACGTGCCGATGATCAGCTGACGCCAGCTGGTCTTGAACACCTCGGCCAGCGGGGTCTTCACCTTCTCGCCCCGCGCGACGGCGCGGGCGAATACGGGGGTCTCCTCGAGCTTCAGCCGCACGTACAGACCGATCATCACCATGATCGCGCTGAGCAGGAACGGGATACGCCAGCCCCAGGTGAGGAACGCGCCGTCCAGGTCGGGGGTGCTGTTGTCGTGGTCCAGGAACAGCGTGATGATCAGGAACAGACCGTTGGCGAGGAAGAACCCGATGGGTGCGCCGAGCTGCGGCCACATGGCCGCCCAGGCCCGCTTGCCCTTCTGCGCGGTCTCGGTCGCGAGCAACGCCGCGCCACTCCACTCACCGCCCAGTCCCAGACCCTGGCAGAAGCGCATCAACGCCAGCAGCGCGGGCGCGACGAGGCCGATCTGGTGGTACGTCGGCAGCAGGCCGATCACGAACGTGGCGATACCCATGGTGAGGAGTGAGCCGACGAGCGTCGTCTTGCGTCCGATGCGGTCGCCGAAGTGGCCGAACAGGATCGAGCCGAGCGGCCGGGCGACGAAGGCGAGACCGAACGTGGCCAGGGACGCCAGCAGGGCGGTGGTGCCGTTTCCCTTGGGGAAGAACAGGTGTGGGAACACCGACACGGCCGCGGTGGCATAGATGTAGAAATCGTAGAACTCGATGGATGTTCCCACCATGCTCGCGACGACGATCCGGCTTCTGGGTACGCCGGCGACGGTGGCCCCGCCGTCCGGTTCGGGCTTCGACGTATCGACGGCACTGCTCACTCGACTTACTCCTGCACGATGCTATTTCAACTATTGGGACGACAGTCCATTCCTTAGGAATTGAACACCTCGTGTCTTTCGCTTGGCAAATTGGATAAGCTCATCTCGGTGCGCCGGGAAGTCTGGTCGGCAGAGCATTTGCCGTACCCGGACCACATCGAAAGCGAGCGACCCCGGTGACCCAGCCTCTCCGCTCCGAACTCTCCCGCTACCTCCGCACCGAGACGGTCGGCGGTTCGATCCTGCTCGTCGCCGCGGCGATCGCCCTCGTGTGGGCGAACTCCCCCGTCTCGGATTCGTACTTCGCACTGCGCGACTGGCCGATCGGCCCGCAGGCGCTCCACCTGAACCTGACGGTCGGGACGTGGGCGCAGGACGGGCTGCTGGCGGTCTTCTTCTTCGTCGCCGGCCTCGAACTGAAGCGGGAACTGGTGGTGGGCGAACTCGCCGACCGCAAACGCGCCCTGCTCCCGATCATCGCGGCCTGCGGCG
Organism: Rhodococcus sp. NPDC059968; assembly: GCF_042738615.1. Classification (NCBI taxonomy): domain Bacteria; kingdom Bacillati; phylum Actinomycetota; class Actinomycetes; order Mycobacteriales; family Nocardiaceae; genus Rhodococcus; species Rhodococcus sp. NPDC059968. Next base: position 42,824 of record NZ_JBHWUE010000048.1, read on the forward strand.
GCGTGGTGGTGCCCGCGATCATCGCCGCGACGATCGGCGCCGGCACTCCCGGCATGGACCGGGGCTGGGCCATCCCGGTCGCCACCGACATCGCGTTCGCACTGGGTGTGCTGGCGCTGACCGGGTCTCGCATCCCGGCGAGCGCCCGAGTGTTCCTGCTCAGCCTGGCCGTCGTCGACGACCTTCTCGCGATCGTGCTCATCGCGGTCCTGTTCACCAGCTCCATCGCCCTGCTGTGGCTGCTGGGCGCCGCTGTGTGCCTGGCCGTCTACGCGTTCGCCCAGCACCGGCGCATCACGACCCCCCTGCTCTACGTTCCACTCGCGCTGCTCACCTGGTACTGCATGCACGACGCCGGAATCCACGCCACACTCGCCGGCGTCGCGCTCGGCCTCCTCACCCGGGTCCGGCGCGACCCCGGCGAGCGCGAATCCCCGGGCTCCCGCCTCGAGCACCGCATCCAGCCGCTGTCGGCAGGCGTCTGCGTCCCGATCTTCGCCCTGTTCGCGTCCGGGGTGGCCCTGAGCAGCGAGCTCTTCGGGCAGCTGTTCACCAACCCCATCTCGCAGTCCGTGATCGCGGGGCTCCTCGTCGGCAAGACCGTCGGCATCTTCGGCATCTCCTGGCTCGCGATCCGCCTGGGTATCGCGAAGAAGCCGCGAGCACTGGGGTTCCGGGACATGTTTGCCCTCTCAGTGCTCGGTGCGATCGGGTTCACCGTTAGCCTTCTCGTAGCGGATCTCGCGCTTGCGGGAATCGGTGACGGCAGCGAGGCCGAAATAGCTAAGGTCGCGGTGCTCGTGACATCGTTGACAGCGTCGCTGATCGGATCAGCGTTACTGTGGCGACGCGGTCGGGCCCATGCGGCCCGGAAGGATGACTCGGAAGTGCAAGAGCTACCTGGAGGGGTCGACAAGTGAGCATCACTCACGGCAAGGGAGACAGCCCGCGATACACGGGAGACGGGGTGCCGAACACGGTGTCGTCGATCCCGCTCACGGACGTGGACGCTCAGACACCCGGCGAGGCGAGCCTCGGCACGCTGGTCAAGCATGCGACCGCGCAGGTGTCCACCCTGTTTCGCGCCGAGGTCGAGCTCGCCAAGGCCGAGGTCACCGGTGAGGTCAAGAAGGGTCTGCAGGGCAGCCTGTTCTTCATCCTCGCGTTCACCGTGCTGCTGTTCAGCTCGTTTTTCTTCTTCTTCTTCCTCGCCGAACTCCTCGACGTGTGGATCGCCCGCTGGCTGGCGTTCCTGATCGTCTTCCTGATCATGGTCGTGGTGACGGCGGTCCTCGCCCTGCTCGGTTATCTGCGGGTACGCAAACTCCGCGCACCCGAGAAGACCATCGACTCCCTGAAGCAGGCCAGGTCGGTGCTCCCGACGTCGTACTCGGATGCGGAAGCCCATCTCGCATCATCCAGCGGACGTCACGCGCGGTAACTCGCTCCTGTGGCACCACCCGATCCGTCTACCGTCCGTTTCGACGGCCCCTGGATTCATCGCGACATCCATGCCAACGGAATCCGCTTCCACACCGTCGAGGTCGGCGCGTCCGCACCGGATGCGCCGCTCGTCGTCTTGCTGCACGGGTTCGCGGACTTCTGGTGGTCGTGGCGCCATCAGCTGACCGCGCTGTCCGCGGAGGGGTACCGGGCCGTCGCCGTCGACCTCCGCGGCTACGGCGATTCCGACAAACCGCCGCGCGGCTACGACGGGTGGACGCTGGCCGGCGATATCGCCGGCCTCATCCGGGCCATGGGCTACGGCGAGGCCACCCTCGTCGGGCACGCCGACGGTGGCCTCGTCTGCTGGGCGACGGCCGTCCTGCACGCTCGCCTCGTCCGGTCGATCGCACTGGTCAGCTCGCCGCATCCCCTCGCGCTCAAGCAGGCCGTCCTCCACGACCGCTACCAGCGCAAGGCCCTGCTGCCCTCGTTCGTGTCCTGCCAGGTGCCGTGGCGTCCCGAACGTCGCCTCACCCGCGACAACGGGTCGGAAGTCGAACGGTTGATCCGCGAACGCTCCGGCCCCACCTGGACGGAGAATCCGGAGTTCGACGTCGTGATGTCACGGATGCGCTCGGCGATTCAGATTCCCGGGACCGCGCACTGCACCCTGGAGTACCAGCGGTGGGCGTTCCGCAGCCAGTTCCGCCCGGACGGCAGCCGGTTCATGGCGTCGATGGATCAGACGCTGCGGATCCCGGTCCTGCACCTCCACGGCGACCTCGACCCGTACGTGCTCGCGGACACCGTGCGCCGCAGTCACCGCTTCGCGCCCACCCAGCAGATGCACACGGTCACCGGTGTCGGTCACTACGCGCACTGGGAGGCCCCGGAACGCGTCAACGCGGCTCTGCTGGACCTCGTCGCACCCCGCACGGTCTGACCGACGGTCAGAGGATGCACGCCCCGGTGTCAACGGCGGCGGACGCCCCGGACGCCGCCTGCAGCAGGCGCGACACCTCGGCGGCGGTGAGCACGAAACCGGTGTCGCTGTTGTCGACGGCGGCGCCGAACACCACCCCGAGCACCCGGCCGTCGCTGTCGACGAGCGGTCCGCCCGAGTTGCCCTGCCGAATGGAACCGCGGACCGTGTACACCTCACGCTGGACGGTTCCCGCCCGGTAGATGTCGGGCCCACTGAGGTCCAGGATCTCGCGGATCCGCGCGGCGCTGGCCGTGTACGGCCCGCCGCCCGGGTAGCCGAGAACCAGGGCGTTGTCGCCGGTCTGGGCAGGCTCGGGCGCGAAGTGGAGTACAGGGGCGTCCAGTCCCGGCACCTCGAGCACCGCGACGTCGGCGGACGGGTCGAACAGCACGACCTCGGCGTCCATCGGCCCGTTCGCGGTGTCGACGACGATGCCCGCCGTCCCCGCGACCACGTGGGCGTTGGTCATCACCCGGTCGGGGGCCACGACGAATCCGGATCCCTCGAGCGCCCGCTGGCAACTCGGGGCCACACCCCGGATCCGCAGCACGCTCGATTGCAGCGAGGACGCGACCGGGCTCTCCAGGACGCTGGCGTCCGGCGGGTCGACGGTCGTGATGGGGGTGCGTCCGAACGGCCCGATGACGTCGGGAAGCCCGGACGTGTCGAGCAGGGCGGTGAACTCGGTGGGCAGTTGCCGCATCCAGGCGGGCGCGATGTTGTCGACAGTTTCGAGGACGGTCGACCCGCGCACCGCCGCCGCCAGCTGGGGCTGGGACGAGGACGTGAGCGGGATCGCCAGCAGCCACGCCGCGACGAACACCGCGACAGCTTGCACGCAGGCGCCGATCACGCTGTCGACGGACCGCGCGACCGGACTGTGCATGCTTCCTCGCGCGGCCCGGCCGAGGACCATGCCCGCGACTTCGCCGACGATCACCAGCACCACGATGAGGGCGATACCGACCAGCACGCGACCGCGGCCCTCGTCCACGTGCACCAGAACGTGCGGGGCGATCAGGATGCCCGCCACCGCACCGAGCACCACCCCGATGAAGGCGAGCACCGACGCCACCGCGCCCTGCCGCCAGCCGGACGTCGCGGCGACGAAGGCGATCAGCACGATCGCCAGGTCGATCCAGTGCGAGCCCGTCATCGCTCGGCCGCCGGCCGGCCGTGACCGTGGGTCAGATGGTCGTCGTCCAGGTCGTTGTCGAGTTCGGCGAGGACGGTGTCGAGGTCGCGGATGTCGTGGCGGTCCCACTCCTGTTCCCAGCCGGAGACCGCGAACAGGGCGGCCAGGATGCCGGCCGTGAAACCCCACACGAGCATGCCGTCGACGGCGAACGCGGGCCCCTGGTATCCGGCCGGGTGACGCACCTGGAACCGGTTCCGCGGATCGATCAGGGTGTGCACGGGTACGCGGGCGACACGTTCGGCCTCCGCGGGATCGACCACGCCGACCTCGCTGGGCTTCTCCCAGTACGCGAGGACGGGAGTGACGTCGAAACCGGACGGGGGGATGAAGATCTCCTCGAGCACGGCGAGCGGGCGGACACCCGACGGGTCGAGCCCCGTCTCCTCCTGCGCCTCCCGCAGCGCGGTGGCGATGGGTCCCTCGTCGCCGGGATCGCTGGCGCCCCCGGGGAAGGCCACCTGGCCACTGTGCTGACGCATCGTGGACGCACGCTGGGTGAGCAGGACGTCGGCGTCGGCAGGCAGGCCTCCCGACATCAGCGGGTCCGCCTCGACGGGACCGCCGAACAACACGAGCACCGCCGCCTCACGGGTGGTCGCGCCGCGGGGTGCGCGCCGATCGAGGACGGGGTTGATCCTGTGCGGGTCGGCCGGGGTCCGGTGCACGACCCGGCGGAGCCAGGGCGGAACGGCGACGCCGTCCACGGAGTTCGTCATGCCGCCACCCCCAAGTTCTGTTCGACGGCGTCCGCGATCTCGTCGACGCTGCGGAACGGCTGCGGCAGAACCTTCGCCACCGTGCCGTCGGGCCGGATCAGCACCGACACGGGCAGGACAGGCGGGGCTCCGACCGCGACACGGACACGCCCGTCGCCGTCCTGCACACCGGGAAGCGTGACGGAGTAGTCGACGAGCCGGGACAGCGCGCTGGACTCGTTGGGATCGGTGTGCACCGTAAGCACGGTAACCGCGTCACCCGCACGATCCGAAAACTGCTGCATAAAGGGCAGCTCCTCGGCGCAGGGGCCGCACCAGTAGGCCCACAGGTTCAGCAGCGCCGGTCTGCCACCGAGCGCGGCAGCCAGATCCACCTGGCTGCCGTCGCCCACGCATTCCAGCGTGATGCCGGACAGGACCGAACCCGGCGAAGGCTCGGACGTGGCCGTCGAGGCGGGGCACGATGCCAGGCCCGCCTGTGTCCTCAGTGCCGCGAGCGCGTCGGGATCGGCGCTCACCGCGGTCGGGGTACGACCACCCGAACCGAACCGATCCTGGTACGACGGCGCCTCCGCGTCGTCACCCCGCGGCCAGATCGCGACGACGAGAGCCACCACGACGACGAGGGCGGCCAGACTCCACCGCGCTGCGCTAGACACTCGTATCTACCCTCACCTGCCGGCCAGACGCAGCAGATGCTCCGTCTCCGGTCCACGAACCAGTTCGGCGGCGACGTCGGGGTCGATCGGGCCGAGCCCGTACGACGGACAGTCCTTCGCGAGCACACACACCCCGCAGGCGGGCTTGCGGGCGTGGCAGACGCGCCTGCCGTGAAAAATCACCCGGTGCGAGAGCAGCGTCCACTCCTTGCGCTCGATCAGCGCGCCGATCGCGTGCTCGACCTTGACCGGGTCTTCCTCCTCGGTCCACTTCCAGCGTCGGACGAGCCTCCCGAAGTGGGTGTCGACGGTGATCCCCGGCACATCGAACGCATTGCCGAGGATCACGTTGGCGGTCTTCCGGCCGATCCCGGGCAGCGTCACGAGGTCCTTCAGGTTGCCGGGGACCTCGCCGTCGAAGCGTTCGAGCAGAGCCTGCCCGAGCCCGATCAGCGAGTTCGTCTTGTTGCGATAGAAACCGGTGGACCGGATGTACTCCTCGAGTTCGGTGCGTTCGGCCTCCGCGTACGCCTTGGCGTCGGGATAGCGGGCGAACAGCGCCGGCGTCACCATGTTCACCCGCACGTCGGTGCACTGCGCCGAGAGGATGGTCGCGACCGCGAGGTCGAGTGGGGTGGTGAAGTCGAGCTCGCAGTAGACGTGCGGGAAGGCCTCGGCGAGCCGCCGGTTCATTCTCCGGGCGCGCCGGACGAGTCCGAGCCGGGTTTCGTCCTGCTTCGCGGCCCGCGAACGGGTGCGTCCACGCACTTCGGAGCCGTCGCTGGGGGTCGCATGCACGGGATCAACTCTACGGATACCCGACCGATCCGAATCGCCGCTGTGTCGCTTCTGAGACATTTGCAGTGTTTACTTCCCGGTATGCAAGGTCTCGCTGTGGTCCTCTTCCCAGTGCTGCTGATGCTGTTCGCGCTGGCAATGGAGCGGGTGGAGTTCAGACTCCGCCGGCTCACCGTTCGTCAGCAAGAGGTGGAAGAGTTCCTCGACCAGGCAAGTCACGACGAAGTGGCCACCCTGGCCCACGAAGGTTTCCCCCACGCATTGGCACGCTTCCATCGACGTCGCAAGGGTCGGTCGGGCTTCGAATCCGACGACGCCGCCGTCACCGAAGTGGGCTCGCGGCGCGCCAGCTGAGCGCTGGGAAGCCCCCGAATCAGCACACCGCAGGACGCATCCCCCGGTTAACTTTTACGACTTCCGTGGTATCGGTCACTCAGACCGAGCCGTCTCAACGTAGACTTCAGAGCCGTACCTGTTGCACAGCGACACGCCGCGGATCACCGGGGCATCGTCGACATGCAGCAAATCGCGCACAATATGCATACAGACGAACAATATTCCCAAGGAGCGCACGTGGACGACGTCCTGGCAAGAGCCGGCATCTTCCAAGGAGTCGAGCCCTCAGCGGTAGCGGCGCTGACCAAGCAGCTGCAGCCTGTCGACTTCCCCCGCGGACATGTCATCTTCAACGAAGGTGAGCCCGGTGACCGCCTGTACATCATCGTTTCCGGCAAGGTGAAGATCGGCCGCCGCTCGCCGGACGGCCGTGAGAACCTGCTGACGATCATGGGCCCGTCCGACATGTTCGGTGAGCTGTCCATCTTCGACCCGGGCCCGCGTACGTCCACCGCCACGACGGTCACCGAGGTCCGCGCGGTCAGCATGGACCGCGAAGCACTCAAGGCGTGGATCGACCACCGGCCCGAGATCGCCGAACAGCTCCTGCGGGTGCTCGCGCGCCGTCTGCGTCGTACCAACAACAACCTGGCCGACCTCATCTTCACGGATGTCCCCGGTCGTGTCGCCAAGGCGCTGCTGCAGCTCGCGCAGCGGTTCGGCACCCAGGAGGCGGGTTCGCTGCGCGTTACCCACGACCTCACGCAGGAAGAGATCGCCCAGCTCGTCGGCGCTTCCCGTGAGACCGTCAACAAAGCGCTCGCCGACTTCGCGCACCGCGGATGGCTGCGCCTCGAAGGCAAGAGCGTGCTGATCTCCGACTCCGAGCGCCTGGCGCGTCGCGCGCGGTAGTCCCCGCACCTACGACTTCGGCCACCCCCTCACACCGAGGGGGTGGCCGAAGTCGTTTCAGTGGCTAGTCGAGGCTGCGCAGGTAGGCGAGCTGCACGTTGACGGACTTCTCCGCCACCGGCCACAGCTTCGGGTCGACGTCCGAGTAGACGTGCTCGACCACGTCGCGGACGGTGGGTGCGCCGCCGAGCGCGCCGAGCGCGGCCCGCACCTGTTCGAGTCGCTCCTCGCGATGATCGAGGTACTGCTGCGCGACGACGTTCAGGTCGGGTAGTTCGGGTCCGTGGCCGGGCATCACCCGGTGTCCGGTTCCGAGGTCCAGTAGGCGGCGCAGCGACGACAGGTAGTCGCCGAGATCGCCGTCCGTGTCGTCGAGCACCGTGGTGCCGCGGCCGAGGATCGTGTCGCCGGTGAGGACGGTGCCCTCACCTTCCACGGTGAAGGACACCGAATCCTTCGTGTGCCCGGGCGTGGCGATCACCGTGAGGGTGAGCCCCGCGACGTCGATGGTCTCGCCGTCCACGAGGGTTTCGCCGCCGCCGCGGAGAAATTCGGGGTCCACCGACCGCACGGGCGCGCCGGTGAGTTCGAAGAACCGCTGCACCCCCCCGGTGTGGTCGAAATGACGGTGGGTGATCAGCGTCAGTGCGACCGGTCCGAGTGCCGCGACGCGGGCGAGATGCTCCTCGTCGGCGTCACCCGGATCGACCACCACACACTCGTCCCGGCCCGGCGCACGCAGAATCCACGTGTTGGTTCCGTCGAGCGTCATCATGCCGGGATTGTTCTCGAGCATCACCGAGACGATCGGGGTGACCTCCCGCACCTGGGCGTAGGCCGGATGGGCAAGCGTCATGGCGCTACGACTCCGGCCGCACTTCGGCGATCAGCTCCACCTCGACGGGGGCGCCGAGCGGCAATTCCGCGACGCCGACAGCCGAACGCGCGTGGGCCCCGGCGTCGCCGAACACCTCGCCGAGGAATTCGGAAGCGCCGTTCACAACGCCGGGCTGACCGGTGAATCCCTCGGCGGACGCGACGAATCCGACGACCTTCACGATCCGCACCACCGAGTCGATGCCGACGAGCGCGTCGACCGCCGCCAGCGCGTTGAGTGCGCAGGCCCGGGCCGCGGCCTTGGCGTCTTCGTCCGACACGCCGGCGCCGAGCTTGCCTGCGATCGTCAGCTTGCCCTCGACGATCGGCAGCTGCCCCGACGTGTAGACGTAGTTGCCGGTGCGCACGGCGGGCACGTAGGCGGCCACCGGCGGAACGACGGACGGCAGCGTGATGCCGAGCTCGGCGAGGCGGGCGGACCAGTTCTGTGTCTCTGCCACGGCCGTCAGCCCTTCGGGCGCTTCAGGTACGCGACGTGCTGCTCACCGGTGGGCCCGGGCAGAACCGTCACCAGTTCCCAGCCGTCGGTGCCCCACTGGTCGAGGATCTGCTTGGTCGCATGTGTGAGCAGCGGAACGGTGGCGTACTCCCAGGAAGTCAATTCACTCATGCCGGTGAGCCTATCCCCCGCACATCCCGGCTCCCAGACTTATAGGCTCGACCCCGTGGTTGCATCCTCAGACCAGCTCACCCCGACGTGGCCCGAGAAGGCCGCGCAGGCCCGGCTGCACTTCGTCTCCGGAAAGGGCGGCACCGGAAAGTCCACGGTGGCCGCCGCGTTGGCTCTCGCGCTGGCGGAGGGTGGGCGTCGCGTGCTGCTGGTGGAAGTCGAGGGCCGGCAGGGGATCGCCCAGCTCTTCGACGTGCCCCCGCTGCCGCCGAAGGAGACGAAAGTCGCGGCGGCCGAGGGTGGCGGGGAGGTCATGGCCCTGGCCATCGACATCGAGACCGCATTCCTCGAATACCTCGAGATGTTCTACAACCTCGGGTTCGCGGGCCGCGCGATGCGCAAGTTCGGCGCGATCGAGTTCGCCACCACCATCGCACCGGGGCTTCGGGACGTGCTGCTGACCGGCAAGATCAAGGAATGTGTGGTGCGCACCGACAAGTCCGGCAAGCGGGCGTACGACGCCGTCGTCGTCGACGCCCCGCCGACCGGGCGGATCGGCAACTTCCTCGACGTGACGAAGGCGATGGCTGACCTCGCGAAGGGCGGGCCGGTGCGCTCGCAGAGCGAGGGCGTGGTGCGCCTGCTGCATTCCGACGAGACCGTCGTCCACCTCGTGACGCTGCTCGAGGCGCTTCCGGTGCAGGAGACCACCGACGCCGCAGAGGAACTGGCCCGCGCCGATCTGCGACTGGGCACCATCGTCGTCAACCGCACCAGCCCGCAGTTCCTGCCCGCCGAGACGCTGGCCGACGCCGCGAAGGGTCGCATCGACGCCGAGGCCATTCGGGCCGGGCTGAAGAAGAGCGGGATCACCCTCGACGACGAGGATTTCGCCGGGTTGCTCACCGAGACGATCGAGCACGCGTCCGTCCTCGAGGCGCAGGAGGAGAGCGCCGGAGCGCTCAGCGAAGTGGACGGGGCGCGACTGCATCTGCCGTCCCTCGCCGACGGTGTCGACCTGGGCGGGCTGTACGAACTCGCCGAATATCTGACGGAACAGGGTGTCCGATGACCCAGACAACTGAACACGAGCGTCGCCGCACCGCCTCCGCTCTCGATGTCGCGGGGATTCTGGAGAACAAGGCCACGCGGATCGTCGTGTGCTGCGGCGCCGGTGGCGTCGGCAAGACCACCACGGCCGCATCGCTGGCACTGCGCGCGGCGGAGCAGGGGCGGAAGGTGGTCGTGCTGACCATCGACCCGGCGCGCCGGCTCGCTCAGGCCCTCGGCGTCGCGGAACTCGACAACTCGCCGCAACCCGTGCAGCTCGGACCGGAAGCGACGGGCGAACTGCACGCCATGATGCTCAACATGCGTCGCACGTTCGACGAGATGGTCATCGAGCACTCCACACCGGAGAAGGCCGAGCAGATTCTCGCGAACCCCTTCTATCAGACCGTCGCCACCTCGTTTTCGGGAACGCAGGAGTACATGGCGATGGAGAAGCTGGGGCAACTCGCCTCCAGCGACAAATGGGACCTTGTGATCGTCGACACCCCGCCGTCCCGCAACGCCCTGGACTTCCTCGACGCACCCCAGCGTCTGGGCGCATTCCTCGACGGTCGCATGATCCGGTTGCTCACCGCGCCGGGTCGCGGTCTCACCCGGCTCGTCACCGGTGCGATGGGCCTCGCGCTGCGCGGCGTCTCCACCATCGTGGGTAGTCAGATGCTGTCGGACGCCTCGAGTTTCGTGCAGTCACTGGACTCGATGTTCGGCGGTTTCCGGGAAAGGGCAACGCGCACCTACGAATTGCTCCGGCAGCCGGGCACCAAATTTCTGGTGATCGCGGCAGCGGAGCCGGATGCACTGCGGGAGGCGGCGTTCTTCGTCGACCGGCTCGCGGGCGACGAAATGCCGCTCGCGGGCCTCGTCCTGAATCGGACGCACCCCACTCTCAGTTCCCTGTCGGCCGATCATGCGGTCACTGCCGCCGACCAACTCGGGGACCAAGACCCCCTCACCGCTGCTGTGCTGCGGATCCACGCCCATCGGGCGGTGATCGCCAAGCGTGAGGTCCAACTGCTGACCCGGTTCACGGCCGCCCACCCTCGGGTGCCGATCGTCGGCGTGCCCTCACTGCCGTTCGAGGTGTCGGACCTCGAGGCCTTGAGAGCGGTAGGTGACCAGCTCACCCGCACGAGCTGATCAGCTCGCTGCCGGAGAACCGGTCACCGCCTGTGGCTTAACTGTCCTGAGAATCAGATCCCGAACGTCAGACAGCGGACTGGTGCTGCCGCTGAGCTTCGAAGAAATCGGACCATGATTCCACCTCGGGGTGCTGCTTGAGCAACGCCCGGCGCTGACGTTCCGTCATGCCACCCCACACGCCGAACTCGACACGATTGTCGAGAGCATCGGCTCCGCACTGCATCAATACCGGGCAATGCCGGCAAATGGTTGCGGCCTTGCGCTGTGCTGCGCCGCGTACAAAGAGTTGATCGGGATCGACTTCCCGGCAACGGGCCTGGGTGACCCAGGCGATTCGCGCTTCTGCTTGCTCGACGTCCAGACGGCTGGTTGGGGTGGTCATGTGCATTCGTTTCCCCTCTTCGAGTCTGCGCAACTCAGCACGTAGCACGCCGAGGCTGCACCACATAAGCGATGGGGTGTTATCTCCATCACACTGTTCCAACAATTTAGGTAAAGAAACCGCAACGCGCAAGACGAAGAACACGCTTTTTTGGTACGCCCGTCCATACCCCGTGCTCAGGGCTTTTTCCTGGCCGAATTCCGCGCCCAACCAGCGCACCCTCAGACCCCACGTAGTCTGTAGATCGTGTCGATTGCAAAAACAGTGGGGAAGCTCGCAGGATCCTCCGCCTTGGCAGGAGTGCTCCTCGCCGGCGTGATGTTTCCTCTCGCCGGCGGGTTCGGTTACGCCTCCAACAGGGCGGCTGACACCGTCGACAACGTCTCCGCCGAACTGGTCGAAGGAACGGTTCCCGCGGTCTCGACGATGGTCGACTCGGCGGGCAATCCCATCGCGTGGCTGTACGACCAGCGGCGCTTCGAAGTGCCCAGCGACAAGATCTCCAACGAGATGAAGCTCGCCATCGTTTCCGTCGAGGACCGCCGGTTCCCGGAGCACAAGGGCGTCGACTGGCAGGGCACGATGCGCGCCTTCCTGACCAACACCACGAGCGGAGAGGTGCAGCAGGGCGCGTCCACCCTCGACCAGCAGTATGTGAAGAACTACCAGCTGCTCGTCGTAGCCAAGACCGACGCCGAACGCCGTGCGGCGATCGAGACGACGCCCGCCCGCAAGATCCGCGAGATCCGGATGGCGCTGACGCTCGACAAGGAACTCACCAAGGACGAGATCCTCACCCGTTACCTCAACCTGGTGCCGTTCGGCAACGCCTCGTTCGGCATCCAGGACGCCGCACAGACCTACTTCGGCATCGACGCGTCCGAACTGAACACGCAGCAGTCCGCGATGCTCGCCGGCATGGTGCAGTCGAGTTCGGCGCTGAACCCGTACACGAACCCCGAGGGCGTCCTCGAACGACGCAACGTGGTTCTCGACACGATGATCTCGAATATCCCCGAGCGCGCCGCCGAGCTCCGGCAGCTCAAGGAGACGCCCCTCGGCGTGCTGCCCGAGCCCAACCGGCTGCCCCGCGGGTGCATCGCCGCCGGCGACCGCGGCTTCTTTTGCGACTACGCCCTGCAGTACCTGGCCAATGCCGGCATCAGCCGCGAGCAGATCGACAAGGGCGGCTACCTGATCAAGACCACGCTCGACCCCGCGGTCCAGGCGTCGACCAAGGCGGCGCTCAGCGCGAACGCCAGCCCGGGACTCGACGGCATCGCGAACGTCATGAACGTGGTCCAGCCCGGCCAGGATTCGCACCGGATCCTCTCGATGGGAAGTAGCCGCACGTACGGCCTCGATGCGAACGCCAACGAGACCGTGCAGGCGCAGCCGTACTCACTGGCCGGTCACGGCGCCGGGTCGATCTTCAAGATCTTCACGACGGCCGCGGCCATGGAGAAGGGCCTCGGCACGAACGCCATCCTGGACGTGCCCGGGCGGTTCGAGGCCCGGGGCATGGGTAGCGGTGGCGCGCGCGGCTGCCCCGCGTCCACGTACTGCGTCGAGAACGCGGGCAAATACCCGGCGGCGCTGTCGGTGACGGACGCGCTGGCACAGTCGCCCAACACCGCGTTCGTCAAGCTCATCCAGGCGACCGGCGTCGCCCCCACCGTCGACATGGCGGTGCGGCTGGGTCTGCGCTCGTACGCCCAGCCCGGCACGTCGGGATTCGACGACCGCAGCATGGCCGACTTCCAGAAGGATCAGAACCTGGGTTCGTTCACCCTCGGGCCCACCTGGATCAATCCCCTGGAACTGTCGAATGTCGCGGCGACGCTCGCCTCGCACGGCAAGTGGTGCCCGCCCACCCCCATCGATTCGGTCTTCGACCGTGAAGGCAAGCCCGTCTCGGTCACCCAGCAGGCCTGCGAGCAGGTGGTCGAACCGGGCCTCGCCGACACCCTCACCAACGCCATGAGCAAGGACGACAAGCCCGGCGGCACGTCCGCCGCCGCGGCGGGCAGCGTCGGCTGGACGCTCCCGATGGCAGGCAAGACGGGTACCACGGAGTCCCACATGTCCTCGGGCTTCCTCGGATTCACCAACAACTTCGCCGCCGCCGTCTACGTGTTCGGTGACTCACCGACGCCGGGTGAGATCTGCTCCGCCCCGCTGCGGCCGTGTGGCGACGGAAACCTGTTCGGCGGAAACGAACCGGCGCGGACCTGGTATGCGGCGATGAATCCGATCGCCAACAACTTCGGGCCGACGACGCTGCCACCGGTCGACCAGAAGTACGCGCGGGGTTCCCAGAACGGTCAGGTTCCGGACGTCACCGGGCTGAGCCAGTCGGCCGCGACGTCCCGTCTGCAGGGCGCGGGGTTCACCGTGAACGCGGTCACCACGGAGTCGCAGGCGACCAAGGGGACGGTCACGAGTTCATCGCCGTCCGGTTCGGCCATTCCCGGGTCGACCATCACGATCTACGTCAGCGACGGATCGGTGAAGGCCGCACCCCCGCAGGCGCCGGCTCAGGGGATCCCCGTTCCGCCCATCCAGCTGCCCGGCCTGCCGCCGATCCAGCTGCCGCCCATACCTCGGTGACCGCAGGTGAGTGGGAAAGTGTGTCGACGCACGCTTTCCCACTCACCTCGGGGAGTCAGAGCCGGGACTTCACCGCGTGCGAGAGCCGCGAACCATCCGCCTTGCCGCCCGCGAGTGCGCCGGCGGCCTTCATGACCTGACCCATCTGACGCACGCCGGGACGCTCACCGATTTCCTCGGCCACCTGAGCGATCGCGGTGTCCACGACGTCGACCAGTTCCGCGTCGGTCAGCGGCGTCGGGAGGTACTCGTCGATGATCTGCGCCTCGGCTCGCTCCTGCGCTGCCAGCTCACCTCGACCGTTCTCGGTGTAGATCTCGGCGGACTCGCCGCGCTTCTTCGACTCCTTCGCGAGGACCTTCAGCACCTCGTCGTCGGTGAGTTCGCGGGCTTCCTTGCCGGAGACCTCTTCGGTCTGCACGGCGGCCATCAGCATGCGGATGGTGGCGGTGCGCAGCGAATCCCTGGCCTTCATGGCGGCCGTCATGTCGGAGCGCAGTCTTGCTTTCAGTGAATCTGGCATGGGCGAAACGCTACGCGCCCCGATTCGTCCACTGCATCTCGATTGCGCTCATCAGTATCCTGGAAGAGTGTCTGACGAGTTCCGTGCCAACCTGACCCGCGCCGCCCTGGGTACGGCGGGTGCCGCCGCCCTCGGCATCGGCTACGCCTCGCTCATCGAGCGCAATGCGTTCGCGCTGCGTGAGGTCACGATGCCGGTACTCGAACCCGGGTCGTCGACGCTCCGTGTGCTGCACATCAGCGACCTGCACATGATGCCCGGACAGCGGCTGAAACAGAACTGGCTGCGGGAACTGGACAACCTCGACCCCGACCTCGTCGTGAACACCGGCGACAACCTGTCGCACCAGCGGGCGGTGCCCGCAGTGGTCCAGGCGCTGGGGAATCTGCTCGCCCGCCCCGGACTGTTCGTCTTCGGCAGCAACGACTACTTCGCGCCCAAGCCGAAGAACCCGCTCGAGTACTTCCGCAAGGAACACAAACGCGTCCTCGGGGAGCCGCTGCCGTGGGGCGACCTGCGGGCCGCGTTCACCGAGCGCGGCTGGTTCGACGTCACGCACGTCCGCCGCGACCTCGAGGTGTCGGGTGTCCGGATCGCGTCGGCCGGTGTCGACGATCCGCACCTCAAGCGCGACCGGTACGACACCATCGCCGGTCCGCCCAATCCGCTGGCCGATCTCCGGCTGGGCATCACCCACTCGCCCGAGCCGCGGGTGCTCGACCGGTTCGCGGACGACGGCTACGACCTCGTGCTGGCGGGCCACACGCACGGTGGTCAGCTGTGCGTGCCGTTCTACGGCGCGCTGGTCACCAACTGCGACATCGACCGTTCGCGGGTGAAGGGTCCGTCCAAGTGGGGTGCGCACACCCAGCTGCACGTGTCCGCGGGGATCGGGACGTCGCCGTGGGCGCCCGCCCGCTTCTGCTGCCGCCCCGAGGCGACGCTCCTGACGTTGGTTCCGGCTCAGCGCGGCGGCTCGGACGCCGACGCCGCCCGGGGTCGCACCGAGTCGTCGGAGAGCACCGTTTTACGCAACTGACCAGGGGATTTAATGGTGACTGGCTGGGTAATGTAAGCTAGCCGAGGTTCAACACGGGGTGTGGCGCAGCTTGGTAGCGCGCTTCGTTCGGGACGAAGAGGTCGTGGGTTCAAATCCCGCCACCCCGACAGTGTGAGACACCGAGAAGAGGCCTTGACCGGTTCGCCGGCCAAGGCCTCTTCTGCATGGTGGAGGCGTTTTCCGGTTGTAAGACCCCGCGAACACCCGACCGAAACCTCAGGCTAGCCTCACCTCATGTCTTCGAGGCTCTACGTACGCGCCGGGCTGGTTGCCCTGGCCACCGTCTTTCTCGCCGCCTGCGGCACCACCGACACCGGGTCGTCCGCCGGCAACGCCGACGTCGCCACCGGCGGCCGCCTGTTCGCCACGGCGGACGCCGAGACCGCCAAGCTCGGCACCGACGCCGAACCGGGCGTCTACCCCCGAACCATCACCCACGCGCTCGGGGAGACCGTCATCGAGAAGAGGCCCGAACGGGTGATCGTCCTCGACGGCGGTGAGCTGGACGACGTGCTCTCCCTGGGAATCACGCCCGTCGGGCTGGCCAGCCCCGAGAGCGCCGCCGGTCAGCCGTCCTACCTCGCCGACAAGCTGGCCGGGGTGCCGGACGTCGGGACGACCAACAACCTGAACCTCGAGGCGATCTCAGCGCTGCAGCCCGACCTGATCGTGGGCAGCAAGCTGCGCGCCGACAAGCTGTACCCGCAGCTGTCGTCCATCGCACCGACCGTGTTCGGCATCCGCCCCGGTTTCCCGTGGAAGGAGAACTTCCTGCTGGTCGCCGATGCCCTCGGTGCGGAGACCAAGGCGGAGGAGGTGCTCAACGCCTATCAGACCCGCGCCGACGAGGTCCGGGAGTCCATCACGGGCGAGCCGACGATCTCGCTGGTCCGGTTCATGTCCGGCAAGATCCGCCTGTACGGCAATCTGTCGTTCATCGGCGTCATCCTGGAGGATGTCGGACTTCCGCGTCCGACGGTGCAGAACGTCGACGAACTCGCCGTCGAGGTGAGCCAGGAGACGATCGGTGAGGCGAATGCCGACCGGATCTTCTACTCCAGCTACGGCGCGCCCGAGACCACCGACGAGTCGACCGTGGTCGGCGGCCCGCTATGGAATCAGATGCAGGCCGTGAAGGACGGCAAGGCCGTGAATGTGAGCGACGAGACCTGGTTCCTCGCGCTGGGGCCCACCGGGGCGATGCTCGTCCTCGACGACCTCGAGAACATGCTCGCGGTTTGAGTCACTGCGGGGCAGGCATGAACGCGTCGTAGATTGCCTGCGGCGCACCGTCCATGGCCCAGATGACCATGAGCCCGACGGCCACCGTGAGGGCGGGCCCGAGCACAACCTTCTCGAAGGGCCCGCCCGCCCGGATGGACAGGAACGACGGAAGCCGGAACTCCCACCACCGTTCCTTGCCGAGTGTGAGGAACGGGGCGAGGAAGGGGACGCCTTCCTTGGTGATGGCGTCCCCGAGGCAGTGGGTGGCGCAGCCCAGGGCCACCGCGACTCCGAGTCCGGTGGAACCGGCCTCGGTGGGATACGACTGCCAGGTGAGCGCGGACAGCACTGCGGCGACCGCCGAAACCGCCAGCCAGCCTTTTTCTTTGGCCAGCTCCCCGGCCAGCCCTCGGAGGGCGAGCCCGAGGCAGACGAACAGCGTCGCGATGATGGCCGGCTTGCCGAACTGGACGACCAGCGCGGACACCCCGGCCCCGATGCCGGCGGCGAACAGGGCTGTGTGGGTGAGCGTGCGGTGCCCGCCGCGCCGCTTGCCGTCGCGTTTGCCCTTGGTGACGGTGTAGAAGCCCAGCGACACCGCGTCGACGCCCTTCGCTACGACACTGCTGACCGGACCGAACGAGCGCGAGACCGTGGACTGGCTCGTGTCCAGGTCCGGGAGAAGCGCCGCTCCGGCGCACACCGCCGCGAACGTGAAGGTTTCGGCGGTCGAGGTGGGGCCACCCCAGTCGAGGGGCAGCAGATCTGCCACCGCCAGACCGACAGCCGCACCGGACATTGCATGGGTGGGACCCATCACCATGGAAGACAGCACCTTTCGACCCCGACTCGGGACACGGTCATCCGAGCCGGTGTCCTGACACCGCCCAACCTAGCAACAACATCCGACACACCCGTCACACCCCTGTGAGTACTTGTTAACCGCGGGGGGTTAACAAGTACTCACGGGCGCGAAGCGCAGTGGCGTCCGCACCCGCCGAAGGGGGATGATGGATTTGTGCGTGCAGTCGGGCGAAGGAGGGTCGTCGTGGAAACTGTGATCGTGTTCGTTCTCGCCGTTCTGCTCTATTGGTGGGGCCTGCTCTGAGCCTGCCCCACCGACGACATCAGTTCTGGCTCTGCCCTTCCCGGACACCGATTTCCACTCGCTTGCCCAGGTCGGGGTCGACGCTCTTCCAGTAGTCGAAGACCCGCAGCAGAACCGGTTCGCTGACGCCGCCGAGCGCGTGGCCGACGATGTTGTTCACCAGGCGGTCGCGTTCGTCGTCGCCCAGAACCTCGCGGACGAGCGTGCCCGCCTGCGTGAAGTCGCCGTCTTCGGCGTGCTCGATGTAGCCGGCTCGCACCGACTCACCGTCGAACGCCCACAGGCCCTCGTCGCCCGCGAGCGACGCGTCGGCATGGGGGCCGCCGTACGAGTTCGGCGCGTACACCGGGGTCTCGGGCGAATTGGTGGCGTACCGCATCGCACCGTCCTGCGAGTACGAGTTCACCTGGTTCTTCGGCGCGTTGACCGGCAGCTGCGCGTAGTTGGCGCCGATGCGGTACCGGTGAGCGTCGGCGTAGGAGAAGACCCGTCCCAGCAGCATCTTGTCGGGCGAGAAGCCGATTCCCGGAACGACATTCGACGGCTCGAACGAGGCCTGCTCGATCTGCGCGAAGAAGTTGTCGGGGTTCCGGTTGAGGGTCCACTTGCCGACCTCGATCAGCGGGTAGTCCTTCTGCGACCACACCTTGGTGAGGTCGAACGGGTTGAACCGGTAGCCCTCGGCCTCGTCGACGGGCATGACCTGGACCTTCAGCGTCCAGCTGGGGAACTCGCCGTGGGCGATCGTGTCGTACAGGTCGGCGCGGTGATGATCGGGGTCGTTGCCGGCGAGGGTGTCGGCCTCGTCCTGCGTGAGGAACTCGATGCCCTGATCGGTCTTGAAGTGGTACTTGACCCAGAACCGGTCGCCGTCGGCGTTGACCCACTGGTACGTGTGCGAGCCGAAACCGTCCATGTGACGCCACGTCTTCGGGATTCCACGGTCGCCCATCAGCCAGGTCACCTGGTGCGCGGACTCGGGCCGCAGCGTCCAGAAGTCCCACTGCATGTTGTGGTCGCGCAGACCGGATCCCGGCAGTCGCTTCTGCGAGTGGATGAAGTCGGGGAACTTGATCGGGTCCTTGATGAAGAAGACGGGCGTGTTGTTGCCGACGAGGTCGTAGTTGCCGTCCTCGGTGTAGAACTTCACGGCGAATCCGCGCGGGTCACGCCAGGTGTCGGGGCTGCCCTGCTCGCCGGCGACGGTGGAGAAGCGCACCAGCGACTCGGTCTTCGCGCCGGGCTGGAACAGCGTGGCCTTCGTGTAGCGGCTCACGTCGTGGGTGACGACCAGTTCGCCGAATGCACCGCCGCCCTTCGCGTGGACGACACGCTCCGGGACGCGCTCGCGGTTGAAGTGGGCGAGCTTCTCGATCAGGTAGTGGTCGTGCAGCAGGATGGGGCCCTGCGTGCCCGCAGTGAGGGATTCGTTGTCGCTGGCGACGGGAATTCCGAAGTTGTTGGTGGTGGCGCGCTGTGTTTCAGGCATGGCAAAGCCTCCAGGTTGCATCGGGTGAGGGTGTAGCGGTGGGGACGGACGGGTCAGGACAGGGCTGCTGCCGACCCGGTTCCGGTCTGCGCGCCGGTCTGGCACTGCGAGCAGAGCCCCCAGAAGACGACCTCGGCCTCGTCGATCTCGAAACCGTGGGCCTGCGAAGGGTCGAGGCACGGAGCCTCACCGACGGCGCAGTCCACATCCACGACGGTCCCGCAGCTGCGGCACACGAGGTGGTGGTGGTTGTCTCCGGTACGGGTTTCGAACCGTGCGGGCGATCCCGCGGGCTCGATACGTCTGAGCAGGCCGGCGGCGGTGCACGCCTTGAGAACGTCGTATACCGCCTGGGTGGAGACCGATCCCAGCTCTTCACGAACTACGGCCGCAATGTCGTCGACGTCGGAATGCGGCCGTACGGCAACCGCATTCAACACTGCAACGCGTGGTGCAGTGACACGCAGGCCTACCCCGCGCAGCTGCGCTTTGGGGTCCGTGTCGTGTCGCATGTGTTCAAGTATCGCGCTTTTTTGGAATTAGTCAAGAAAAGGATGTGTCGGAAAATCTTGACATGTCGGAGATCTCCGACATAAAGTCGCGGTGTGCCCGACGACGACGTCTTCCTCGCCCTCGCGAACCCCGTGCGACGGCGCCTGCTGGAAATCCTGGTGGACGGACCACTCACCGCCGGGGACCTCGCCGGCCGGTTCGACCTCAGCCGACCCGCGGTGGCAGAGCACCTGCAGGTGCTGCGCCGGGCCGGGCTCGTCCGCGACGAACCGTCGGGACGGCAACGGCACTACCACCTGACCGCCGACCCGCTCGCCGACGTCGGCGACTGGCTGCACCCGTTCGAGCAGTTCTGGCGTGGCCGCTTGCGCACACTCGCCGACTTCCTCGAGGAGGACTCGTGACCGACCGCACCACCACCAAGATCTCCGTCGACCAGTTCATCGCCGCGCCGCCCGCCAAGGTGTGGCGCGCCCTCACCGAGCCGGAACTGCTCGCCCGCTGGTGGGCCGCGGGCGACATCGCCGCCATGGTCGGGCATCGGTTCCACCTCGACATGCCCGGCTGGGGCGCCGTTCCCTGCGAAGTGATCGAGATCGAACCCGAACGACGCTTCGTCTACACGTTCACCGAGAACTGGACGCTGGTCTGGCGCCTCGCCCCCGAGGGTGCGGGCACTCGCCTGTTCCTCGATCATTCGGGCTTCGACCTCGACGACAAACGCAGCCGCGACGCGTTCGAGCGGATGGGCCCGGGCTGGCGCGACACCGTGCTGCCACGTCTCGCCGGCGTAGTCGCGGACATCGAATAGCGACCCGCCTGAGCGGGTCAGCGTAGCTGCGCGGGTCCGGTGGTCATCCGGCCGTCCGTTATCACGATGCCGTGATGCGTGCCGGGCGTCAGCCAGTCACCGAGAGTGGGACCTTCGGCCGCCACGTCCACGCGGGCATATCGGAAATGGCCCCGAAGTCGCGCGGATGCCGTCACGAGGCCGTGGCCGCCCTCGCCCGGTTGCGCGAACCCCAGCGCTCCGGCGATGGGCAGTCGCGGTCCACGCGGCCGAGTGCTCGTGGTGACGCGCCACGCGTCGGACGACGCCTCGAAGTCGCCGTGCACGTCGCCGTCGAACTCGGCCGGCACCTTCGGCAGACTCCAGTGCACGCGTCCGCCGTGTACGGAGGGTTCCGAATCCACGGCGATGAACGGGACCGCCATGCGCGGCAGGACGCCGATCCGACGGCCGGGCGCGCGGAGCACCGGACTGGCGAGAATTTCCCGATAGGCGCCGACCGGCGAGTCGAGGTAGTCGACCATCATCGCGAGGGTCAATGGCACGGTGGCGCCGTCGGGTCCGAGCGCGCGAGCGGCCGTGGTGCTGCGATGCCACCACAGTGTCGCGCGCACCCCCGCCGGCCACGGGGGCGGCGAGCTCTCGGGCCAGTCGGTGCGCTGGGTGGTCGATTCAGGCACGCTCCACATCGGCTGTCTCCCTTCGGGTCGCGACCGTCAGTGGAAGCCGCAGCGCACCCGGCGCGACCGCGGGTACCACCGGATTCCGGGGCGGCGACGGTTCGATACGTACGTATGGCTTGCCCGGTTCGGGCCGGGCATCGACCTCACCCTTGTTGGGCCACAGCGCGAACGCACGCTCGGCCTGGGCGGCGATGGTGAGCGACGGGTTGACGCCGAGATTCGCGCTCACCACGGAACCGTCGGCCACGTGCAGACCGTCGTGTCCGTACGCCCGCAGGTAGGGGTCGACGACACCGGTGTCCGGCGAGTCCCCGATGGTGCAACCCCCGAGGAAATGTGCGGTCATCGGAATGTTCACGACGTCGGCGAACGAGCCGCCGGGGTCTCCCCCGATCCGTTCGGCCACCTTGCGGATGGCCGCGTGACCCTGCGGGATCCATTCGGGCGGTGGATCTCCGGGTCCGGGACGGCTGGTCACCGCGCGACCGAGGCGGCCCTTTCCCTCGGCCAGTTCGAGCGAATTGTCGCCGGTCTGCATGACGAGCGCGATCACGGTACGTTCCGACCAGTGCCGCACCGACAGGCTGCGCACGAACGCCCCGGGGCGATGCAACGCCACACCGACCGTTTTCAGCAGCCGCGGCGTCCTGCCGCCGCCGTCGCTGAGGACGGTCTGCAACAGTCCGATCGCGTTGCTGCCCTTGCCGTACCGCACGGGTTCGATGTGGGTGTGATCGTCCGGGTGGAACGAAGACGTGATGGCCACGCCCTTCGTGAAGTCGGTGCCGCGGTTCTTCGCCGTGGCTGCGAGGACCGCCTCCGAGTTGGTGCGCACCACCGTTCCCAGCCTCGGCGACAACCGCGGCAGCGCACCGGATTTCTTCATCGCGAGCAGCAGCCGGGCGGTGCCGTACGTGCCTGCGGCGACCACCACCTGGTCGGCGGTGAACGTGCGCTCCCGCCTGCGGATCCCGTCGGTGCGGCGGGTCCGCAACTCGTAGCCGCCGCCCGCCCGGGGCCGCAACTCCTTCACCGTCGTCAGCGGATGTACCCGGGCGCCCGCTTTCTCGGCGAGGTGGAGGTAATTCTTGACGAGCGTGTTCTTCGCGCCCACACGGCAACCCGTCATGCAACTGCCGCATTCGGTGCACCCCGTGCGCTCGGGCCCCTCACCTCCGAAAAACGGGTCGGCCACCCGCGATCCCGGTTCGCCGAAGAAGACGCCCACCGGCGTGGACGTGAACGTCTCACCGGCGCCCATCTCCTCGGCCACCTCGCGCATGACGGCGTCTGCGGGAGTGAACGACGGATTGGTCGTCACGCCCAGCATCCGTTTCGCCTGGTCGTAGTACGGGGACAGCTCCGACTGCCAGTCGGTGATATGCGACCACTGCTTGTCCTCGAAGAATCGGCGCGGCGGCTGATACAGGGTGTTCGCGTAGTTCAGCGACCCGCCCCCGACGCCCGCCCCGGCCATGACCAGGACGTCGGGGAGGAGGTGGATCCGTTGCACGCCGTAGCAGCCCAGCCAGGGTGCCCACAGGTAGCGCCGCAGCCGCCAGCTCGTCTCGGGCAGCTCGTCGTCGGCGAAGCGCCTGCCCGCTTCGAGAACGCCGACCCGGTACCCCTTCTCGGTGAGCCTGAGCGCCGCGACGCTGCCGCCGAAACCGGAGCCGACCACGATCACGTCGTAGTGCGTCACGCGACGGTCTCCTTCGCGGCCCTGCGTCGTGAGACGTAGTTCTCCTGGTCGAAACGCTGCAGCTGGGAGCGGAACTTCCAGGTGAAGGTCGGCCACTGGACGGAGTTCCGCCCCTCGGAGTCGTAGTACCAGCTCGAGCAGCCGCCCTTGTTCCAGACGGTGGTCTGCAGTTCGGACTGGATGCGGGTGTTGTACCGACGCAGCGCCTCCTCGGTGACATCGAAGGCGGCGATCCCGCTGTGGTGCATCACCTTCAACGCGTCGGCGATGTACGCGGACTGCGATTCGAGCATGTAGACGATGGAGCTGTGCCCGAGGTTGGTGTTGGGACCGTACATCAGGAACAGGTTGGGGAAACCGGCCACGGTGGTCCCCTTGTACGCACTCGGGCTCCCATTCCAGTGCTCGGCGAGGGTCCGGCCGTTCGCCCCGCGCAACGCGTGCGCCACAGGCGGTTCCGTCGGCGTGAAGCCCGTCGCGAAGATGATGGTGTCGACCTTGTGCACGCCCCCCACCGCGTCGACGACGCCGTCCGGCGTGACCCCGGCGAGTCCCGCGTCGACGAGCGTGACGTCGGGACGGTCGAGGGTCCGGAGCCAATCGTTCGACAGCAGCATCCGCTTGCAGCCGATCGTGAAGTTCGGCGTGAGCTTCCGGCGCAGTTCGGGATCCCGCACCTGCCGGCGCAGGTGCACCTTGGCCACCATTTCGAATATCGGCAGCAGCCCGGTGGCGTGCGCGAGCACACCACCCAGGGCTTCGCGGAAGCTGTACACGGACCCACGGACGGCCTTCTGCACCAACGGCAGTCGCCGGTAGAGGCCCTTCTCGGAGCCGGACAGTTCGCGGTCGAGGCGCGGGATCACCCAGGCGGGCGTGCGCTGGAACACGGTGAGATGCTCGGCCACGGGGGCGATCTCCGGCACGAACTGCACCGCGGACGCACCCGTGCCGATGACGGCCACACGCTCACCGGTGAGGTCGTGGTCGTGGTTCCACGTGGCCGAATGGAACGTGGTGCCGCCGAACGTCTCCAACCCGGGCATGTCCGGGACGCTGGGCGTCGACAGCGCACCGGTCGCGGCCACCACGACGTCCGCCGTCAACGCTCCGCGACTCGTCCGGACGGTCCACACGGCCGCGTCGTCGTCCCAGTGCGCTTCCTGCAGTTCGCAATCGGTCACCACCCGGGACTGCACCCCGGTGTCGGCCGCGACCTTCTTCAGGTAACGGTGGATCTCGGGTTGGCGGGCGAACGTGTGACTCCAGTCGGCGCTCGGCGCGAACGAATACGAGTACAGCGACGTCGGGACGTCGCACGCACACCCCGGGTACGTGTTGTCTCGCCACGTGCCGCCGACGTCGTCGCCGCGCTCGATGATCAGGACGTCGGCCTGCGGCTGCGACTGCAGGATGCGCGCCGCCAGTCCCATCCCCGCGAAACCTGCCCCCACGATGAGGGTGTGTACGTGCTGCGGAAGATTCACGACTTCTCCACCTTCGATTCCCACACGGGCAACAGCCGCGCGCGTAGTGACTGTTCGGCCTCGGGGGTGCGGAACAGTGCCGACACCGCCAGACCGCGAACCAATTCGATACTGAGCTCGATGGCGTCGGCGTCGAACCGATCGCCGAACACCTCCACCGACCCGCGGCGCAGAGCGTCGTTGACCTTCCGCTCGAGGGGAACCGTCGCCTCGTACAGCGCCGGGTCGGTACGGGCGGCCACCCACAACTCGAGGGCCGCGTAGAACAGCGGGCCGGAGAAGGCGTCGGCGAGCACCTCGACGCCGCGGCCGGCATCCACTTCGGCGGCGAGGATCTCCTCCATCCGCTTGTCCACGAGATGTTCCACGGCAGCCACCACCAGCGACTCCTTGGTCGGGAAATGGTGCAGCTGCGCGCCGCGCGACACCCCCGCCCGCCGCGCGATTCCCTGTGTGGTGGTGCGGGCGTATCCGAGCTCGACCAGGGAGTCGACGGCCGCGTCGAGCAGCTTCGTGCGCATCGCCGCGGTCCGCTCGGCCTGCGTGCGGGTCGGTTTGACCACTTCTGTGTCAGGTGTCACACCCAGCACTGTAGGCGGAAAAAAGAAAACAGTCCAGACTGCTTTTAAGTTTGCGCTCCGCGCCTGTGAGTACTTATTAACCGCCGGACGTTAATAAGTACTCACGGGCCTAGGGCACCAGGCGGTACCGCAGCATCATGTCGTGGTCCTCGTGGTCGAGCATGTGGCAGTGCCACACGTAACCCTGCAGGGGATGCGACCCCTGCTCCATGTGTCCGCCGGAGTGATCCATCGTGTGCGCGGACATCCCGAACGTGGCGTCCGGGTCGAAGCCGAGTTCGTCCGCCGTCGGGAACCGGACGATGATCCGGGTGATCGAGTTCGCGTCCGCGATCACGGTGTCCTTGAACCCAGACTCCCACACCTGCGGCGCCAGGTTCGGCCCGAGAACGAACGGGTCCGCCGACGGCGTCCACCGCACCCCGACCGCGGGCACCGGAACAGCCTGCATCAACGCGTTCGTGTCGATGGCCTGCCGTCCGATCACCCGGAACGACACGAGATGCAGGTGGATCGGATGCGGTTCGGGCGTGACGTTGACGATGTTCCACTGCTCGACGGTGCCCTGCCGGGGCATCTCGATGTCGTCGGTGGTGTAGCGCAGGTTGTTCAGCGACATCAGCGGAGACGGCTGACCCAGACCCTGCGCGAGCTGCATCACCGACACGTTGCGCACCACCGACGGCTGCGCGACGGGCGGGAGGACGGCGAGACCACGGCTTCCGCCCCGCAGAGTCTCCGGCACGCCACCGGTGAACCCGGCGGCGGTCCCGACCCGGAACCGGCAGAACCGCGGCATGATCTGCACCCCGCGCTGCGCGACCTGCGCGGGTATCGGCTCGTCGTTACGCAGTTCCACGGTCGTGCCGGGTGCGAGGGTCCCGAAGTCGACGAGGAGGTCCACCCGCTCGCCGGGTCCGAGCCGGACGTGGTCGGTGGCGACCGGCGCGTCGAGCAGCCCGCTCTCGGCGCCGATCACCCAGAACCTCATCCGGTTCTCGAAGAACAGATTCCACACGCTGAATGATGCGGCGTTCACCATCCGCAGGCGGTACAGGCCCCTCGCCACCGACATCTCCGGCCACACCTTGCCGTTCACCACCCCCACGTCACCCGGTGTGGCGGCCTCCCAGCTGCCCTGCGGATTCAGCGGGTTGGAGCGGACACTCTGCCGTCCGTCATCGGTGAAGTTCTTGTCCTGCAACACCAGCGGCAGTTCGAATTCGCCAGAGGGCAGACCGAGCGGGTTGCCGCTCTGACCGGTGTCGTGCTCGTCGCGCAGCAGGTACATGCCCGCCAGCCCGGCGTAGATGTTGAGGCGGGTGACGCCCATCGCGTGGTCGTGATACCAGAGCGCGCAGGCCTCCTGCCGATTCGGGAACTCGTGCACCATCCCCTGCCCGGGCCGCATCGTGTCCTCGGGATGTCCGTCGAACTCGGGGGGCGTCCGACCGCCGTGCAGGTGCAGCGACGTCGGCACCTGGGTACGGTCCTGCTCGCTCACGCCGTGGATCCGCGTGTCGACGTCGGCGGCGAGGGGGTTGCTCGCGATGTCGTTGCGGTAGGTCAGCGAGGTCCGTTCGCCGACGTGCGCCTCGATCGTCGGGCCCAGGTAGTCCATGCCGCCATAACCGAGGGCCGGGGACGCCGGCAGATCGGGGTGGAACACGTGCGTCGTGCTGCTCGCGTGCACCTCGACGGCGCTCCCACCCACCATCGGCAACGGCGGCAACTGTTCCCGGAACGGCTGGAGCGGCGGCGACGAGAAGACGAACGGCCGCAGCGGATCGATCCCGAACGGGTAGGCGCTCGCCGACCCCACCCCGACGGCACCGAGCCCGGCCGTCAGCGCCAGTCCACGAACGAACGACCTACGCGGAATCCGTCCATCCATTCGGAGGAGCCCCCTGCACGGTGAGAACAGCATTGCGAATCGAGTAGCCGACGGTACCGCAACCGTTGCCCCTCTCACCGGGTTTACGGGGCGTCCCTTCGCGCGGCGGCCGTCGTCGTGCCAGTCTGGCCCCATGACCGGTGCAGCTCCGAAGAACATGGCGTGGATCCCCGGGGACACCTTTTGGATGGGTTCGGAGGACTTCTACCCCGAGGAACGCCCCGTCCACCAGGTGACCGTCGACGGATTCTGGATGGACTCGCACCAGGTCACCGTGGCCGAGTTCCGGCGATTCGTGAAGGACACCGGTCACGTCACGACCGCCGAGATCGCCCCCGACCCAGCGCAGTACCCGGGCGCGGATCCGGCTCTGCTCGTGCCCGGTTCGCTCGTGTTCACCCCGACACCGGGACCCGTCCCGCTCGACGACTACACCCGCTGGTGGTCGTTCACACCGGGAGCGGATTGGCGGCACCCGGAGGGTCAGGGCAGCAACGTCGGCGGACGCGAACGCCATCCCGTCACGCACGTGTCGTGGTTCGACGCCCGCGCATACGCGGAGTGGGCGGGCAAGGACCTGCCGACCGAGGCCGAATGGGAGTTCGCGGCCCGTGGCGGGCTGGACCGGAAGCCGTTCGTGTGGGGCGAGGAGCACGAGCCGGGCGGCAGGCCCGGCGGGAACGTCTGGCAGGGACGGTTCCCCTGGGAGAACCTCCTCGAGGACGGGTTCGCCGGGACGTCGCCGGTCGGCCATTTCCGGCCCAACGGTTACGAACTCAGCGACATGGCCGGCAACGTGTGGGAATGGACCACCGACTACTTCACGGCGGATCACTCCGAGAGCGGGAAGAATGTCGCTCCCACCAGTTCCTGCTGCATTCCCACCAACCCGCGAGTCGAGACGGCACGAGTCGAGAACCCCGACGAGCCCTACGCACGCCGCGTGATCAAGGGCGGCTCGCACCTCTGCGCGCCGAACTACTGCCTCCGCTACCGACCCTCCGCCCGGCAGGGTGACACCGAGGAGACGTCGACGTGCCACA
The DNA here is from genome assembly GCF_042738615.1 of Rhodococcus sp. NPDC059968. Lineage (NCBI taxonomy): Bacteria > Bacillati > Actinomycetota > Actinomycetes > Mycobacteriales > Nocardiaceae > Rhodococcus > Rhodococcus sp. NPDC059968. The sequence goes on from NZ_JBHWUE010000048.1 coordinate 70,681, forward strand.
TCGGGTTCCGGTGCATCATCCGACCGTGACAGGCGTTCTCACCTGACGCGGATGATGACAAGCGGACCCGATCGGTGTTCGCTCGAGGTGTGCGGTCGACGAAACTGTCTGTGGCGCTGGCCAGGGAAGCTCTGGCCGCGCGCACCGAAACGGCCAACGGCTGGTTGCAGGGCACACCTCCCGGCCGCACGGTTCGCCGTGTCATCGACGGGCTGATCGCGATCGAACTCGTCGACCGGTCGATGACGCTCGCCGCCAGGATCTTCACGTCCGTGCTCCCCGTGATGATTGCAACTTCGACGCTGAGCAGTTGGAACGTGACCGCCCGCACCATCAAGACCCAGTTCGGCTTCGACCCCGCAGAGTTATCGTCCACGTCCGGCGCCGTGGACACCACCACCCCATCCTTCGCTGCGTTCGGTGTGGTGGGTCTGCTGATGATCGCGATCAGCGGCACGTCGTTCGCCCGGGCCCTCGCCCGCATCTACGGAAAGATCTGGAACGTCCCGTCGATCAACCTCCGAGACGCCTGGCGGTGGCTCGTCGTCCTGTTCGCCGTTGCGCTGTCGGGGACGGCGATCGGCCTGGCCAGCGAACTCACGAACGTCCGGTTCATCGGTCCACCTCTCGCAGTCGCCGGGGAGTTCGCGGTGTGGATGGCCGTGTGGACCCTCAGCCCGTACCTGTTGACGATGGGCACCCTCAAGGGTCGCGTGCTCTGGGCGACAGGGGCGCTGACGGCCGCCGCGCTCACCGCTCTCCACGTCGGCGGACGTCTCGTCCTGCCCCGGATCACCGCCGCCGCGCAACACCAGTTCGGGCCGCTCGGCCTGGTGTTCACCGCGATCAGCTGGCTGTTCGTCCTGTCCGTCGTGATCGTGGGGTCCGCGGTGATCGTCAAGGCGGTCGCGCTCGACGAGGGCTACGTCGGGCGCTACCTCCGCGGACCGGACGCGGTCGCATCAGAACAAGCCGCCGAATCCCTTGCCCAGGACGACGGCCCCCATCACGAGTAGCAGCACGCTCATCACCGCGGCGTTGTTGGCCTGGAGCCAAACCTTGAGACTGTCGAGGGTCCCGCGCATCTTGTCGGCTGCGACGGCGTAGGCGATGACCGGGACGAGCACGGTCGATCCGGCCAGCACCGTGTACACGATCAGCGCCACCACCTGCTCGCCGCCGCTGACCCCGGCCGTGCCGATCCCGACGCCTGCGGACACGCACAGCAGCAGGTTCTTGGGATTGATTGCCGCCAGCGCAAATCCGAGGCCCGTGGATTTCACGAAGTTCAGGTCGTCGATGGCCTGCATCCACTTCGGCGGCTCCGCGTTGGCATCGCGGCTTCTCCACTGCCGTCCCGCGAGCAGGAGCAGCAGCACACCGAGAACCACCTTCACCCACGATGCCGTCGCCGACGGACCCTCGGAGTCGGACGTGTCGATGCTGCCGGCGAGGAGCATGAAGATGCCCGTCGCGACGAGGATTCCCAGGATCCAGCCGACACCGAAGCCCGCGCTCGCACCGCCCGCACGCTTCGACAGCAGCATCAGGATGACGGCGATGATCGGTATCGGCGAGATCGCGACACCCACGGCGAGCGGTAACAGTTCTCCGATGACTGAGCCCATGTCCGAACCGTAGGGTCGGGGCGCCGTTTCCGCCTCGCACGTGCCGGGTGAACCCAGGTGAGTGGCAAAGCGTGCTCGGGGACGCTTTGCCACTCACCTGGGGGACAGCACGCGCGCCGCGAACGCGAGGGACTCCGGCATGGAGGCCATCAGTGATTCGCGGTGATCCTCGGCGGCAAGTTGCTGGTATTCGACGTTCACCCCGTGCTGCTGCATCTCGGCGAGCTGCGCCCACGTCAACGGAATCGGCACCGACGTGTCGGACAGACTGTGCACCACCCGCAAGGGGCGGTCGAAGCCGTCGACGGGCACCTGCTGCATCTCCCGGAACAGCGCCCGGAACTGCTCGTTCCACAGGGGCGCCGCGAACAGGTCACCGACCGAAGTGGGATGGGCGAGCAGGTACCGGCCGAGTTCCCGGCTGCACGTCACCTTCGCCAGCTCCATCAATTCGAATCCCTTCGGCGACAGATACCGTCGAATGCCGACCTCTGGGCGCTGGTCGTCGATGCCGGCCAGGGTCAGCAACGCGTAGTTCACGATTCCGGATGTCGGCAGAGCCGGAATCGCGGGACCCGCGGCAGGGAAGAGCTGTTCGAGGTGCGTCGGCGCGGCCACGGCGACGGCGCCGCGAAAGTCGAGCGCCGGTGCCCGGGTGGTGGCCTCGCGGGCGGCGAAGTAGGTCGCGTGCCCGCCCTGCGACAGTCCCGTGACGATCCACCGGTCGCTGAGCACGTCGCCGTAGATGTCGTGTGCGGCCAGGACGATGTCGACGGCGTTCGCGGCGGCCGCAGGGCCGTCGAGGTAGGCATCGACACCGGGCGTGCCGATTCCCGCGTAATCCGTTGCCGCGACGGCATATCCGGCGGCGAGCCACTGTTCGATCGCGGGCAGTTCGACGTAGTTGAACCCGGCGACGGACGGCGCGCACTGGCCGGCGACCCCGACCGTGCCGTGTGCGTAGGACACCACCGGCCAGCCGCCGTCGGGTGGATCGCCACGGGGAAGGAAGATCGATCCGGTCGACTCACCGGTCGCGGTCGCGGTGCGCAGCGTCGAATAGCGAACCCGGACGCTGTCGCCCGCCTGCGCGGGGACTGCGGCGGGTGGAAGTTCGTCCTGGAACAGCAGGATCCTCGACTGCGCGGACGCCTCGCTCGCACCGGTGAGCAGCAACAGAACCGCCGCAACCGCAGCCCCGACCACCCACATCGGCCCAGTATCCACCCGCACAAACACACGTGAGTGGCAAAGCGTGCGGAAGCACACCTTGCCACTCACGTGGGGGGAAGATCAGACCAGCAGTTCGGCGATCTGAATGGTGTTGAGGGCGGCACCCTTACGCAGGTTGTCGCCGGACACGAACAGCGCCAGACCGCGCCCCTCGGGGACACCCGGATCCTGACGGATGCGCCCGACCAGCGACGGGTCGCTGCCCGCTGCCTGGAGCGGGGTGGGGACGTCCACGAGCTGCACACCGGGAGCCTTCGACAGGAGCTCCTTCGCACGCTCCACCGACAGCGGACGCTCGAATTCGGCGTTGATCGACAGCGAGTGGCCCGTGATCACGGGGACGCGGACGCACGTGCCCGACACCAGCAGGTCGGGCAGGCCAAGGATCTTGCGGCTCTCGTTGCGGAGCTTCTGGTCCTCGTCCGTCTCACCGCTGCCATCGTCGACGATCGAGCCGGCCAGCGGCAGGACGTTGAACGCGATGGGTGCGACGTACTTGTTCGGGGCCGGGAAGTCGACGGCGCTGCCGTCGTGCACCAGCTTCTCCGCGTCGTCGATGACGGCGCGGGCCTGGCCCACCAGCTCCTCGACACCGGCGATGCCACTGCCCGACACCGCCTGGTAGCTCGACACGATGAGACGCTGCAGACCGGCCTCGTCGTGCAGAACCTTCAGCACCGGCATCGCGGCCATCGTGGTGCAGTTCGGGTTGGCGATGATGCCCTTCGGCGGGTTCTTCGCCTGCTCCGGGTTGACCTCACTGACGACCAGCGGGACGTCGGGGTCCTTGCGGAACGCGGACGAGTTGTCGACGACCGTGGCGCCTGCCGCCGCGAACCGCGGGGCCTGCTCACGAGAGAGCGTCGCACCGGCCGAGAACAGGGCGATGTCGATGCCCTTCAGGTCCTCGTCGGACGTCGCGGACGCGTCCTCGACGACGATCTCCTCGCCGCGGAACGGCAGCTTCTTGCCCGCCGACCGCGCGGAGGCGAAGAACCGCACCTTGTCTGCGGGGAAGTTTCGTTCCTCGAGGAGGGTGCGCATGACGATGCCGACCTGTCCGGTCGCACCGACGACAGCGATGGTGGTCATGGTTACCGTCCCGTTCCTGCGTGCACGACGGCTTCTTCGTCGCCGCCGAGCTCGAATGCATCGTGGATCGACTTCACTGCCTTGTCCAGTTCGGTGTCCTTCACGAGCACCGAGATGCGGATCTCCGACGTGGAGATGAGGTCGATGTTGACACCGGCCTTCGCGAGAGCCTCACAGAACGTGGCCGTGACGCCCGGGTGGCTCTTCATACCCGCTCCGACGAGGGACACCTTGCCGATGTGGTCGTCGAACAGGACCTGCGTGAAGCCGATCGCGCCCTGCAGCTTGGTCAACTTCTCGACGGCGCGCGGGCCGTCGGCGGTCGGCAGGGTGAACGTGATGTCGGTCTTGCCGGTCTCGATCTTGGAGACGTTCTGCAACACCATGTCGATGTTGATCTCCGCATCGGCCACCGCGCGGAAGACCTGCGCGGCGTAACCCGGGGTGTCGGGCAGCCCGACGACGGTGATCTTGGACTCGCCGCGATCGTGCGCGACTCCGGTGATGATTGCCTCTTCCACGGGGATGTCCTCCATCGATCCGGACACGATGGTGCCCGGCTTGGTCGTGTATGACGAACGGACGTGCACAGGCACGTTGTATCGGCGGGCGTACTCGACGCAGCGGAGCATGAGCACCTTCGCGCCGCACGCCGCGAGCTCGAGCATCTCCTCGAACGACACCGTCTCGAGACGCTGCGCGTCGGGAACGATGCGCGGGTCGGCAGTGAAGATGCCGTCGACGTCGGTGTAGATCTCGCAGACGTCGGCGACGAGGGCCGCTGCGAGGGCCACCGCGGTGGTGTCCGAACCGCCGCGTCCGAGGGTCGTCACGTCCTTGCTGTCCTGGCTGACGCCCTGGAACCCGGCGACGAGGACGATCGAGCCCTCGTCGAGCGCATCCCGGACGCGGCCCGGCGTGACGTCGATGATCTTGGCGTTGCCGTGAGCACCGGTGGTGATGACGCCCGCCTGCGAGCCCGTGAACGAACGGGCCTCCGCACCGAGCGAGTGAATTGCCATCGCGACGAGAGAATTGGAGATGCGCTCACCGGAGGTCAGCAGCATGTCCATTTCGCGGGCGGGTGGGGCTGGGCACACCTGCTGAGCCAGATCGAGCAGCTCATCGGTGGTGTCCCCCATCGCTGAAACCACGACGACGACATCGTTGCCGGCCTTCTTGGTCTCGACGATCCGTTCAGCCACTCGTCGGATTCTCTCGGCGGTTGCCACCGAGGATCCGCCGTACTTCTGGACGACGAGAGCCACGCGTTTCTACCTCCAGGTCGATGAATCTGTACTGGTCCAGCTGTCGAGCTTACCGGCGGAGTCCAATCTGATCCCGGGTGAGTCCGGTCGGACGCCTATCCGAACGCCGTGTTCGCGGCGTCCGCGACCCTCGCCACGGCCGCGCAGTTCGGCCCGTGAACAGTGACGACTGCACCCGCGTGACCGAGCCTGCGGGTGAACTCGTCGACGCCCGCTCCGGGCCGTGTGATGTCGATCGGCTCGCCCATCGGGCTCGTCCACCGGCATCGGTCGCCGATCGTCTCCGGCTCGGCCGGAACGGATGGTCGGTTTTCCTTGACCGGCGACAGTGTGAACGACACGGTCACCTCACTCCCGGGCACCCGATTCGGGTTCGGAAACAGGACGCAGTCGAACGGGGTGGGCGGCGATTCCGGACCGACGACGCGCCCGCCCGCCGTGGTCCCCAGCACGTCGAGCACTTCGCACGGGTCGTGGACCGCGAGCGCCACCTGAGGCGCCGACGAGACATCGCGAGCGGGCAGTCCCGACCGCATCCTGTCGATCGCCGAGCCGAGCACCGCGTCGGCGAGCGGGCAGGCGTCCTGGCCGGCGACGGTTCCGGCGCGGACGGTCGCCAACTGCCGTTCCACCTCTTCCCGGCCGGTTCCGAGGTTCAGCCGGAAAACGCGCTCGCACGTCCCGCGGGTCAGGTCGGCGCCCGCACCGCGATAGACGGTCACCCCGTCGACCGTGTCCGGCCGGGTCAGCGCCGCGTCGGGCAGCATCGACGGCAGCAGGGACAACTCCACGTAGGTGGTCGCGCCGCCGGGCCGGGCCATCAGCGCCGAACACACCGGCAGTTGGACGGCGGACCCGTACTGCTGGACTGTCCCGGCGCCCCGCACCACAGCCTCGTCGAGAAGCCCGCACGGATCGGCGTTGCGGAGCGCGTCCTCGACGTGGATGTGCCGTTGCTGTCCTGGGCTCAGTTCCTGCATCGGAGAAGCCCCCGCAGTCCCCGACACACTGTGCGCGCACCCGGACGTGATCACGGCGCACAGGAGCGCCGCGGCAACTTTTTTCACTCGATCCCCCCTCGAATCGGCACGAACACTACCGCCGATTCGGGATCATCGGAGAGAGGAAGGGACGCCGTGAACTGAGCAGCCGAGTTCCCCCGGTCCAGATCGGATTCGCGACCGATTCTGCGCGCACTGCGCCGCCGCCCGCCGTTGCGGCTGGGACTCGTCCAGGTCGGCTATCTGTTCGCCGGTTTCCTCCTCGGCCTCGCGCTCCCCACCCCCGACATCGGTCCGCGGACGAGCGGCACCAGCGTGGCCACCCTGCTGTTCACGCTCGCCGGCGCCGTCATCACGCTGGCGAGCGTGGTGTTCTCGCGCCCTGCTCCTTCCCGACTGGGACAACTACGTGTCGGCGGCGTTCGGCGCTGGAACGACGCAGCGCCTGGATCCGCGCCCACTGCGACGTGCCGCCGACGTTCAGGTCGTGACCGGTGGTGTCTTGTCGGGCAGCGACGTTCTACGACCGTCACCAGAACTGACGCGCGCCCCGGGCCGAAGCTCATCACGCTCTCAGATCAGGGCGAGCAGTCCCCGTAGCGCGAACAGCGTGCCGAAGCCGAAGAACACCGCGACCCCGAGCGCCCGATTGTGACGGACCATCCAGGTCTTGGCGGCGCTCAGACCCTTCCGGGCACGATCACCCAGGACTGTGTAGATCCCGATCGGGACGAGGAAGTCGAGCATTGCCGCGACGAGCAGCAGAGCGGTCCCGACGAGCGCACCCCCGATCCCGACGTGCGAACTGGAGATGATGGTCATCCCGGACAGCAGGATGAACACGTTGGGGTTGATCGTGGCGAGGGCGAGTCCGGCCACGAAGGCCGTACGAGGTGTGGCCGATTCGAGTGCGGTCATCCATTTCGGTGTCTCGCCCGCCGCCTTCGGTTTCTGCGCGAGCATGACGACGCCGACGAGGAGGAACAGCACACCGACGATCAGTCCCACCCAATTGCTCACCGTCTTCGACGTCGCCGACGGATCACCCGCCCCACCGAGAAGAGCCGCGACGGCGATCTGCGAATAGACGAGCAGGAACGCCGAGCCGAACGAGACAGCATTCCGCACCGCGTTCGCCGACTCGAGCAGCAGCACACATCCGACTACGGCGGCGGGCGTGATGACAAGACCGATCATCTCGGGAACGAGCAGCCAGATCAGATCGCTCACCTGCGCCCCCTGATCAATTAATCTTCACGAAGGGCGGGATCTCGAATGTTCCGTCGAACGCCGCCGGCTTCGGGCTGTACATCCGCAGCAGCGGCCGGAACCCGACTGCCGGTGTCGGCAACCAGTTGGCGCGGGCCACCGGATCGGTCGGTGCGGCGGCGCTGAGCGTGATGGTCAGCGAACCGTCGTCCGCGAACACCAGTCCCGGCGTGCGGTCACCGATCGAGTAGCGGCCGATGGGATTGTCGACGAGGTAGAACTCCGGAAGGTCGTACATGGTGATCGACCAGAACGCGTCGACCGGCGGGGTCGGCGCGAACGTGAGCGTGTAGTCGTGTTCTCCGGACAGGTCGTTGCCTTCGCTGTCGTGGTAGATCGGCGCGTACGCGGCCTCGTAGCCGTGGTTTCCCCACAGTCCCGCCATCGCGGCGCCGGCCCGCAGTCCCAGCGCCTTCGAGCGGTCCTCGATCCGCCACTCGGGTGAGTCGAGGGTGCCGATCTCGAAGAAGTCGTCGTTGTAGTCGAACGCGTGGTACATCAACTGCCAGCCGTTGACCACCGCTCCGCCTGCCCCCGATTTCAGTGCGGTGACGAGCGATTGGTGCCCGGCCGCGGCTCCGGCCGTGAGCACGGACGCGAGGTCCGGCGGCGCCTCGAGGTACGGCGACGGCCCGGTCTCGAGCAACCCGAGCGGCGCGAACGCCTGCTGCGCGACGAGGTCCTGTGCGGCGGGCGGGTACGCCTGCGAGTACACCCGCAGCTTCTCCCAGAACTGCAGTTCCTCGGGGACGTTCGGGTCGGGTACCGGCGGGCCCTCTGCCGGTTCCTGGTCGCCGACAGGTTCCAACGTGAGGGCAGATTGCAATCTCTTCACCCGCTGCAGGTCGGCCTCGCCGTCGCAGGCCCAGCGTCCGACGATGGTGCCCACCGCGGTGGGGAACGCGATCTGCGTCGCGCCGTCGGGGACCTCACCGGACCACCCGGGGCCGGTCAGCAGAAAACGGCCGGCCGCCGTTCCCGTCGCGCGTTTGCCGACGTACGCGAAGTTGTCGGTCCACGCATCGACGAACTGCAGCACGTAGTACGCCCCACCGGCGTCCGGGACTCGCAGCAACTGCGGTCCGTGGCCGAGGTCGATTTGGGCGATCGAGTAGATGGTGTCGTTGTTGACCGAGACGAACGTGTCCTGCGGCCCGGCGAGCGTGCGGGCGTGGCTGAACGTGTTGAAGGGTCCCGCGTCGAGGCTCCCCATCCCCTCCGACACGAAGCGGTTCACCTGTTCGAGGTCGAACACCAGCGGGAAACCATACACCCACGCCTTCGCGGCGAGTTCCTGCAATCCTGCGCTCACGACTGTCTCCTGTCCCGCGGTCTCCGATCCATGCGACCACGGCGAGGCGGGTCACGGCTTCACCCGGAGAGTGTGAGCATCGGCGGCTCCGCCGCCCGTGCGTGGTCTGCGAGTCCAGAGACTCGTCAACCACTCACGGGCGCGCAGCGCCACCCTCGAGAGCCTCTCGCACGGTCGGGTAGAGGCCGACGGGGGTCGCGTCCGAACCCGAGTGTCGGATCGTGTCCCGGAACTGCCCGATGTCCCGCGCCACCCGTAGCTCGATTCCCCGGCGCGCGAGCACATCCCGCAACTGCGCGAGCATCTGCGCGGCACTGACGTCGACGAAGGGCGACGTCTCGGCGTCGAGAACCACCACTCGTGTGTCGTCGGCGCACAGGTCCTCGATGCGGTCCTTGACGTGATCGGCGTTCGCGAAGAACAGTCCCGCCTCGACGCGCACCACGACCACGTGCGGTGTGGTCGGGAGGTCGGGGTGACGCTCGGCGTCCACCCACAGCGACCCTTCCTTCGCGAGCGTCGCGACGTGGGGACGCGACGCCCGGTAGAGCAGCAGCAGCATGGACACGCCGATGCCGATGACGAGTCCCGGCAGGGTGTCGAACAGGAGCACGCCCACCATTGCGGCGAGGGCGGCCGCGAAATCGGCGCGCGCGGCATATCCGTAGATGCTGCCGAGCCTTTCGGTCCACACCCCGTAGAGCCGGCGCAGCGCGGAGATGTCGACGAGTTCGATGACGGCGGCGATGACCACCGCGGCAAGCGTCGCCTCGGGCAGCTTCTCGAACAGTCCGGTGAGGAACAGCAGGGTCACCACGGTGAGGACCGCGACGACGAGCCCGCTGACCTGCGATTTGGCGCCCGCCCCGCCGTTGACTGCCGTCTTGGAGAGGCTGCCGTTCACCACCATTCCCGAGCACAATCCGGAGCCGAGATTGGCGGTGCCGAGGCCGAGGAGCTCCCGGTTGGCGTCCACCTCGTAGCCCTCTTTCGCGGCATACGTCTTCGCGGCACCGAGCCCTTCCGCGAACCCGATGAGCAGCACGCCGACCGCAGGCCCGAGAAGGTCGACGTAGTCGTCGAACCCGACACCGCCCGGCAGTCCCACCGACGGCAGACCCGAGTCGATGTGCCCGACGATGTCGACACCTCGACCGTCCAAACCGAACACGGCGACCGCGGCGATACCGAGGAGGACGGCCAGCAGCGAGCCCGGTACGAGCGGCAGCCACCTCTTGAATCCGAGAACCACGACGAGACTGAGCACACCGACGACCAGTGTGCCCCAAGCGACGTCGCCGAGGTGGGTGATGACTCCCCAGGCCTGTTCGAAGAAGTTGCCGTGTTCCTTCTCCACTCCGAGGAGGGCAGGCACCTGCCCGATGATGATGGTCAGAGCCAGCCCGACGATGAAACCCTTCAGCACCGGCTCCGAGATGAACGACGCGATGAAGCCCAGTCGGAGGAGCCCCGCGAGCAGCCCGGCGACGCCGGTGGCAATCGCCAGCACGGCTGTCAGGGCCGCGTATTTGCCGCCGTCCGCCCCGGCGAGCGGCGCGACGATGGCAGCCGACAGGGCCGCCGTCGCCGACATCGGCCCGACCACCAGATGCCGGGAACTGCCGGCCGCCGCGTAGAGGACCAGGGCGGGTATCGCCGCGTACAGACCGACGACAGGGGGAACTCCCGCGATGGTCGCGTAGGCAAGGGCCTCCGGGACCAGCACGGCCCACACGGTCAGGCCCGCGATGACGTCGGGCCTGACCCATCCTTTCCGATACTCCTGCAGCGAGCCGAATACCGGCCAGGTGCCGGTCGCGGAGCTCACCACGTCGTCATCGTCCTAGAGCGTGTCTGTTAAACGTTCGGGGATCGGTGCGGGATGCTGCGTGAGTGTTGCGTACCGATGAGATTTCCGATGACCTGTGGGCTGTGATCGAGCCCGTCCTACCCGCACTGGCAGGCCGGAGGGGACGTCCGTGGAACGACCACCGGTTGACCCTGGAAGGAATCGCCTGGCGGTTCCGAACCGGATCGCCGTGGCGCGATCTGCCCGAATACTTCGGCCCGTGGCAGTCGATTTGGGAGCGTCATCGCCGCTGGTCGGACGACGGCACCTACGTGCGGATGTTCGCCGCGGTGCGGGCGGCAGCCCCCGAACGAGA